>REBP01000164.1 GCA_007692665.1 Gemmatimonadales bacterium | reverse complement strand
GGGGTGGGGGGTGGAGCCCGACATCCACGTGGAGAACCTTCCCCACGCCACCTTCAAGGGGCGGGATGCGCAGCTCGAGCGGGCCATCGAGGAGGTGCTGCGAGCGCTCGAGGCCGAGCCCGTTCTTCGGCCCGAAGGGGGGCGCATGGCTCCGTTCCCGGGACCGGCTGCCGACCTGCGGCCGGCGGGAGGGGGCTGACCGGCTGCATGGCGCAGTTCCCCGGCGTCGATTTCGTCGGCGAGAAACTCCAGCTCGGCACCTGGCGTCCATGCAGCATGGTGGCACGGGCCCTGCACCTTCGGATCCGGGAAAGCGCACTTCAGATCGGGAGGAACCCCAATGGACGTACCACCGGAGATCGCGTTCCGCAGCATCGAGCCGACCGACGCTCTCAAGCAGATGATCCTCGACGGAATCGACAGCCTGGAGAAGGTCTATCCTCGCCTCGTTTCATGCCGGACCATGGTCGCAGACGACACGCCGGACCGGCAGACCGGGAACAATTATCGCGTGAGACTCGATCTCGGCATCCCCGGCAAGACCCTCGTCGTCGACGAGCGGCCCGTGGCAGGCGGCGAGCCCCGGTCCCTGGAACAGACCATCAGGGACGCATTCGACGTTGGCAGCAGGCTGCTCAGGAAGGAAAAGGATCGACAGCGCGAGGGCAGGAAGGCCGACAGCCTGCCGCCGCATGGACGGGTCAACCAGCTGCTGACCAGTCCCCACGGAGTCCGGTACGGTTTCCTGGAGTCACGCGACGGTCGTCAGATCTACTTCCAGGAATCGGCCCTCGTGGACCTGGACTACGAGGATCTCGAGATCGGCTCGGAGGTTCGCTACGCCGCCGCGGAGGGAGACGAAGGTCCCCAGGCAAGTACCGTGGCGGCACTCGATCCCGGAAAGCTCGGACCCACCGAGGAGCGAAGCATTCCACTGCGAGGGGTGTCGGACGGCTGAGCGAGAAGCCTGGGGAGGCGGGGCTCGGGGAGGCCGGCTCAGCTCCGCATCCGTGTCAGCCCTTCCTGCGCCGACGAGGCCACCAGCACCCCGTCCCGCGTGAAGACCCGCCCCCGGGCGAACCCCCTGGAGCCCGCGGCCACCGGCGAGTCCACCTCGTACAGGAGCCATTCGTCGGCACGGAACCGGCGGTGGAACCAGAGGGCGTGGTCCAGTGACGCCACCTGGAGCCCGGGCTCGCGGATCGTCAGGGCGTGGGGCTGGAGAACCGTGGCCAGCAGGCCGTAATCGGATGCGTAGGCCAGCGCGGCCTGGTGGATCAGGGGTACATCCGGCAGGGGCCCCATGGTGCGAAACCACGCGCGCCGGAGTGGCTCGGCAGGGTCCGGGTTCACGAGCGCCGGAGGGTCCACGGGGCGAAAATCGAGCGGCCGGTCCTGGGTCAGCACCCCCCGCACATCCTCCGGAATCAGGTCGGCCATGGCCCGAATCCGCTCCAGTTCGGGCGTGAGCCCTTCGGGATCGGGGACATCGGGCGCTTCGGCCTGGTGCTCGATCCCTTCCTCGGCCTGGTGAAACGAGGCCGAGAGGTTGAAGATCGCCCGCCCGTGCTGGATCGCCGTGACGCGCCGGGTCGTGAAGCTCCCTCCGTCGCGCAGCGTGTCGACGAAGTAGACAATGGGCGCCTTCAGGTCGCCGGGGAGGATGAAGTAGGCGTGGAGCGAGTGGGCCTCGCGGTCGCCCTCCACGGTGCGGCGGGCCGCGACCAGGGCCTGGGCCAGGACCTGCCCGCCGAAGACGCGCTTCGTCCCGATGTCGCGGTTCTGCCCCCGGTAGATGTTCTTCTCGAGGGGCTCGAGGTCGAAGAGGTCGAGGAGTTCCTTCATCGCGTCGAGTCGGGCGCCCCGCCGGAGGTGCTCCCCAGCGGCACGAGCCGGAAGTCGAACTCCAGGCGGATGTCGTCGCGGATGCTCAGGACCGAGCCGACGCTGGGCACGGTGAGCCCCATTTCGTCAAAGGTGAAGCTGGTTTCGGCCCGGCCGATGACGGCACCCCCGGTGAACTCCGCGCCGACCTGCCAGGTCACCGGCCGGGTCACGTCACGGATCGTCAGATCCCCGTCCAGGAGGAAGCGGGCCTCGCCGGAGGTGGGGAGGGGCGTCGGCAGCTCGCGGAAGCCCGTTGGCACGAAGACCGCGTCGGGATACGTGTCGGTGGAGAGGGTATTGCGACGAAGAAAGTTGTCCCGGCGATCGGCATCGCTCGCGAGGTCCGCCAGCTTGATCACGAAGCGTGACCCTTCCCGGAGGACCTGACCGTCGGTGGTCACCATGAAGCTTCCCGACACCGACGACGTCTCCCCCACCGCGTCGTTCGGGAAGTCCAGCCGGGCCAGCTGTTCCCGCACCCGGTAGCGTGCCCGGTTCCCCTCGGGTGCCACGGTGAGAAGGAGGGTGTCGGCCTGCATCCCGACGGGTCCGTCGGCGAGCTCCGCGACCAGGCCCGGGACCGGCGCGGCGGCGAAGCTTGCGGCGAGGAGCATGGCGATCATGGGCGTGAACCTCTGGAGTCGGATGGGTTATATTCAGTCCATGCAGAACACCTCCACCTCCCGCTCCGTTCCCCCGGCCCTTTCGGTGGTCCGGGAACTGAGCCTGGGCCGGGCGGCCATGCTCCTCGGCAGGGCCCTCCTCCGGCGCTGTCCCAACTGCGGCACGGGTGGACTCTTCTCCCGCTGGGTCGTCATGGCGGAGACCTGCCCCGGGTGCCACCTGAAGACCGACCGGGGCGAGGACGACTATTTCATCGGGAGCTTCGTGGTGAACTTTGTCACCGTCGAGCTCCTGATCTGCGCCGGGGCGCTCGCCGGGATCCTCCTCACGTGGCCCGACGTGCCGTGGACGGCGCTCAAGTGGACGCTCATCGCGTGCGTGGTGCCCACCCCGTTCCTCTTCTACCCCTGGGCGAAGACGATCTGGCTGGCGGTGGATCTCACCTTCCGGCCGGTGAGACGCGCGGACCTCGCGGGTCACGGGGAAAACGAGCCTCGCGTGCCGGTTCGCGGGCCGGTGGGGATCTGATCGGACCCCGCTCTCTTGGTCCCGCCTCCACGGGAGCTTAGGTTCCGGATTCCGCCCCGAACCCACACCAACCCGGTCTCCCGCGGCATGAACCACCCCGAACCCGCTCCCGACCTGTACCACCCCTCCGAGATCGAGGCGAAGTGGCAGGAGACCTGGGATCGCGAGGGCACGAACGTCGTCCCCACCGACCGCCTCCGCGCCCCGGACCGCCCCTTCTACAACCTGATGATGTTCCCCTACCCCTCGGCAGAGGGGCTCCACGTGGGAAACATCTACGCCTTCGCCGGGGCGGACGTGCACGGGCGCTTCCACCGGCTCCAGGGGAAGGACGTCTTCGAGCCCATCGGGTTCGACGCCTTCGGCATCCACTCGGAGAACTTCGCGCTCAAGATGGGGCTCCACCCCATGGACCTGATCCCCCGGAACGTGGCGAACTTCACCCGCCAGCTCCGGCGCATCGGGGGGATGTTCGACTGGAAGCACACCGTCGACACCACGACGCCCGAGTACTACCGGTGGACCCAGTGGCTCTTCCTCCAGCTCTACAAGGGCGGCCTGGCGGAGCGGAAGGAGGCCCCGGTCAACTGGTGCCCGTCGTGCATGACGGTGCTGGCCAACGAGCAGGTCCAGGGGGGGCACTGCGAGCGGTGCGACTCGGCGGTGGAGCAGCGCCGCATCGCCCAGTGGTTCTTCGGCATCTCGAAGTTCGCCCCGCGCCTCCTGGAGAACCTGGCCACGCTGGACTGGTCCGACACCACGCGGAAGGCCCAGGAGAACTGGATCGGGCGGAGCGAAGGGGCCATCCTGCGCTTCGCGGATGCGAACGGGGCCGGCAGCCGCGCCGGGGCCGCGGCCGAGGGTGTCACCAGGGGCGGGTCCGGCGGCGAGGCAGGCGCCGAAATCGGCGTCGTGGAGGTCTTCACCACCCGCCCCGACACGATCTTCGGGGCCACCTGGATGGTGCTGGCACCCGAGCACCCGCTGGTCGACCATTTCACCACGGACGAGCAGCGCGCCGAGGTGGACGCCTACCGGTCCACCGCCGCGAAGACGGACCTGGTAGCACGGAAGAAGACCGACAAGACCAAGACCGGCGTCTTCACCGGGGGGCACTGCGTGAACCCGGCCACCGGCAGGCCGATCCCGGTCTGGATCTCGGACTACGTGCTCATGGAGTACGGCACCGGGGCGATCATGGCGGTGCCCGGCCACGACGAGCGCGACTTCGAGTTCGCCACCCTCTTCGGCCTGCCCATTCCCAGGGTCGTGGCCGGCGAGGGACAGGATGCGGACACGCCGCTCACCGAGGCCTGGACCGGCTCGGGGCGCATGGTGAATTCGGCGCCCTTCGACGGGCTGGAGGTGGACGAGGCGAAGCGCGCCATCACGGAGTGGCTCGCCGGGAAGGGTGCCGGCGAGCTCACCGTGAACTACCGGCTCCACGACTGGTGCATCTCGAGGCAGCGCTACTGGGGCCCGCCCATTCCCATCGTCTACTGCGACGGGTGCGGCGCCGTGCCGGTCCCCGAGGACCAGCTCCCCGTGGTGCTCCCCCGGGTCGAGGACTTCAAGCCCGACGACTCCGGCGTGAGCCCCCTGGCCCGGGTGGCCGAGTGGTACGAGACCACCTGCCCCGACTGCGGGGGGGACGCGCGCCGCGAGACCGACGTGTCCGACACCTTCCTGGACTCGGCCTGGTACTTCCTCCGCTACCCGTCCACCGATGTGGACGACGCCCCCTTCGATCCGGGCATCACGAAGGCCTGGCTCCCGGTGGACTCGTACATCGGCGGCAACGAGCACGCCGTGCTGCACCTGCTCTACTCCCGCTTCATCACCATGGCCCTCCACGACCTGGGCCACCTGGACTTCGAGGAGCCCTTCACCCGGTTCCGGGCCCACGGGCTCATCGTGAAGGACGGGGCGAAGATGTCCAAGTCCAAGGGGAACGTGGTGGTGCCCGACCCCATCATCGAGGAATACGGCGCCGACACCTTCCGCCTCTACCTCATGTTCCTCGGGCCCTTCGAGGAGGGCGGCGACTACCGCGACGCCGGCATCGCCGGCCCCTGGGGCTTCCTCAAGCGACTCTGGGACACGGTGGTGCCGGTGGAGGAACTCTCCGGCGAGGCGCCGGACCCGGCGGTGGAGCGGAAGCTGCACCGGACCATCGCGCAGGTGACCCGGCAGCTCCCCGAGCTCGGGTACAACACCTCCATCGCCGCCCTGATGGAGTACCTGAATGCCGTGCGTGCAGGCGGCAGGCAGGCGAGGCGAGGCGAGGTGGAGGCCCTTGTCCCCATGATCGCGCCCTTCTGCCCGCACCTGGCCGAGGAACTCTGGGCCCGCCTGGGCAACCGGGGCTCGATCTTCAGCGGCGCGAACTGGCCCGGCTTCGACCCCGCCCTCTGCATCGAGGACACGGTGACCGTGGCCGTGCAGGTGAACGGGAAGGTCCGTGCAACCTTGGAATTGCCGAGGGGTTCCTCGGAAGACGACGCCCTGGCAGCGGCCCGCGCCGAGGAAAACGTGACCCGGTTCCTGGAAGGCGCCGAGCTCCGCCGCATCATCTACGTGCAGGACCGACTCCTCAACCTGGTAGCTACATGACGCAGCAGAACGGCCACGCCCGGACAACCGCCCCCCGCACCCCCGACAGCGATTCCCGGAACCGACCCCTGGAGCTTCCCGACGCGGACACGCTCCGGCTGGCCGTGGACACCGTCCGCGTGCTCTCCATGGACGCGGTGCAGCGCGCCGACTCCGGCCACCCGGGTACGCCCATGGCGCTGGCCCCGGCGGGGTACCTGGTCTGGCGTCACCACCTGCGGCACAATCCGGCGAACCCGCAGTGGCTCGACCGCGACCGGTTCGTGCTGTCGGTGGGGCACGCCTCCATGCTGCTGTACTCGCTGCTGCACCTCACGGGCTACGACCTCCCGCTGGAGGAGATCAAGAACTTCCGGCAGTGGGGGAGCGTGACCCCGGGGCACCCCGAGTACCACGACACCCCCGGCGCCGAGACCACCACCGGCCCGCTGGGACAGGGCGTGGCGAACTCCGTGGGCATGGCGCTGGCCGAGCGGTGGATGGCGGCGCGCTTCAATCGCCCCGGCCACGAGATCGTGGACCATCGGACCATCGTGTTCTGCTCCGATGGCGACCTGATGGAGGGTGTCTCTCACGAGGCCGCCGAGATCGCCGGCCACCAGGGGCTGGGCAAGCTCCTCTGGATCTTCGACGACAACGAGATCACCATCGAGGGCTCCACGAACCTGGCCTCCTCCACCGACCAGCTCGCGCGGTTCGAGAGCTACGGGTGGCACGTGCAGGTGGTGGCCGACGGCAACGACATGGAGTCGCTGGACCGGGCCATCCGCGCCGCCAACTCCCGGACGGACCAACCCTCCCTCATCGCGCTCCAGACGCAGATCGCGTGGGGAAGCCCGAACAAGGCCGGGACCGCCGGGGCCCACGGCGCACCGCTGGGCGACGAGGAGATCCGCCTGACCAAGGAGTTCTACGGCTACCCGAGCCAGGAGCCCTTCTTCGTCGCCGACGAGGCGCGCGAGGAGTGGGCCAGGGCGGGCGACAGGGGCGCCCGCGACGAGGCGGACTGGAACGCCCGCTTCGACGCGTACCGAACCGCCCACCCGGAGCTGGCGGCCGAATTCGAGCGCACCATGGCCCACGAGCTTCCCGAGGGGTGGGACGCCGCCGTGCCGGACCTCTATGGTGCCGGGCCCGACGCGGGCATCGGCGAGGCCACCGCGAAGCCCGCCGCCACCCGCAACGTCTCGGGCAAGGTCCTGAACGCGCTGGCCGCGGGGATCCCCGAGCTCGTCGGCGGCTCCGCCGACCTGGGCCCCTCGAACAAGACCGACCTGGACGGCGCAGAATCGCTCCTTCCCGGCACCCCCGACGGCCGGATCATCCATTTCGGGGTGCGCGAGCACGCCATGGGGGCCATCGTGAACGGCATGGCGCTCCACGGGGGCGTGCGCCCCTTCGGCGGCACCTTCCTGATCTTCTCCGACTACATGCGCCCCGCCATCCGCCTGGCCGG
>REBP01000166.1 GCA_007692665.1 Gemmatimonadales bacterium | reverse complement strand
GGCTTCGGCGCGCCTGAAGCTGCCGCAAACCCCGGGTAACAGCAAGGTCACGGAAGCGTATCGTCGACTCGCCCCGGCACCCCGCGTTATCTTCCGGAATGAACGTGATCTGCATGAAATGGGGCGCCAAGTACGGCCCCGAATACGTGAACCGGCTCCGTTCCATGGTGGCCCGCCACCTCCCGGCTCCCCACCGCTTCGTGTGTTTCACGGAGGATGCGGAGGGGATCGACGCGTCGGTGGAAGTCGCGCCGCTCCCCGAGGTTCGCCTCCCCGACGGCCTTCCCGAGCGGGGGTGGCGAAAGCTCGGGACGTTCCACGCCCCCCTCCCCGCCCCGGCGGGGCCGCTGGAGGGACCGACCCTCTTCCTGGACCTGGACCTGGTCATCGTCGCTGACCTGACGCCGTTCTTCGAGCACCCGGGCGAGTTCCTGATCATCCGGGACTACAAGGCCTTCCGGAGCCGGAAGGAACGTTACGTCGGGAACTCCTCGGTCTACCGTTTCGAGGCGGGCGCCTGGCCCGACATCGTCTCGGAGTTCGAGCGCGACTTCGAGATGATCCGGAAGCGCTTCCGAAACGAGCAGGAATACCTCTCCTGGCACGTGCACAGCCGGGGGAAGCTCGTGCACTGGCCCGCCGCGTGGTGCCGGTCCTTCAAGCGGGACTGCATGTGGAAGGGGCCGCTGGGCCTGGTCCGGGTCCCCCGCATCCCCGAAGGGGCGCGCATCATCGTCTTTCACGGGCACCCCCACCCCGACGAGGCCATTGCCGGGAAGTCCGGGTCGTGGAAGCGGGCGCTTCGCCCCACGCCGTGGGTCGCGGAGCACTGGCGCTGATGGCGGTGGCGGCGGTGCGCCGGTGACGTCACCCGCCGGGCCCGGGCCCCTCCGGGTCATCACGGTGCAGGCCGGCGACCGGTACCCCGACCTCTACGTGAACCGGCTCCGGCGCATGGTGGCACGGCAGACGGCCAAGCCCCACCGCTTTCTCTGCTATACGGACCGCCCCTGGGCCGGACGCTTCGACCCGGAGGTGGAGGTCCATGACCTGGGGGGGTGGGGGCTCCCGGGATACTTCAACAAGCTCCGGCTCTTCGACCGCGAGGTGACGGGCGAGACCCCGTTCATCTTCCTCGACATCACCCTCGTGATCCGGGCTCCCATGGCGCCGCTGCTGGCCTTCGGCGAGGCGTCGGAGGCGAGCCTGGTGGCAGTGGCGGACTGGAACTACCCCATCGTGAACTCCAGCGTTCTCCGGGTCCGCCCCGACGAGCACACGCAGCGCGTCTGGGACGACTGGGCGCGGGGGGAGCGCTACCACGGTCACATCCCCGGAGACCAGAACTACATCGATGCCGTGTTCAGGGCGAACGCCCCGGAACGGCTCGCGTTCTGGCCCCAGGGGATGGTGGCCTCGTACAAGGGGCTGCGAAAGCGTGCGGCCCGGGATGCGGCGGGTGCAGCGGCGGCGCTCGCGGAGGCGGTGATCCTCAAGTTCCACGGGCAGCCGAAGCCGCACGAGGTGCTCCGGCCCTGGCGCTACCCCCGGGGCACGATCCTCCGGCACCCGCTTCGGCCCCGCCTCTGGCGCTACCTGGCCTCGGAGATCGAGGCGCACTGGCGCTGAGGCTCCTCGGGCAGCCCGGCGGAGCGCGTGGCGGGCGCCCCTCGCCGGCGCTCAGCCGTAGCCCACCATGACCGCCACCACCAGGACCAGGGACCCCGCCGCGAACAGCTTGAGGAAGAGGGGGAGGCAGAAGCGGAACCACCGGTCGTAGGGGATCCCCCCCATGCCGAGGATGCCCATGAGCACGGCGTTCGTGGGAATCAGCATGTTCGTGAAGCCGTCGCCCATCTGGAAGGCCAGCACCGTGACCTGGCGGCTCACGCCCACCAGGTCGCCGAGCGGCGCCATGAGGGGCATGGTCACGAAGGCCTGCCCGCTCCCCGACGGCACGAAGAGGTTCAGGATGGACTGCATGGTCAGCATCCCCACCGCTGCGAGCTCGGGCCCCACGGTGCTCAGCGGCACGGAGAGGGCGTGGACGATGGTGTGGAGGATCTGGCCGTCTTCCATGACCAGCGCGATCCCCCGGGCCACCCCCACGAGGAGGGCGGTCTCGGTGAGGTCCCCGGCCCCGCGCACGAAGCGGGACGCCACCTCGCTGGGGGAGATCCGGGCCACCGCGGCGGTGAAGACGCCCAGGATCAGGAAGCAGGCCCCGAGCTCGATCAGGTACCAGCCGTGAAAGCGGATCCCGTAGATCGCGACCCCCAGCGCCGCGAGGAAGCCGCCCAGGACGAGGAGGTGGACGCCGGACATGGCCGGGTAGGCACCGGACTGCTCCTCGAGTCCCGGAATCTCCACATCCCCCACCAGGCTCTTCGTGGGGTCATCCTGGACCCGCCGGGCATAGCGCCACACGTGGTGCACCCCGATGAGCACGAAGGGCACGAGGAGCGCGAGCTTGAGCCCCGCCCCGGAGTAGGTGGGGACCTCGGCGATGCCCTGGGCCACCACCACCGTGTACTGGTTGAAGGAGGCCATGCCGTAGCCGATCCCGTACCCGGCCACGATCATCCCCACCGCCACCATGGCGTCCATGCGCATGGCGCGGCAGAGGGCCACGAGGATCAGCACGAAGGGTATGTATTCGCCCGACGCCCCCACCGCCGAGGAGGCCAGCGCGAAGACGAAGGTCACCGCGAAGATGAGCATGGCCGGGCGGGTCCCGAAGCGCTCCAGGAGCCGGCCCAGCAGCGCGTCCACGGTTCCGCTCGCCCGGATCACGGCCAGCACTCCGCCGATGATGAACAGGAAGAAGATGATGTCCTGGGCCGCCGCGAAGGCCCGGGGGATGGCGCGGAAGAAGTCCCACGGCGTCAGGAAGCTGCGCTCCGCCGACACCTCGAAGGTCCCGGGCACGACGACGGACCGCCCGGTGTCGGTGAGTTCGGTGGCGAACTGTCCCTGCGGGATGATCCAGGTGGCGACCATGGCCGCCAGCATCAGGAAGAAGAGCAGGGTCAGCGTGTGAGGCATGCGGAACTTCACGGGGCGCACGCTTCAGCCCCGTCTGTCGTCGGCGCTCGGGCCGTAGAGACCGGGGACGGGCACGCCGAGCATCCGGTAGTAGACGGTGAGCTGCCCCCGGTGGTGAGCGGTGTGGCTCACGAGGAAGCGGCGGAGGAGCACGCCGCGCTTTCCCTCGAAGTACACGATCTCGCCGTTTCGCATCCGCCAGTTCGCCTGCAGGTCGTCGGCGCCCAGCGAGGTGATGGCCGCCCTCGCCGCCTCGACCTTGCCGTCGAAGAGATCGAGGAGCTCGGCGCGGTTCGTGGCCGCAGGGGGCACGTACGGCGCGTCGGCGGCGTTCCACTCGGGTTCGCTGGCAATCACCCGGGCAAATTCGGGGAGGGAGGCCACGTGCGCCGCCAGCTGGAGGAGCCCCATGGACTTCTCGTGGGGTGCCCACGTCGGGTCCTGGTCATCGGGGTAGCGTTCGAGGATGCGACGGGTTCCGGCGAACTCCGCGTCGAGGTCGGCGAAGAGTTCGGAGACGGGCACCTGGTCGGGGCCGTGCGAAACCGCGGTGTCGGGGGTCATGGGCAGTCCGATCTGAGGGTTGAGGGATGGGTCGGATGGGAGGAGGGAACCGGTGCTGTTTCCTCGGCCCGGTCAGTACCCCCAGGGGGCCGGGGGCGGCTCCACGGGGGTGGAAAGGTCGAAGCTGAAGCGAACGGAGTGCCCGGCCGTGGGCCAGTGAACCCCGTACTGCAGGGTCTCGTCGTCGACGAAGTCGAAGAACCAGAAGTTGTCGTGGCGCTCGGGAAGGATGCGCGTGGTGTGGGCATCGGCGGGGAAGATCTGGCGCGTGGCCAGCCCCGGGACCGGGGCGTCGCCGCCGTACTGGCTGATCTCTTCCTCGGAGCCGTCGGGATTCCGGTGGTCGTGCTTGAGGCGGAGCGTCCCGTCGGCCCGGGTGATGATCCAGTTTCTCGAGGCGTTGTCGTCGAGGTGGAAGGGGATGTGAATGCGGTCCTCCGAGCACTCCATGACGTGCATGACGGCCCGCCGCCCCGTGACCCCCTCACGGTAGTAGGGGGTGGCGTCCGACACCTCGCCCGGGTAGGCCTGGCCGCAGTGGGCCAGGAGCCGGGCCCAGAAGGCCTCCTGCTCCGGCGCCAGGTCGCGGGTGCCGGCGGCGGCAACGTCAGCCAGGGCGCCCTCCGCGCCGGCGCCGGCTGCACTCCCGCCGGCCGCAGGAGGGGACGCCCCGTCCCCGCACCCCGCCGTGCCCAGGGCAAGGGCAAGGAGGAAAGTGACGAGGAATGAGGTCGTACCGTTCGGGGCCGCAGCCGGGTTCGCATCGTGGATCATCGGGCGAAGGTAGGACGGCCCCGTCCGCCGAGGCAACTTGCCCACCCCGGGCCGGCCCCGGGGCTCAGCCGCTGCGGCCCGGCCCGGCCCCCCGGCGCGCCAGGGCCTGGCGACGTCCCAGCCCTCTCGCAGTCCCGCCGTCCACGACGTCGGCTCCGGGCAGGGCACCCGCCTGGGGTCCGGCGCCGGGCCGCGTTTCCACCAGGTGAGCGGCGAGCGCCGCGACGGTGGGGGAGCGAAACAGTTCGACCAGGGGAACGTTCCGGCCCAGCAGGGCCTCCACCCCCGCCTGCAGCTGGATCATCAGCAGGGAATGACCGCCCAGGTCGAAGAAGTTGTCGCGGCGACCCACATCGTCGCGCCCGAGCAGCTGCCGCCAGAGATCCAGGAGCGCCGCCTCGACCTGGTCGGCCCGGAGATCCGGACCCGGTCGGCCCGGGGCGCCGTTTCCCGTCCAGGACGTGGAGGGCGCCGCGCCCCTGCCGGGAGCGGCTCCCGGCTGCGGCAGCGCCGCGCGGTCGATCTTCCCGTTGGGGCCCCGGGGGAAGTGGTCCAGCAGCACGATGGAGGAGGGGACCATGTACTCGGGGAGCCGGTTCGCGGCGTGGGCCCGAAGTCGCACCTCGAGCTGGTCGCCGGAGCCGAGGACATGGGCCACGATCCTGCGATCGCCCGGCACGTCCTCCCGGACCACGACCACGGCACCCCGGACCTCGGGGTGGGTGGCGAGGACGGTCTCGATCTCGCCGAGTTCGACGCGGTAGCCCCGGACCTTCACCTGGTGGTCCAGCCGCCCGTGGAATTCCAGCGTCCCGTCGGGGCGGAAGCGCGCCAGGTCCCCGGTCCGGTAGTAGCGCCCCGGCTGCGGGAGTTCCCGCTCCACGAACCTTGCGGCCGTGAGCCTGCTGAGGTTCAGGTAGCCGCGGGCCACCCCCCGGCCCCCGATGTGGAGTTCTCCCCGGGCGCCCACGGGGAGGGGCGTCCCCTGCGCGTCGAGGATCACGAGGTGCGTATTGGCCAGGGGCCGCCCGATGGGGACCGTGGGGTCGTCGGCGGTGACCGGATGCGCCGATGCCCAGACGGTGGCCTCGGTGGGGCCGTACACGTTGAGGATGCGCGGGGTGACGCTGCGCCTGGCGTGCCCCCCCGCGCCTGCAGTGCGCGGCTCGCCCGCGTTGCCCGCCCCGCCCGCCAGGCCGGCGAGGCCACGGGCCACGGGCGCAGGGAGCGCTTCGCCCCCGACAAGCATGCAGTCCAGCCGTGCGAGCCCCTCCCGGGTCCGCGGGTCTGCCAGGAAGAGGGTGGCCATGGAGGGGGTGCACTGGAGATGCGTGATCTCGTGGCGCTCGAGGAGGGCGGCCACGGTGGCGTCGGCGGTGACGTCGCCTCGGACGTCATGGCTTGCCGCGGCGTGCAGGCCCTGCACGCCCCCCCCGTCGGGCCGGGAAGCCGGCGCAGCCTGGTCAGCCTGCCCAGCCTGTGCAGCCTGTGCAGCCCGCATTACCCGGGCCAGTCGTGGGAGGGCCTCGAGGACGTTGGACGCAGGCACTCCGAAGTCCACCAGGCAGGCGAGCTCGTCCACGTCGGCGGCCGCAAGCTCGCGGGCAAATCCGGTGCAGCGCTCCACGTCGCCGAAGAGCCCGGCGGTCTCGTAGTAGCGCTCGAAGGCATGGTCCAGGAGCGCGTCCATGTCTGCGTCGGAGAGGTGGTCGATGCCGAAGCTCCCGTCGGCCATGGTCGTGGTCTTCCGGAAGGTCGGGAAGGACCAGGCGGCGGCCTTCACCAGCCCCACGGCGCTCTTCAGGTACGCCTTCATCGGCTCCCGGACGACCTTCCGGGCCTCCGCATCGGATGCCCCCACCCAGCTGTGGACCATGAGGCTCACCGTACCGCGACCGGCATGGCCCGCCTCGGACCGGGCCGCGCGGTAGACGGCGATCTTCGCGGACAGCTCCTCCACGGTCTGCCCGAGGAGGTGGGTCAGCAGGTTCGCGCCGATCTCCCCGGCGCGGCGGAAGGTCTCGGGATTCCCCGCGGCGGTGATCCAGACCGGGAGTTCCTTCGAGACCGGCCGGGGCCGGATCCGGACCTCGGTCGCCCGCCCCTCGCCGTTGGGGAGGGTTACCGCGTCACCCCGCCAGAGCGCCCGGACCGTCTCGATGTCGCGGTACATGCCATCGATCCGGTCATCGAAGCCGTCGGGGTTCAGGACGAAGTCGTCGGGCTGCCAGCCGGCGGCGAACGAGATGCCCGCCCGACCGTTCGACAGGTTGTCCACGACGGACCACTCCTCGGCGATCCTCACCGGCGAATGCAGCGGGCTCACGCAGCTTCCGGCGCGGAGGTCCACCCGGTCGGTGATCGTGGCCAGCGCCGCGCTGGTCACCGAGGGATTCGGGAAGAGCCCTCCGAAGGCGTGGAAGTGCCGCTCCGGCGTCCAGACGGCGGCGAATCCCTCGCGATCGGCGAACCTCGCCGCCTCCAGGAGGAGGTGGTACCGGTTCTCGAGCCCCTCGTCCTCGTCGCTCGAGAAGAAGAAGAGGCCGAACTGAAGGGGCTCTCCGCCGGATTCGACGGCACGTCGCGCTTCCCCGCGCACCTGCCCTGGCTCCTGACGTCGCTCGCCGGGGCTCTCCCCGCCTCGATCCCCGGCGTACAGCACGACGTGGAAACCCCGGGCGAGCGTCCAGAAGAGTTCGAGGACCGAGATGTCGAAGTTCAGGCTCGTCACCGCGAGCCAGCGTCC
>REBP01000129.1 GCA_007692665.1 Gemmatimonadales bacterium | reverse complement strand
CGGGCCCATGGCCGGTCACGGCATGCGCCTTCCGGATTCCCGCGTCTTCACGTCTCCGAGCCCTCATGAAACCGGTTCCTCGCCCCCCAGCCTTGTCTCCACTGCTCCCGAAAGGCGTTCTCCTCGCCGTGGGAGCGGCCTTCCTTCTCGGGGGGTGCGGCGAAGTGGCGAAGGGCGAGAGCGAAGGTCCCCGGGAATACGCCAGCATCGAGTGGATGGACCTGCTTCCCGGCGCCGACTTCGAGGCGCTGATGAACCCTCCGGCCTGGCTGGACGACATCGAGGAGGGGTCGGAGGCGGACCAGGTGGATTCGGCGCGGCTGCAGCGCGACCCGGTGGGCCGGCGGTACCTCGAGGCCCTGACGTCGACCGCCGTCGTCGCCGAAAAGGATCAGCAGGCAGTGCGCCTTCCCGGGTTCGTCGTGCCGCTGGAATTCGATGACAGGCAGCGGGTGACGGAGTTCTTTCTCGTTCCCTGGTTCGGGGCCTGCCTCCACCTTCCGCCTCCTCCTCCGAACCAGATGCTCCACGTCCGGTATCCCCGGGGGCTCGACCTGGCCCGGCTCGAGGACGCCTTCTGGGTCGAGGGGACCCTCGAGACCACCATCGTGAACCGGGAGATCGGTACTTCGGCCTATGCCCTCGATGCGGACCTGGTGCGTCCGTACTTCCTCGAAGGGGACTGAGGCGATCAGTCCAGGGGAGGACCCAGCAGTCTCTTCAGGACCTCGTGATCCACAGGTTTGACCAGGTGGTCGTCGAAGCCGGCCTCCTGCGTCCGCTGGCGATCCTCCCTTCGACCGTATCCGCTGACGGCAATCAGCACGGCCCCCGCAAGCTCCGGATCCTGGCGTATTCGCCCCGCAACCTCGTAGCCATCCAGCTGCGGCAGACCCAGGTCCAGCAGCACGAGCTGTGGCTTGAAGCGAGCGGCAACCTGCAGGGCCTCGACGCCGTCGTGGGCCAGGGCGACCTCGTGTCCCCAGTGCTCCACGAGCATCCCGAGGAGCTCCGCCGCATCGTGGTTGTCGTCCACCACCAGCACGCGGCGGCCTCCCGGAGCCCCCCCCGGGTCGCGAGCCTCGTCGGACGGCGTGCCCTCCAGGTCCGTTCCCTCGGCCGGCAGCATGCCGGGGAGCCTCACGATGAACTCGCTTCCTCGCCCGGGACCTTCGCTCCGGGCCTTCAGCGTCCCCCCGTGGAGCTCGGTGAGGCGCCGTGCCACGGGCAGACCGAGCCCGAGACCCCCCTTGGTTCGGGCCAGGGAGCGGTCTGTCTGGACGAAGAGCTCGAAGATGTCCGAAAGATCGTCCTCCGAAATGCCCACACCGGTATCCCTGACGCTCACCGCGATCCGGTCCCGCCGCGCCCCCTCGAGGCCCGCGGTCACCGTGACCCGACCGCCCGGCTCGGTGAACTTCACCGCGTTCGAGATCAGGTTCACGAAGACCTGGGACAGCCGCGTGGCGTCGCCGTCCACGAGGAGAGGCCCCTGCGGCAGGTTCAGCGTCACCTCCGCCCCCTCTCCCGACGGGTTCAGCTGCTCCACCATCTCCAGGGCGTGCTCGAGCACGGGGAGGAGATCGACGGATTCCCGGCGCAGTTCGATGCTCCCCCGCGTGATCCGCGAAACATCGAGGAGATCGTCGACGAGGCGGGTCATGTGCTGGACCTGCCGCTCCATCATCTCGGCGATCCGTTCGGCCTGGTCCGAAATCCCGGCACCGACCCGGAGGATCTCGATGCCACTCCGAAGCGGTGCCAGCGGGTTCCTGAGTTCATGGGCCAGCATGGCCAGGAACTCGTCCTTCCGCTGGTCGGCCATGCGGAGCTGCCGCTCCAGCTTCCGGCGCTCGGTGATCTCGTGGAACACGAGGACCACCCCTGCGATCTCGTCGTCCTCGTCGCGGATCGGGGCCGCCGAGTCGTCGATGGAGCATTCGGTCCCGTCACGCCGAACCAGGATCGTGTGGTTGGCCAGCGCCACCGTGACGCCGTCCCGCAGGACCCTGTCCACGGGGTTTTCGCTGGGCTCGCGGGTGTACTCGTTCATGATGACGAAGACCTCCCCAAGGGGACGGCCCATCGCATCCTCGCGACTCCACCCCGTCAGGTTCTCGGCCACCGAGTTCATGAAGGTGATGCACCCGAGGGAGTCCGTGGCGATCACCGCGTCACCGATGCTCTCGAGAGTCACCCGGAACCACTCCCGCTCGCCCCGCAGCGCCTGCTCCGCCCGCACCCTCCGCCCCACCTCGGTGGTGAGTTCCTCGATGCGGAGGTTCAGCCCGAGGAAGGGGTTGGCAGCCTTCCGCCTCGGAGTGAGGCGGACAAGGACGGTCGCCGGCTCCACCCCCGAGGCGGGTGAATGGACCGCTCCGTCGGCACGGCAGTGGAGTGCCTGCCCGGTTTCGCCACGGAACCTCAGGGAACCCGGAAGGAGTGCCCTGCTGCGCGAGCAGGCACGAAGCCACTGGGTAACGGCCTGCGCATCCTGGTCCACCAGTTCGAGGATCCGCCTCCCGGCAAGTTCCCGGCCGAACATCCCCCCCAGGAGCCCTGCGGAGGCCGGATTGGCCGCCAGCACCACGGCGTCGCCCCCCACCAGGAGCATGGGTTCCGGCAGCAGGTCTGCAAAACGTGAGAACTCCTCCGGGCGCCCCAGGTCAGCCACCGTGGTATTCACGCCCGATGGCGGCTTCCGACTCGGTTGTCGGCCTCAGGTGGACGACCACTCGGCATCCCGGCGCCCCCGCCGCGATGGTCTCCTCGAGGACGACCTTCGCGTACCCCAGGTTCTCGGCGGCGATGACGCCGAAGACGTTGGAGGTCATCATGCACAGGGAGGGGCGTCCGAGGACCTTGTCGCCAAAGGGACAGGCACGATTCCCCAGCACGATCCTTTCCCTGTCCTGCTCGATGACATGGAAATCCCCCTCGATCCGCCGCTTCAGGTCCACGAGCACCTCCGCGACCTGGTCCGCGGACAGTTCCGAGGTGTCGAGGGCCGCCCGGTACTCGTTGTTGATGGCCTCTCCCACGCGCTGTCCCACCACGCTGACGAACCCCGACGACTCGTCGAGGCCCACCACATCCTCCAGCGTGCCCGCCAGTTCCCTGATGAGGGTGCGCATGAAGACATCGCGCTCGAGAAGGATGGGAAGCGATGCGACCCGCTGCCGATCTGCCAGCTTTTCCATGCCCTTGACCCCTCCGCCGAACCGTTCAGCTCCACGACGGGGAGCGAAAATCGGGAAACCCCATCCCGCAATTTCAGCCCTTTCGGAACCGAGATCAACCCTCGCCGCACGGGAGAACGCCGGGCGCGGTCAGACCCGCACGTCAGGGTCTCGGGATTGCGCCGGGGCCGAACATCCCTATCATCTCTCCGCGTTCGTTTCCTTCCCGCCGGAGAGCCTGATGCCTGAGATGCGAAGATTCGGGACGCACCTCCCGAATTGGCTGGGGCTGCAGCCCCCGGGAGAAGCTGCCGATCCCCCGGAGACCGGCGGACCAGCGGACGCTTCCCCCCCGACCCTCCCGGCCACATGAACCCGGAACCCGGAAGACGGCCGGAAACCCCGGTCGTGAATGTGCTGATGAGTGTCTACAACGGGGAGGCCCACCTCCCGGAAGCCCTGGACACGCTGCTCTCGCAGACCTTTCGGGCCTTCGAAATGGTGGTGGTCGATGACGGGAGCACCGATGGCAGCCTCCGAATCCTGCAGGAGCATGCCGAGCGGGACGACCGCATCCGCCTTCTCTGCAACGAATCGAACCGCGGGCTCTCGGCGTCCCTCAATCGAGGGCTCCTGCTCTGCCGTGCACCCATCGTGGCGCGCGCGGACGCCGACGACATCTACGCCCCGAACTACCTCGAGACGCAGCTTCGGCTCCTTCGCGATCGACCCGAACTCGGAGTGGTTTCCTCGGCCTTCGACAAGGTGGACGTCGATGGCAACTTCCTGAACAGCTTCCGTCCCCCCACCGAGGACGCACAGATCCGCGCCGAGCTTCTGTTCAGCAACTGTCTCACCCATTCGACGACCGTTTTCCGCGCAGGGCTGGTGCGGGCGGCCGGAGGCTACGACGAGACCTTCTGGACCGCGCAGGATTACGAACTCTGGTCGCGTCTTCGCGATTCGGCTCGCTTTGCCAACTCGGACGTCCCCCTGGTGCGCTACCGGCGACACGACGGCGCGACCACCCGGAGGCGTGGTCAGGCGGGGGAGCGACTCAGCCTGACGGTCACGCAGCGTCTCCTGACGAAATACCTCTCCCGCCCGCTTGCCCTCGACGATATCTGCGTGGTGCGGAAACTCTACTGCGGAACCGAGGCGCCCGGCATCCAGGCCGCTCGCCAGGGTACCTCCATTCTGCGGGATGTGGTCGGGCAGGCAGGCCGCGTGGAGGATCGCGCCACCGTCACGGCACTTCGGAGGCGGATCTGCCGGTCGCTCTTTTCCCTGGCCGTGTCATCCGCCCCGACGGATCGGCAGACCAGCCGTCACCTCCTGGGCCAGGCGGCGCGCATGGATCCGGACTGGACGCTGGACCGCCGCATGCTGAAGCTGCGGGCGCGACTGCACCTTCCCGAGGCCCTGCTGGCCTATGCCCGCGACGCGATGAAGGGGAGGACGGTCGAGGAGCGATGACCCTTCGACGGCGGCGCGTCAGCTCCGCACGGCCCCGGCGTAGACGGTCTCCGGCTCGACCGGCAGGAGAAGCCCCTCGTCGATCCGGTACACCCTGTCCGCCACGCGCGTGATGGCGGGCTGGTGCGAGATCGCGATGACCGTCACCTCTCCGCGCAGTTCGCCCAGCGTCTCGCAGATCTCGGCCTCGGTGGCCGGGTCGAGGGCCGTGGTGACTTCGTCCAGGATGAGGAGCTTCGGCTGCCTGACGAGAGCTCGGGCAATCGCGATGCGCTGCCGCTGCCCCCCGGAGAGCTTGGCACCCCGCTCGCCGATGACCGTGTCGATGCCCGCGGGCAGCCGGCCGACGAACTCCCATGCACCCGCCTTTCGGAGCGCCTCCTCCGCCCTCGCATGGTCGATGGCCAGGTCTCCCAGCGTCACGTTCTGGTAGATCGAGTCGTGGAACAGGAGCATCTCCTGGGGCACATACCCGATCCCACGACGCCACTCGATCATGTCGATTTCTCCGAGGGGCACGTCGTCGATGTAGATCTCGCCTTCCCGGGGGCGATAGAGCCCGATGACGAGGTCGACCAGCGTGGTCTTCCCCGCGCCCGAGGGCCCCACGATCGCCGCGAAGCTTCCCGCGGGGAGATCCAGCGTGACCCCACGAAGCACGTCGGTGTCCCCGTACCCGAACCTCACGTCCCGCAGCGAGATGCCTCGCTCGAGAGAGGGTGCGGGCAGGCCCTCGCCGATGTTTTCCCGCTCCGCCTCGGCCAGTTCCATGCTGCGTCGAAGCGACCAGAAGGCGCTCTCGCTGACGGCGATGGAGGAATACGTGCTCTGGAGGCTGTTGATCTTTCCCACGAGGCGGTGAAAGAGGAAGGCCATGACCAGGAGACCGGAGAAGGGAACGCCCGTCAGGGTCAGAACCAGGAAGAGCCCCAGGGCGAGGATTCCCACCACGAGGGGCTCCTTGAACGCCGCCATCGTGCTCGACGCCACGACCTGTCGCCGCTGTGCCTCGTTCAGTTCCCGGGTTTCCGCTTCCAGGATGGGCTGAAGCTGGGCTTCCTGCGCCATGGCCTTGATCGGCTTCAGCGCCTGGAGCGCGTCGATCAGGCGCGCCGAGAGCGACTTGATCAGGATCGTCTGCTGCTGCCCGGCCTCACGGGTCATGGCGACCATGCCGTTGAACAGCAGGATGATCAGTCCACCGGCCACCACGGCCACCAGCGCGACCGAGGGTGACACGAGGACCGCGATCGTGAAGTAGACCAGGACGTGGATGATGCCCGCCATCAGCGAGCAGGCATTCGAATACGCGTTGGACGCGCGGTGGGCTTCGTTGCCGATGGCGTTCGACAGGTGACCGGCACGCTGACTCAGGAAGTAACCCCAGCCGGCCTGGAGAAGGGCTCGTATCAGCATGAGCCGAAGGTCGGTGGCGACGTTGGCCACCGTGTAGCCCACCTGCCGGAATGCGAACCAGTGAAAGACCCCCTTGAGGAGCATGCCCGCGACCACGAGACCCAGGAGCACCCCGAGCGTGGGCTCGAGACCCACGCGGCCCAGCACGTCCGTGGCAACGGTCATGATCTGGGAGTCGCCGGCGTCGGACCCCGACTCCTCCACCGCGACCTCCAGCAGCGGCAGCAGGGTCACGATCCCGATTCCTTCCGAGAAGCCGGACAGGATCAACAGCCCGATGATCAGGGCGCTGCGCCGGGGGTAGGCCCGAAAGAAATGCCTGATCAGGCCAGTGCTCTCGCGGTTCAGCATCGGTTCCATCGCTCGACGTTTCGGGACGACCGGGGGCGATCTGCACCACGGAGACTCCGGGGGGCCTCGCCGGTGGGCCACGCGAGGACGAAGTAGAACGCCCCCGACCGTGGAAAGGCAAGGAGCGGGACGAGATCCGGGGCCACCGGCGTTGCCGCGCACCCCCCGGAACCTCCCGGATCGATGACCCACGCCACCTTCCTCGACCACGGGGACGGGATCACGGCTCCGGGCCCGCCTCTCCCCCCCTCGCCCCTCCTCCAACGTCCGGGTAGGGGGTCCCGAAGCGGCGAATGATCAGGATCGAGACCGCGAGAAGCACGAAGCTTCCCAACCCGAGCCACCAGGACTCGAGGTGCGACTCCCATCCACGGTTCGAAAGGAAGACCGCGAGCCCGTTGTTCAGCGTGTGCCACACGATGGCAGGAAAGATGGACCCCGAATGGATCGTCACGAGGGTCAGGACGACGCCGAGCGCAGCCGTGGCGGGAATGCGGAAGATCTGGAAATGAAAGAACCCGAAGATCCCGCCCACCACGAGGGCCAGGCCCCAGGGGCCGAAGCGTCGCCTGAGCCCGTGGAGCAGCACCCCCCTGAAGGTCAGTTCCTCGGTGATCCCCGGCACGAGCGCGATGAGCAGGACCAGCTGCCAGGTCGGCACATTCTCCGGCATCAGGGCCTGTCCGAAATTCTCGAGGAGTTCCTGCGGGACGGGGATCACGAAATCCATGAGACGGAAGACGGTCTGGGCCGCCACAAGACCTGCAGGCACTCCGAGCATCACGCCGACCCACACCCCGGCCCGGGGCCTTCGCAGCGCCAGCGCCTGGACGGGGTCCAGCCTGAAGTGCCGGATCACGAAGAGGGGAAAGGCCAGGAAGAGGAACCCCACGCTGAAGAGCACCGTGAGCCGGATGTCGGCGAACTGCACGTTCAGATCAAGAAGCAGCTTGACGGCCCAGAACACCATGAACCACCGAAGCACCCGCTTCCGGAAGAGCGCCGGCCCACCGAGGAACTCTTCCCGGGTCGTGTCGCCGGTGATCACCGCCTCGTCGTGGAGGGCGCGTACGGAGCGGGAGGTGACCCAGCCGGCTGCCAGGGCGGTGATGGCCCAGGACACCAGGAGGGAAGGCCCGTGCACGTCCCCCGCGAGGAGGTCCCGGACGGCCACGCTCAGGTTCGCGATCGGCACGAACATGATCGCCGATGGGAGGGACACGGCGGGAAGCATGGGTGCGAGCGCGGGGGCGAGAAGGCCGAGAAGGACAGGCGTGAGGTAGAGCTGGGCCTCCTTGTAGCTGTTCGCATAGGCGGAGGAGAGGAGCAGGACCCCGGCGGTCAGGGCGATGACCGGCGCGTAGAGCGCCAGGAGCCCCACCGCGCGAGCAGGCGTGACATGGACGGCAAGGCCCGCCGGCGGCTCGATGATTCCCAGGCCCAGGAAGATCCACAGGTTCAGGACCTGAACCAGGGCGATGGCGAAGGCCACGGCCATGACGGCCAGCAGCTTGCCCGTCACGATCTCTTCCCGCGTGGCCGCCGACGTCAGCAGCGTGGCCAGCGTGCCGCGCTCCTTCTCGCCCGCCAGCGTGTCGATGGACACGCTCGAGCCTCCCAGGATCATCAGTCCGAGCAGGATCAGCGTGAGGTAGCGGCCCAGCATGGCGCCCTCGACCTCGTCGTCGGTCGCCACGTTCACGGCCTCGACCCCTGCCACCTGGTCACGGGGGACGGGAAATCCCGTTTCTGCCAGGAGGGAGTCCCGGCGGATCTCCCGGACCTCCGACAGGTGCCGGCGCAGCGTCTGGGCCCCGACCCTGGATGCGGAGCGGCTGGAGTTGAAGTGGATGCGGAGAACCGGGGTCCCATCGGCCTCCGGGCTCGGTTCCCTGCGCTCGACGTCTTCCGTGGCCCGAAGGGCCTGCCACTCTGCCGGGGTCAGCGCCTCGACATAGAGGTCAACCTCGCCGGCGTCCAGCGCCTCACCGGCATCGTGCGTGACCCGGAGGCGGAACCGGACCGGTTCCTCACGGGGCACGGGTTCGGCCTCCTCCCCGGCCGCCGTGCCGGGCACCGCCGCCTCGGAGCGGAGCAGGTCGGCCAGAAGCGTTTCCGCGAACGCCGCCTCGCTCCCGACCAGCGCAATCCGAAAGGTTCGCGCCCCGTCCCGCTGGGCCTGCCGGTCCTCCACCCAGGCCGAACCGAAGAGAAAGACCGGGAGGAGCAGGATCGGGAAGATGACCGCCATGAAGAGGGTGCGGCGGTCCCTGAGGAGTGTGCGGATCTCGAGCCCGAACACGGCCCGGATCGGGCGGGTCAGTCTCACCCCGCGTTCTCCCGTTCCGCACTTCCGGCATTCCTTGCCCCGGCAAACCTCACGAAGATGTCCTCCAGGTAGTGAAGGCCCGTCGTCTCCCTGAGTTCGTCCAGCGTACCCGTCGCCAGGATCCGACCCCCGTGGATCACGGCGATGCGGTCACACAGCTTCTCCGCCTCGCTCATGATGTGGGTGGAGAAGAGGATCGCTTTCCCTTCGCCCCGGAGGTCCGCGATGATCTCCCGCAGTTCGATTGCGTTCAGCACGTCCAGCGCCACCGTCGGCTCGTCAAAGATCAGCACCGGCGGGTCGTGGGCCACGGTGCGCGCAATGGAGACCTTCTGCTTCATGCCGCTCGACAGCTTCTCCACGCGGGTGTCCGCGTAGTCCCCGAGACCGAACCGCTCGATGAGGTGATCCACCCGGCCAGCCACCCGGTCGGCCGGATACCGGTTCACCGTCGCAAAGAACCGGAGGGTTTCGCGTGGGGTGATCTTGGGGTAGAGGGCGGTGGAGGCGGAGTAGAACCCCAGGTTCGCGCGAACCTCCTCGGGGGCGTCCCTGACCTCGTGGCCCATGATCCATGCCTTTCCGGAGCTCGGCCGAAGGACCGTGGAGAGCATGCGCAGCGTCGTCGTCTTCCCGGCACCGTTTGCCCCGAGGAGACCGAGAATCTCCCCCTCGGAACAGGACAGCGTCACCTCGTCGGCCGCCCTGACCTGCCCGCGGCTCTCGTCGTAGAAGACCTTCGTGAGGGCCTGGGTCCGAACGGGTTCCCGGTTCATGCCTTGCCTTTGCGACGGAGGAAATGCGAGCGGAGAAACTCCCAGAGGCCCGCGCCCGCGGAGCCGAGAAGCACGTCCTCCCTCCGCATGACCCACTGGGCGAAGGTCACGGCGAGCACCACCGTGACCGCCATGGAGGCCAGGGTCAGCAGTCCCGGCCCGAGGGCGAGGCTCCCCCCGATGGCACTCCGGAGAAGAAGAACCAGGTTGATCACGGGCACGAGAGCGAGGCGATTCGTGAGCTCGATGTCGGGGGACTGCAGGAAGATGGCGGGAAGGATGGTGACCATGTAGAAGGGCGTGATCGCGGCCTGTCCCTCCTTGAAGTTCCGGGCAAAGATGGCGAAGACCAGCATCCCGGCAGCCACGAACAGACCCAGGAGAACGGTCCCGACGGCGATGATGGGGATCGTCGAGAGGGGAAGACCGCCGCCGCCGACACCCTCCGGACCCGCCACCGGCGCAAGGATCCAGCGGAGCGAGAGCACGAGGGCTCCCACGTTCAGGAGCCCTCCCATGGCCCCGAAGGTGGCGACATGGAGATACTTGGCCGCCGCGATGCTGCCCCGGGACGCAGATACCGTCATGAGGGTCTCCCACGTTGCCCGTTCCCGTTCTCCCGCGGTGGCGTCGATGGCGGGATAGAACGATGCCAGGGCCACCATGATCAGGGTCAGCATGGGCACCATCAGGGCCAGGAGGAACCTGGTGGCCTCCTCGGGCGTGGCGAGGTCCTCCTGAACCACGGCGAAACCGGACCATTCAGGGTCGGAGATCCCCAGATCCTCGCGAGCGCCCTCGATCCAGGCCCCCCGGTAGAGGACCAGCGCCTCCTCCACCTGGGATCGGGCTCGCTCGCTGCGGTCTCTCGCGGCGGAGTAAAGCACGCGGAGCTGAAAGTTCTGCTCCAGCCCGGCCCCTTCGGCAGGCGGGCTCTCGAAGCGGACGAAGGCGTCCATCCGTCCCCGCGCAACGGACTCCCTGGCACTGGCCTCGTCGTCCATCCATTCGCTGACCGAAACCCCTCCCATGCCGGAAAGGGAGTCGATCCAGTCGCGGTGGGCAGGGGGGGCATCCTGGACGGCGATGCGGGACGTGAGTCGCTCGGCCTGCCCCTCCACGAAATTCATGGCCGCGAAGGTGCCCCAGAGAAGGAGGGGGTACATCACCAGCGGAATCACGATGCTCATGACCACGATGCTCCGGTCCCGGAGCGCCGAACGTACCTCGTGGCGATAGAGAATCCAGATCTGTCGAAGATCCATGAGCGCTGAGTGCTTCCGGTTCAGGAGGCGTGCGTCGGCTTCGGCGGCGATGCGGCAGGCAGAACGGCCCGGCCCCTTGAACCGGGGAGCCGGGCCGCCTGCACCTCCGGGGCCTGGAGAACGGCAGGCCTACATGCCCGAGCTCCGGGCCTCGACGGGAACCTCGATGCGCGTGTTTTCCCATTCCAGCACGAGATGCCCCATGCTGGCGCCGCGCGCCTCCCACGTCACGCTGAGGGTTTCCACCATGGCGTCGGTCTCCGCTACCGGCCGCGTGAAGGTCCCCACGTCGTCGGCCATCACGTCGGCGTCGATGGGAATCCCCCAGCGCTCGACCTGGCGGTTGATGTGGAAGGTCCACTCGGACTCGGTCGGGACCACGTAGAGCGAGTAGGAGCCGGCATCCACCTCGACCCCACCCACGGTTGCGTCGACGGGAAGATGGATTGCGGTGGCCTCATTCGCGCCGAGACGCCAGGGAGCGCCATAGGGTACGAGTTCCCCCATGACGACCCGGTCGCTGGCGGAAGGGCGACCGTAGCAGAACAGCCCCTGTTCTCCGTCGAGGGTGAAGGCGGTCTGCCCGATGGGGCTGGCGCGGTTCGCCGCCTCGGCCAGCGTGGCACCCCGGACGAAGCATTCCATGTCACCGGTCACGGCGGCGGCAGGGGTGACCTGGACCATCGTGTCGGCGGTGGCGGCGTCCGCCGTGCCCGCCTCCTCCGACGTTCCGCAGGCAGGGAGGGCGACGAGAAGGAGGGCAGGAAGAAGGCCGAACCGAGCGGGGAGTTTGGGCATGAAACCTCCAGGGAGCGGGGTAGGGGCGGGGCCGAGTCGCGGCAGATGGAGCCGCAGACGGGTTTCCGGTCATGAGCCTGACGGGATGAGAGTAGCCTCGGGCACGGAGCGCATCAAGCGATTCGACATCGGGGAACCGGAGCGCCTGCGGGCAGAAGGCTCTTTCTCCGGTCCCCGGTGGAGGGTATCCTTCCTCTGTCCCGCCGTACCGTGATCGTGTTGAACCCCTTTTGGGAGGACGCTGACATGAGCCCCGAGACTCCGACCCGCACCTCCTCCGGCATGCCGCGATCGGCGATCTGGGGAGCCGCTGCCCTGGTGATCGTGCTCATCCTTCTGGGCGTCGGCTATTCGCTCGGCAACCGCCCCGTTGCCGACCTCAGGGAACGCTCGGGCCAGGCGGAGACCCGGGCCGAGGCAAGCGAAGCCCGGGTCGGCGAGCTGGAGGCGCGCCTGGAGGCCAACCGGTCGCTGACTCTTCTCTACCGCACGATGCTGGACGTGGATGCCCGGAACTTCGGGACCGCAAACCAGCGCCTGGACGAGGCAGCGGCGGCGCTGGACCGGGTGGACCCGGACGCGATCGGTGCGGCGGCAGACGAGGTGGAAGCCCTGCGCGAGGAGTTGAGGGGGCTGGACATCCGCGTTGCCGAGGACCTGGCCGGTCAGCGGAGCCGGGTCGCGGACCTGGCCCGCCGGCTCGCCGCCGCACTGGGGGGCTGAGGCAGGACCCGAGCGTCGGTCCGGGTTCCCGGCGGGAGGGTTCGCAAGGTCAGGGGGCGTCAGGCCACCGGATCCGGATCGTCATTCCGGCGAACGCCGCCCAGGCCTCGAGGGCCTTCCGGACTGCGGGACGTCTCCGCGCCGGTACCGGGTCGAACGGCTCGATCTCGACCAGGGTGTAGTGGGCTCGACGCGTCCGCTTCCACGTCCCGGCCACGCGCCCCCCCACGACGAGGGTCCAGCGGAAGACCCCGTTCCGCCCTGGATCGACCCGGGTCGCGTGGCCCGGGTCCAGCACGCAGTCCCGGACCCGGTAGCCCAGCAGATGCTCGTCGAACGCGGCGAGTGCGAGCACCGAACGGTCCACGGCGGGGCTTCGCGGATCATGCCTCTGGAGGTGCGCCGCGGGGATCAGGAACGGCCCGCCCGGCCCCCGGACCTCGAGGAGCGTGTCGGCGTTCGCCTCGAAGGCCTTCCTGCAGTCGCCCTTCGTGAGCCCGGTCCAGTGCGCGAGGTCATCGACGGTCGCCGGCCCGCGCGCCTCCAGGTAGCGGCGACCCAGTTCGGCAAGCGCCTCGTCGCGGTCCAGCCTGCGAGGGTCCGGGATCCACTCGTCGAGGAGCACGAGTTCATGGTCACCGTTCCTCACCGGGCCCTGGACGAGGGTGCCGGTCTGGGACAGGTACCAGACCGCGTGGTAGGCGCGCTGGCCGGTCATGTCGAGGCCCGCATCGGTGAGGGCCTGCGTGAACTCGGCGCGGGTGGCCCGGCGCCCGCCCGCGAGCAGGCCGACGGCCACCTCGCGGGCGCGCTCGAGCATGGCCTCGTCGATGCCGAGGTTCTCCCACCTGCGTTTCACACCGGCAAGGGCGCGGGGGCCCATGAGCTCCAGCATCCAGGGGAGGTCCCCGGCCGGAACCGCGTGCACGGTTCCGCGCATGGGCCAGGACCGTACGACTTCACCCCGGTCGTAGGCGGCCACGACGTCGGCCTCCCTGCTCCCCGGCAGCCGCGAACCGATGGCCCAGCGCGAAGCCCGGAAGTCCTGCGCCTGCATGGCCAGGTGATGTTTCACGACCCCTTCCACCGTGCGACTCGTGACCGAATCGCCGGCCAGCCCCAGCGCCTGCATGCGCAGTCGGGCCAGTTCGCGGGCGGTGAACTCGGGCGGTCGCGGCATGGCGGGCGGGCCCGAGGCGTGCGTCAGGGCTCGAGACCGATGGCCGCCAGCCCGGCCCGTACCACCTGCGCATCCTCCGAACCCCGTGCCCCGCTGGCCGACATGGCCCCGATGATTTCCCCGTTCCGGCGGATCAGGTACCCGCCCTCGAAGGTGAAGGCACCCTCGATGGCCTCGATCTGCCCGTCCCGCACCGCCGCCGCGTACTCCGCCGTGCTCATCCCGGAGGTCAGGGCCGTGCTGATCTTGTTCGTGGCAATCTGGTAGGAGCGGGGCTGGGCACCGCCGAACCGGCGGAGATAGAGGGGAACCCCCTCGGCGTCGGAGATCACGATGGTGAGGTTCCAGTCGTTCGCCCTGGCCTCGGCCTCGGCGGCGTCCATGGCCGTGCGCGCCTCCTCGTACGTGAGGGCCTGGGCTGCGGCCGGGGCCGGTTGCAGGGCGAAGGCGGCGGCGAGGACCAGGAGGCCGGCAAGGCGGGCATGGAGACTGGACATGGGAAAGCTCCGGACGAGGGAAGGTGGGGCGACCCGGCCAAGCTAGGGGCGTCCCGGGGAACCGGCAAACCCGGGGGCCCGACCCTCGGGGGTTGTCAGCACATCACCCCCGCTCCATGCTCCACACCATGATCTCCTTCCTCGCCCAGCTCCTCGACGCGATCCAGCTCTCTCTCTCGATGAGACCGGATGTTCTCCAGGTCGTGGAGGCAGGGGGAGCGACGCGCAGGGTCACGGCGGCGGTGGCGATCCTGGGCGGAGCCTCGCTCCTCGCCGGCGAGAGCGTCGTGCTCTTCCTGAACCAGGTGCCGCGAGGCCGCTTTCTCCTGAGCCTGCTCCTGAACGGCGTCATCTTCGCCCTCACGCTGGGGTTCTGGGCCCTGGTCATCTGGTGGATCGGTGTGGAGGGATTCGGCGCCGATGTCACCCTCGAATCCACGATCCACCTGGTGGGACTTGGGGCGGCTCCGTTCCTCTTCGGGTTCCTCGTGCTGGCCCCCTACTTCGGTCCGGCCATCGCCAGGATTCTCTGGGTCTGGAGCCTCCTGATCATGGTGCAGGTGGTGGCGTTCTCCTTCGAGGTCCACTTCCTGGCCGCCACCGCATGCGTCGGCGTGGGATGGGTCCTGGTTCTGCTCGCGGCACGCACGGTGGGGAGGCCGGTCGTCCGCCTCAGGAACGTGCTCTGGAACCGGGTCGTGGGGCCGACGACGCATGCGTCGGCGAGCGACATCCTCGCCGTGGCTCTGGACGCGACGGAGGACGCCCCCGGGCGCGGGTCCTGGAGGTCCCGGCCATGATCGGGCTCGCCCTGCTGGCCTTCGCGGCATTTCTACTGGTGAGCAGTGCCCTTGCCCCCCTCGAAGCGCTCGGATGGTGGGCCGGGTGGCGCGGAGGGCGGCGCGAACTCCCGGCGCCGGCTCCCGGTGGGCCGGATCCCGAGGTCACGCATTACCTCGTCTACCTCTCCGGCATCGCGGCGATCTCGGGAGACTCCATCGCCGACGAGGAGAACCGGTTCCTGGATCGGCTCCAGGAGACACTTCCGGGAACCCGGATCGTCCGGGACGTATTCCCCTACTCCGTGTCAAATACGGGGCTGAACAGCGGTCGCCTCTTCGCATGGTTCTGGCGACGGCTCGAGCGACTGCGTCTGCGTCGGCCGCGGGCGGTGGTCGGCCTGCTCATTCACCTCCGGAACATGTTCCAGGTCGGGGTCTCGGCGGACCAGCGCTACGGTCCGATCTTCAACTTCGGCGCCGCGGAGGAAATCCTCGCAGGTCTCCGGCGGGCGGGTCACACCCCCGGGAGCAGGGTGCCCATCACGCTCCTCGGGTGGAGCGGTGGGGCTCAGATCTCTCTCGGGGCCACACCCTTCCTTGCCAAGGCCCTGGGCACCCCCGTCCAGATCGTCTCGGTGGGGGGCATCATGACGGCCGACCCCGGGCTTCTGCGGGTCCGCCACCTCTGGCACCTCTACGGTACGCGGGACCGCGTGCAGCGGTGGGGAGGGCTTCTCTTTCCTGGCCGATGGCACATGTCGGTGGCCTCTCCGTGGAACCGGGCCCGAGAGGAGGGAAGGGTGGACGAGATCGCCGTGGGACCCATGGAGCACCGCATGCCACGGAGCTACTTCGACGACGGGAACCGCCTCCCGGATGGGAGGACCTACGCCGACCACACCCTGGAAGTCATCACCCGGGTCCTGGGGGACTCCGGCGTGGCCACGCGCGAGGCGGGAACGGTCGACTGAGCGGACGGGCACGTGGAAGCGACCACAAAGTGGCTTTCGCACGGTTCCGATCTTGCCACCCGGGGAGGTACATCTGGAGCCGTGTCTGACGGGATGACCGCTACATCACGGCTCGCTTTCTCTCCTCCCTGATCCATCGAGCTATGGCCAACCCCTTCGCAGAACGTCGTTTGAGCTTTCTCCACGCCATCCCTCCTCTCCCCTCGACCCGACGCCGGACCGGCTTTTCCGCTCTTGCCGGAACCGCGATGCTCCTCCTCCTGGGTACTGCAGCGTGCGACGATTCGGGTGTTGAGCCCGTATCGATCGCTCCGACGCCGGCCCCCGCCACGGTGATGATCCAGGCGAGCACGCATGCGTCCGGAACGCTCGACCCCGTGGAGGCCAATACCATTCGCGTTCGGGTTCTGGACGCCGGGGGCGAAACCCTGATGACCTCCACGGGTGCCTTTTCCGAAGATCCGAACCGCTCCTTCGGACCGTACGGCATCGACCTGGACGAAGCATCGGTGTCCAACGCCAGGGTGGAGGTGGAGATCCTCCGCCGCCTCGACGCGTCCGAGGTGCATCTCTGGTCAGCCGTGGCAACGGGGGTGTCGCTCACTTCCGGACAGACGAACACGGTGTCCGTTGAGTTCCGGAGAGGAACCCTCGACGACTTCGCCAGGTCGGCCGTTGCCCTGCAGTCCCCCCCCGCCCGCCTCGGGATCGGGGAGAGCGTGCAGCTGGCTTCGTCTCCCCAGGGTTCCGGGGCGCATTCGCCCGCCTGGGGCACCCTCACGCCGGGACTCATCCACATCACCCCGTCCGGGAACATGACCGGGTTGAGCGCAGGAGCCGGCAAGGTCGTCCTCGCTTCGGGAAGCCATGTCATCGTGCACGAGATCGAGGTCCGGAACGTGGTGGAGAGCATCGAGCTCGCACCCGGGGCGCTGACGTTTTCGAGCCTGCGTTCGGGCACGACCATCATGGCGACGGTCCGCGACATTCGTGGCCAGGCCCGACCCGATATCCGGGTGACCTGGTCGGCATCGCCGGACAGCGTGGTCGGTGTGTCCCAGGACGGTTTCGCACAGGCCTGGAGGAACGGCTCTGCCCAGATCACGGCCTCGGTCGGTGGCGTGTCGGCCACGCTGCCGGTGCAGGTGGCCCAGGTCCCCATGGAGATCGTGTTCGTCGAATCCTTCGCGAGCATCGAGCTTGGCGAGCCCCATCAGTTCGAGGCGCGCGCCCTCGACGGGGCCGGATACCCGGTGGAGGCAGTCGACCTGGCCTGGAGCTCGAGTAACGGGTCGCTTCTCGAGGTCTCCGGTTCGGGGATGGTGACCGGAAGATCCGTCGGCCACGGGACAGTGACCGCCCGGCACGGGTCGCTCCAGGCTCGCGCGGACGTTCATGTCCGCTCCAGGCCGCCGACGGTAGGCTACTTCCGTACCTCGTTCGGCCAGGGCAGCCATTCCCAGGTCTGGCCGATCGAGATCGCGGGTGGGGTGCCGGTTCACCTGACATCGCTGTCGAGCGCCGCAACCGCCGAAATCCGTGTGCTCTTCGTGGACAATCCGAACAACTTTGAGGTCTCCACGAACTTCACCCAGTACTCCGCAGACATTGAAGCCTTCGTAAGAGGCGGTGGCGTCCTTGTCTTCCACGATCGCCATGTCGGCGGCGCAGCAGGCTACATTCCGGGTGCGGCGAAGATCGACTTCATGCGCGACCCGAGGGTCGTCATCAATGTGCTTGACGGGGGAACGGTCGTGACCACCGGGCCCGGTGGGATTCTCCCCGAGACCATTGCCGGTGACCAGGGCAGTTCCTACCACGGATGGGCGGATCTTGCGTCGCTGCCCGCCGGTGCCCGAAGCATCCTTTCCACGATCCGCCCCGCGGAGGCCGTGACCTTCTCGTATCCGCTGGGAGCCGGGCATGTCGTCTACAGCTCCATTCCGCTGGACTTCTACATCGACGTACACACCCCGTTCGCGAAAATCTATGCCCCCAATGTCGTGGCGTACGCCCTGCACCTCCTGGGTTTCACGCCGCCGACGCCCCCGGTGGAGCCGCCCGTCCTGCTGAAGGATGTCCCGGCCTCCATGGCAGCCCCCATGGTGGGGTCGTCCACGCTGCACCTTGATCCCGTCAGCTCCGGAAGCGGAGGCTGACGGGCGTATCTTCACGGCGGCGGCGGTGAACCCGACGGCGCCCTGGAAAAGCCAGCAGATTCGAAGGGTTCTCCCGGACAGGTCGGTCCTGTCCGGGGGGACCCTTCGTGCGTTACCAGTCGGTGGGCCGGTAGTCCTTGAGGAACAGGCCCCACACATGGTTCCCGGTGTTGATTCCGTCGATGATGGGGTCGACGATGCGCGCCGCGCCGTCCACGATGTCCAGGGGCGGATGGAACCGGTGGATCTCGGTCTTCCGGGCGGCGATGGCCTCCGGATCCTCGTCGGTCACCCAGCCGGTGTCCACGGCGTTCATGTGGATGCCGTCGTTCTGGTAGTCGGTGGCCGCCGTGCGCGTCATCATGTTCAGGGCGGCCTTGGCCATGTTCGTGTGGGGATGCCGGGTCGTCTTGGCGTTCCTGTAGAACTGGCCCTCCACGGCGGACACGTTGACGATGTGCTTGTCCCGATTCTCCGTGCGCAGCATGAGGGGCTTGAGCCGGGCGTTCAGGACGAAGGGCGCCACGGCATTGACCAGGTGCACCTCGAGCAGCTCGACGGTGGGAACGTCGGCCATGAGCATCCGCCAGGAGTTCGTTTCCCTCAGGTCGATCTGCTGGAGGTCCTGGTCGAGGGCGCCGCTGGGAAAGATCGAGTGGGGCCCCGCTTCGTCCCCGGGGACGAGGGGGACCTGGGACATGGCCGCAGAAGGGGACATGGCCGGGGCGTCGGACCCTTTCCCGGCGACCCCGGCGGCCCCGGCGGCCAGCAGGCCGGCGTCCCTCCCGCCTGCGTACCCGCCCAGCAGGGCCCGGGCCTCGGGGGGGAGCGCGTCGAGGGGCGCCATTTCGCGCTCGATCATGTGGGCATAGAACTCCGGGGGTCTCCGCACCGTCTGGCACGCGTTGTTCACGATGAAGTCGAGACGATCCGTCGTCGCGAGGATCTCGGCACAGAAGGCCTCGACGCCCGGAGTGTGCCGCAGGTCGAGTCCATGGATCCGGAGACGATCCGCCCACTCCGGGAAGTCCTTCTCCCGCGCGTAGCGGTCCGCCGCATCCCTGGGAAACCGCGTCGTCACGATGAGTTCGGCGCCGCACCTGAGGAGCTTGATGCCGGCCTGGTATCCGATCTTGACGCGGCCCCCGGTCAGGAGCGCGACCCTCCCGGACAGGTCCGCAAGCTCTCCACGCTTGCGGTAGTTCAGGTCCGCGCAGGGAGGGCAGAGCTGGTCATAGAAATGGTGGAGGTCGGTGAACGGGCTCTTGCAGACGTAGCAGTGCTGCCGGGCCGCGGCTCCGTCCGTCTCGCCGTCGGTCGTGCTCCCCGAACCCGGTGCGGGGGTGGATGCGACCATCAGGGCCGGGGCGGTCTCTCCCGGCGCCACAGGCGGGTAGATGTTCGGGGTGGTGAACGTCGGCCTTCGCCGAAGCTCCCGGATCCCCGTCCGGTTCCGGGCCGCCTCCTCCGCATCACGGGCTTCGGCACCGCGCTTCTTTGCAAGGGCCTTCGTGAGAGCGCGGCGCTGGGCCGGGTCGGGGGTCCAGACCTCCCCTGCGGCGTGAACGAGGCGCCGCTGTTCGGCCTTGCAGGCATGGGACAGCAGTCGACGGTCCCCGGCGATCCGCTCGAGGAGGTCGGCGGCAGCGCGAATCTGCTCCGCAAGGGCCTCCCCCGAGGGGGACGAGGGCCGGGCATCCTCATCGCCCTGGAGAGGCTCGTCCCGAACCGCTTCTCGAGCGTGGTCTCGCGTGTCGTCTCGCGTGTCGTCTCGCGTGTCATCTCTGCCGTTTTCCGGGCCCTGCTGGGAATCTGCCATGAAGATAATCTAGCGGACAGGCCGATCCTGTCAGGGTCCGGCCCGGGAGCTCCCCGACGGAACGAGCCTTGCAATGAAGGGCGAGCGAACGACCGGAAAAGACCCCAATCAGGAGGAAGTGTCATGGCATCCGCCCGTTACGATCTTTCAGGACGCACCGTCGCCATCCTTTCGACGCACGGTTTCGAGGAATCCGAATTGCTCCAGCCCATGGAAGCGCTCAGGGAAGCGGACGCGACGGTGAAGGTGATTTCCCTCTCCTCCTCGAGCGACCAGATCCGGGGATGGGCGGATGGAGACTGGGGCGAGTCGGTCAAGGTGGACGCGGTCGTGTCCGACGTTTCTGCCGGCGATTTCGATGCCCTCGTTCTCCCCGGCGGGGTCATCAATCCCGACAAGCTCAGGATGGATTCGGACGCCGTGGACTTCGTTCGGGCCTTCTTCGAGGCGGGAAAGCCGGTGGCCGCCATCTGTCATGGGCCATGGCTGCTCGCCGAGGCCGACGTGGCCCGCGGAAGGGACCTGACCTCCTGGGCATCGATCCGCACGGACATGGAGAACGCGGGCGCGAACTGGGTCGACGAGGAGGTCGTGGTCGACCAGGGGCTGGTGACAAGCCGGTCCCCCGATGACCTGGACGCCTTCGTGGACAAGATGCTCGAGGAGATCTTCGAGGGAATCCACTCCGGCCAGCACACCTGAGCCCCCGGGCGAGGGCCGGGGCGTGCAACCTGTACAGCGACGTTGTGGCCCCTGCAACGCTGCGCCCCCGCGCCCCGGCCTCGCCCGGACCTTCCCTCGATTACCCCGCCCTCGATTACCCCGGCCGCAGTTCCGCGGGCAGGGACGGGAGCCATCCCACCTCCAGCACGCCCCACAGTCCGACGAGGATCGCCTCGGCGGCGTCGTGACGAAGCGAAGTGGGGCGGGGGGCCCCCGCCCAGGCGATGACCTGACGGGCCAGATCGTCCGCCTGGAGCTTCGCCGCGGCTCCGGTCCGTCGGTCCCGCGGCAGGAGAAGGCGTTCCCTCCAGATGCCAGCGTGCACCTGGAGGACGGGGAGCCCCCGACGGTCCGCCTCGCGCATCCATGGATCCGCGATGTTTCCGCCTCCCTCCACGACGACCTGCCCGATCTGCTCCAGGTCGCTCATGACCTGGTAGACCCCGGACCTCAGCCGGCGGGGGGAACCGAAGTTCGTCGAGCGATACTTCAGGAGTCGCCCGCTCGGACCATACACCGCGATCCCTGCGCGGAGGCCGGCATCCACGGCCAGCAGGACCCGGGTTGCCGCATCGTCTCCCGAAGCCACGGGATTCGGCTCGTGCCGGGTCACGGGCGGGCGTACTCCACCGAAAGCCAGAACTTCCGCACGTCACTTCCCCAGGGCGCGGGGGTCTCCGGGGTCTCGGTCGTGTAGTCCGCGATCCTGGCCAGCACGGTCAGGCCCGATCGGGGAACGACGCGAACCTCCAGGTTCCACTCTCCGCCCAGCGATCCCGGTGCAGCGTGAAGCGACCTGAACGCGTGCCTCCGGACTGCCACCCGCGCTGGAACGCCACCCCCGGGTATTGACCCATCCCATGCCGCCTCCAGCCGCAGGTCGTGAAGGCCGTCGGGAGGCGTGGCGAGGAAGACGTCGGTGAACCCCTGCCAGGCATGCAGCGTTGCGAGCGGGAAGGAGAACCCCCGGTCGCCGTCTCCGCCCAGCCGCTCCCAGTTCACCGAAGTCGAGAGACCGGTGCCTGCATGTGCAACACCTCCCTCCACGCGTACATACCCCACCGACACATCGGCTTGAACCTCGCCGAGGGCCCGCTGGTCTGCCGCAGAAGCAAGGACGTGGAGTCGGAGGTCCTCGGTCACGAGGTGGGATCCACGGAAGCGGGCGCCGAGCGTCCGGGAAGACTGCCGTGAAAGTGCCTCCCGGAAGGTGAACCAGTAGCCGAATCCTGTGACGGTCCCCCCCGGCATCGGCCGGGAGAGGTGGCCCATGTGAAGCCGCCCGTCTTCGGTGCCGAGCGGGGATTCGCCGCCGAAGACCCGGTTCGCCTGCCATGCAAAGGCGTAGTCCAGCGCGGTCTGGCCAGGGAGGGGCATGCGGAGACGAACCGCGTCCAGCGTCTGCTCGTTCTGCCGAAAGCCCACATTCCCCACGAAGCGGGCATCGTCATGAATGATCCGCTGACGCCCTGCCACGAGGTGGCGCCCATCGGCCGATCGAAGGGAGAGGTGCAGCCGGTTGATCCGCTGCGAGTTCGGATCAACGATCGCCGGATACTCGGTGCGCCCGTTGACCGTGCTGTTGAAGTCACGCAGCCCGAAAGCCTGGTTCGCATCCACTTCCGCAAGCAGGTCGACCCCCGTGAAGAGCCGGGCCTCGATTCCCGTGCGGACCCGTGCCGTGAGGGCCCGGGCGTCCGCCTCGAAGGCGCCGGACTCCACCGTCTCGTGACGCACGCGGGCGTCGAAGAGAAGACGGAGCGCGTCGCCGTCAGCACCCGCGGGAGCACCCTGTGCCGCCGCTTCGAGGGGTCCGGCAGCGAGCAGCATGGACAGAAACAGAAGAAGAGCCGCCGCCCGGCTCCCGGGAGACCTCCCGACGGGGGTATCCCGGGGGCCTGCGCAATTCAACCGCATCAATTGGGTATCCTCTGTTTCCAGTGCCTGGTCCTCCACGTTACAATCGAAGCGACGTGCGGTCGAGGCGTGGCACTTGCATGATGGAGGATCCGTCGGCTCGGTGAAGGATCGAGGTGCCGGGATACTTGCCTCCTCCGCTCGCGGAAACTACTCCGCGCACCTGCCCCAGGCCGGCTTCACCACGAGGGTTCCGAATGGGTCTAGCGCACCGGGAGAATCGGACCGGAAATCCATACGACTGGCCCATCGTGTGGCAGTATGCCCTGGCACTCGGCCTGGTGGCATTCGCCCTCGGGGGCCGGTGGCTCCTCGGCGGAGTGCTGGGGGAGAGGATCCCCCTGTCCATCACGCTGGGTGCCCTCCTCGTTCTGGTTCTCCTGGTTCGACCTGGCCCCTTCCTGGCAGCGGTGCTCCTGGGCTGGTTCGGCGCCATCTTCATGTTCGTTCCGCCCAAGATGGCGTTCGGCCTGGCGGGGACCGGCGAAGCCGTCATGGTTTCCATCTACACCTTCCTTCTCGGCCTGGCCGTGCTCACGGCATGGCTCTCAAGCCGGGAGACCGACGCCCGTGAGCAGGAGAGAGAGAGTGTCCGCGAGCACAAGCGGCTCCTCGAGGAACGCAGCGAGCAGCTCGAACTCCTTGTCGACCGCGCCCCCATGGGAATCTACCTGGTGGATGCGGATCTTCGCATTCTTCGGGTGAATCCCCTGGCGCAGCCGGTGTTCGACCGGGCGGGAGGTGACGTTGTCGGTCGGGACCTCGGCGAGGTCCTTCACCTCCTGTGGCGGGAAGAAGCCGCTCGGGACGTGCTGCGGCTCTTCCGAAACACCCTGGAGACCGGCGAATCCTTCGAGACCAGGGAACTCGAGGTGCCGCGTGCGGACCGCATCGGCACGAGCCACTACGACTGGCGCATTGACCGGATCACCTTTCCCGGAGACCATCCCGGCGTGGTCTGCTACTTCCGCGACGTTTCGGACCAGGCTCACCAGAAGCAGGAGATCCGTCGCTCGGAGGCACGGTACCGAACGCTCTTCGAGTCCATCGACCAGGGCTTCGGCGTCGTGGAAATGATGTTCGACGACGAGGGCCGGGCGGTGGACTACCGGTTCATCGAGATCAACCCGGCCTTCGAGCAACAGACGGGGCTCGTCGACGCCGTCGGCAGGACCGCCAGGGAGCTCATGCCCGATCTCGAATCGAAATGGTACGAAATCTACGGGGAAGTTGCCCGGACCGGCGAGCCGGCGCGCTTCGTGGAGCATTCCCCCGCCATGGAACGCTGGTTCGATGTGGAGGCGTTCCGGGTGGGGGACCCGGAAGACAACCGGGTCGCCCTGCTCTTCGAGGACATCACCGAGCGCAGGCGCACCGAACGCGCCCTTCGGGAGGAGGAACGCCGGATGCGCCTCGTCACGGACGCCGCGCCGGCCCTCATTTCGTTTGTGGATGCGGAACTCTGCTTCCGGTTCGTGAACCGGGGTTACATGGAGTGGTACGGCCGGGAGAGGGACGAGTTTCTCGGACAGCACGTGCGGGTGATCCTGGGAGAGGAAGCCTTCGCGCGCGTGCGTCCGAACGCGGAAGCCGCGCTGGCCGGCGAGACGGTGGACTTCGAGGCGGAGGTGCCGCACCGGGACGGGGGGACCCGGTTCGTCCACGCCCACTACGTCCCGGAAGTGGGCGAGGATGGCAGGGTCAGCGGCTTCTACTCCCTGGTGCACGATGTCACCGCGAGCCGCATGGCCAGGGAGGAACTCCGTGAGGCCGACCGGCGGAAGGACGAGTTTCTCGCGACGCTCGCGCACGAACTCCGCAATCCCATGGCGGCGATCCGGTCCGCGCTGCAGGTCATGGAGATCATGGAGGACGATGCCGGGCGGTCTCGGCAGATGCGCGAGATCATGGAACGTCAGAGTACGCAGCTCGTCCGTCTCATCGACGACCTGCTGGACGTGAGCCGGATCTCGGCGGGCAAGATCGAGCTGCGAATGCACCGGCTCGATGCTCGCGAGATCCTCCAGGACCTCGTGGCCGATTCCGGTCCGCTGTGCAGGACGGAGGGACTCGAAATGACCCTGGATCTGCCCGATGATCCGGTCTGGGTCGACGCCGACCCGGCGCGCCTCTCGCAGGTGGTCAACAACCTGCTCCGGAACGCCTGCAAGTTCACGGAGCCCGGGGGCCAGGTCCGGGTGGCGCTGGCGCCGGCGGGCGACGAAGCCGTGATCCGGGTCTCCGACACGGGAGTCGGACTGTCTTCCGACCAGCTCTCACGGATCTTCGACATGTTCGGCCAGGTCGAGGGTCCCCTGACCCGGAAGAGCGGGGGACTGGGAATCGGATTGTCACTGGCGAGAGCCGTCGTCGAGCTTCATGGCGGGACCATCGAGGCCAGCAGTCCGGGGCTGGGGAAGGGGAGCGAGTTCCGCGTGCACCTTCGCGCTGCGGTTCCTCCCACCGAAGACTCCCCTGGAATTTCGCCGCAGGAGCCCCCCGTCGATGAATCTCCCCCCCGGGGGCAACCGGTTCTCAGCATCCTTGCCGCAGACGACAACGCCGACGCGCTCGAGGCCGCCACGCTTATGCTGCGCATGAAGGGGCACCAGGTCGAAAACGCGAACGACGGTCTCGAGGCCCTGGAAAGGATTCGGGAACTGCGTCCCGACGTGGCGCTCCTGGACATCGGGATGCCCGGGCTCGACGGCTACGAGGTCGCACGTCGCATCCGGAAGGAGCCGTGGGGATGGGAGATCCTGCTCGTCGCGATGACGGGGTGGGGAGCCGCCCGCGACAAGGCGATGGCGCGGGCCGCAGGCTTCGATGCGCATCTCACGAAGCCGGTGGACCGGGTTCGGCTGGAAAGCATCCTCGCCGAAGGTGCGAGAGACTCTGCCCGGAACCGGTCAGCCCCCGCGGGCACCGGGGCCATGCCCCCCGATGCCGGGTCCGATGCCGGGTCCGATGCCGGTTCCGACAACGGAGGTTCGCCCGCATAGGCGACCGCCGCCGTGTCAGGCCGACGCGGCCCCGGAACCCCCCGGACCGGGCCGGGGACAATGGGTCCGGACCGCGTCGAGGAGTCGGGAGAGGTCCATGGGCTTCTTCAGCAGCGGGATCCCGCGCGGCGCCCGGGAGGGGTCCGAGGTGGAAATGAGAACGGGAACGTTCGCCAGCCGTTTGCTGCCGCGCATGCGAAGGATGACCTCGTGCCCATCCAGCACCGGCATCCTCAGGTCGAGAATGACGAGGCAGGGCAACTCCCTGGCCATGCAGTCCATGGCAACGGCCCCGTTCAGCGCCCTGCAGGTCGAGTATCCGGCGTCCCCGAGGAAATCCTCGAGGGTGTCGAGAATGTCGGGCTCATCGTCAACGAGGAGCACACTCATCGGGATTCAGGACTCCCTTTCCCTCCCGTAGTGTCGCGGAAGGCAGACGGTGAAGGTGGTGCCGGCCGAATCCGTTGATTCCACCGTGATGTCGCCCCGGTGGGAAAGAAGGATCTGCCGGCTGATGAAGAGCCCGAGTCCGAGCCCTGCGGAACTGGCCCGCGCCCGCTCGCCACCGGACATGGCTTCGAAGACATGGGGAAGCTGGGCGGGCGGGATCGTTCCCTGGTTGTGGACCTCGACGGTGACCTGGTCGGGTGCCGTCCCGTTGATGCGCACCGAGGCACCGTGCTCGGGGATCCCGTGCTGTACGGCGTTGGCGACCAGGTTCGAAAAGACCTGTGAAAGCCGGTCGCGGTCCCATGTGCCCCGCGTGTCACCGTTTCGCTCGAGACGAAAGGTCCACTCGGGATGCGCGTCGTCCAGTTCGTCGATGACCTCGCGAAGGATCGAGGCCACGTTCGCGGGGCCCGCGTCGAGGGGGATTCCGGCACCCACCCGCACGCGGGTGAAGTCCAGCAACTGGTCGATCATCCGGGCCATCCGCGCCCCGGCCCGGAGGATCCTGGTCAGCGGCACCGTGAGGCGTTCTTCGGAACTCCGAAGGACCGCGAGCTGGGCGGCGGTCATGATCGACCCCAGCGGATTTCGCAGGTCATGGCCCAGCATGCCGGTGAACATCTCGTTGAAATGCACGGTCTCGCGGAGTTCCGCGATGGCCGCGAAACGGCCGACGGCGGCGGCAACGTGGTCGGCAATGGCCTGGGCCATGGCCAGTTCATGGTCGGCCAGTTCGCGGGGCTCCCGGAAATAGACCACGCAGGTCCCGATCAGGTGGCGTTCGGTCACCAGCGGAAAGAAGGCGACGGTGCCGATGGACTCGGCGCCGAAGTCGGGCATGAGCGCCGCCAGCTTCGGATCCGACCCCACATCCTCCAGAACGACCGGTCCGGGGTCCGGGACATCGGGAAGCCAGGGGGAGAGCCCTTCCACCGCAGCCCGGTAGTCCTCGGAAAGATTCCGCCAGGCTCTGAACCTCATGGCACCGTCCGGGTCGGTGGACAGGATCGACGAACGCTCCGCGCCCAGCGCGCTCTGGAGACCGTCCAGCGCCGTCTCGAAGAGCTGCTCGAGGCGGTCCGCGCCGATCACGCCGGCGGCGAGGCGGTAGAGGAGTTCGGCCCGGCCCCTCGCATCGCTCTCGCTCTGGTGCAGTCGACTCCGCTCGATGGCCATGGTCGCACGGTCGGCGAGTTCCTGCATCAGGTCCCGATCGGCCTCTCCAAAGGACGGCCGGCCCGCCGATCGAATCGCGACAAGGGCCCCGATGGCGCGTCCCTCGGTCCGAAGCGGCAC
>REBP01000221.1 GCA_007692665.1 Gemmatimonadales bacterium | reverse complement strand
AACCCCACCAGGTTCCACATCTGCCCCGCCCGGTCCTCGCGGCGAAGCTGCGCCACGGCCCAGGGGCGGTCGCCGGAGCGGGGGTCGGTGAGGCCGATGGGCTTCATGGGGCCGAAGCGGAGCGTCTCGGGGCCCCGGCTCACCATGACCTCCACCGGGAGGCACCCCTCGAAGTAGGGGACCTGGTCCCAGTCGTGCCCGCCCTCGTACACGTCGGCCTCGGCCACGGCGGCCACGAAGGCGTCGTACTCCTCCTTCGTGAAGGGGCAGTTCAGGTAGTCGGCGTCCTGGTCCCAGCGCCCCTGCGCGAAGACGATGCTCTCGTCCAGCGACTCCCGGTCCACGATGGGCGCGATGGCGTCGAAGAAGGCGAGCCCCTCGACCCCGAGGACGCCCCGGATCGATTCCGACAGCGCGTCGGAGGTGAGGGGGCCGGTGGCGACGATGGCGGGGCCGGAGGGCAGCTCGGTGACTTCGTCCCGGCGCAGGTCGATCCGGGGATGCGACGTCATGGCCCGGGTCATGGCCTCGGCAAAGAGGCCCCGGTCCACGGCGAGGGCCGCTCCCGCGGGGACCTGGGTGGACCGGGCCGCCTCGAGGAGGAGCGAGCCCATGGCGATCATCTCGACCTTGAGGGCGCCGTGGGCGTTCGAGGGGTCCTCGCTCTTGAAGGAGTTCGTGCAGACCAGCTCGCCCAGGTGCTCGGTCTGGTGCGCGGGGGTCCCGCGTACCGGCCGCATCTCGATGAGCGTCACGTCGTGCCCGCGCTCGGCGAGCTGGAGCGCCGCCTCGCACCCGGCGAGCCCTCCGCCGACCACGGTGACGTCAGCCATCCTTCGCCTTCGCCTTGGCCGTGGGTTTCGCCTTGGGCTTGGCCTTGGGCTTCGCCTTCGACTTTGCGGCGGGCTTCCCCTTCGCGGCGGGCTTCGCCTTCGCCTTCCCCCGGCCCCTCCCCGGCGACGCGGCCTTCTTCGCCAGCATCTGGACGGCGGTCTCCATGTCGATGTCGTCCACCTCGGCGCCCTTGGGGAGCGAGGCGTTCAGCTTCCCGTCGGTGACGTAGGGGCCGTAGCGGCCGTCGCGGATCACGACGGCGGCGCCGGACTCGGGGTGGTCGCCGAGCTCCTTCAGCACGGCGGGTCCCTGGTCGGTGGCCAGGAGTTCCAGCGCCTGGGGCAGCCCGATGGTGAAGAGCTCCTCGAGCGTCTTCACGTTCCGGTAGGTCCGTTCCCGGCGCACGAAGGGGCCGTACCTGCCGAGGCCCGCCTCGATGGGCTTGCCGGTCTTCGGATCGTCGCCCAGGTGGCGGGGAAGCTGGAGGAGCCTGAGCGCGAACTCCAGCGTCACCGACTCGGCGGTGGTGCCCTCGGGGAGGGACGACCGGGGGGGCTTCTTGCCGTCCTCGCCGGCGTCTCCCAGCTGCACGTAGAGCCCGTAGGGGCCGGACTTGAGGTAGACGGGCTGACCGGACTCGGGGTGCGCGCCCAGCTCCGCATCCTCCGAGAGCTCACCCGGGGTGTCGATGGACTGGGTGTTCCGGCACGTCGGGTACCCCGAGCACCCCAGGAACCGCCCGCGCTTGTTCCACTTGACCAGCATGGGGCTGTCGCACTTCTCGCAGACCTCGCCCTCGGCCTCGGAGATCTCGCGGACGATGGCGTCCACCGACTGCCGCCCGCGCTCGAGCTGACCCAGGAACCCCGGGTAGAAGTCCGCCAGGACATCGGCCCAGCCGGTCTCGCCCTCCTCGACCCGGTCGAGTTCGCCCTCCATGCGCGAGGTGAAGTCGGTATTGAAGAGGTCCGTGAAGACCCGGACCATGAGGCGCGACACCGTGGTGCCCAGCGGGGTCGGGGCGAAGCGCCGGTCCTCCTGGACCACGTACTCCCGGTCCTGGATCGTGCCGAGGATCGAGGCGTAGGTGGAGGGGCGCCCGATGCCGAGGCGCTCCATCTCCTTGACCAGGCTGGCCTCGGAGAAGCGGGGGGGCGGCTGCGTGAAGTGCTGCTTCGGCTCGATGGATTCGAGGTCGGCGACCGTGCCCTTCTCGAGGCTCGGCAGGGGCTCGAGGTCGTCCAGGCGGCGGTGCTCGCCGCTCTCGGTGGCCTCGCGGTAGAGACGGGTGAAGCCGTCGAACGTGACGACGGAGCCGGTGGCGCGGAAGGTGTACTCGCGCCCGGACCGGACCCCGCCCAGGTTGAAGTCCGCCGTGGTGGTGTCGTAGACGGTGGGCTGCATCTGGCCGGCGACGAAGCGGAGCCAGATGAGCTCGTAGAGGCGGTGCTCGGCGGCCTCGACGCCCGGGGCCCGCTTGAGCTCGTCGGGGTGGATCGAGGGGTCGGCAGGGCGGATGGCCTCGTGGGCCTCCTGGGCGCCCTTGGACTGCTTGCCGCCGTAGAGCCGGGGGGCGTTCGGCAGGTACTTCTCGCCGAACTCGCGGCGGACCCAGTCACGGGCGGTGCCGGCGGCTTCGGACGAGACCCGGGTGGAGTCGGTCCGCATGTAGGTGATGAGCCCCACGGTGCCCCGCCCCGGGATGTCCTTTCCCTCGTAGAGACGCTGGGCGGTGGTCATGGTCCGGCGGGCCGAAAAGCGCATGCGCTTGGCGGCCTCCTGCTGCAGCGTGGAGGTCGTGAAGGGAGCCGGCGGGTTCTTCCGCCGCTCGCGGCGCTTCACGTCGGTGGCCTCGAAGGGGAGGTCCTTCACGTCGGCCAGCACGTCCGAGGCGGAGTCCTCGTCGCCCAGCGTGAAGGCCTTGCCGTCGATCTTGTGGAGCTTCGCGTCGAAGGGCTGGTCGTCGCGCTTCAGGTGCGCGGTGATGGACCAGTACTCGTCCTCGACGAAGGCCAGGATCTCGTCCTCGCGCTCGCAGATCAGGCGGAGGGCCACGGTCTGCACGCGGCCCGCCGAGAGCCCGGGGTAGATGGACTTCCAGAGGATGTCCTTCGAGACCTGGTAGCCCACGATCCGGTCGAGAATGCGCCGCGCCTGCTGCGCCTCGACCTTCTTCATGTCGAGCATGCCCGGTTCCTCGAGGGCCTTCTGCACGGCGCGTTTCGTGACCTCGCGGAACTCCACGCGGCGGAAGCGCTCCGGGGACTTCTTCCGCCCCAGGAACTCCGCCACGTGCCACGCGATGGCCTCGCCCTCGCGGTCCGGGTCGGTGGCCAGGATGATCGTGTCGGCCTTCTTCGCCCGGGCCTTCATGTCGTCCAGGACCTTCTTCTTTCCCCGGATCGTCACGTACTTCGGTTCGAAGCCATGGTCGACGTCCACGCCCAGCTCCTTGACGGGCAGGTCGCGCACGTGTCCCACGGAGGCCACGACATCGTAGTCCTTGCCGAGGTACTTGCCGATGGTGCGGGCCTTCGTGGGTGATTCCACGATGACCAGCTTACGTCCATTTCCTTGCGATGCCATGCTTACCCGCGTGTATAGGATTCTCGGAGGCGCGCCCCGATGCGCCGGGCCACCTGGGCCGGCGAACCGTGGTCACCCGAAACTGTCCAGTCGGCCTTCTCGTACCAGGGCTCCCGTTCGGCCAGGAGTTCCCGCACCCTGGCCTCCGGATCGGGAACGTCGAGGAGTGGGCGGGCTCCCTTCCGGCGCATTGCCCGCTCGACGATGACCTCCACCCGCACCTGGAGCCAGATCGAGAGCGTGCCGGGTGGCACTCGGTCGAGGCGGCCGGGGCGGCAGGGCCACCCTCCCCCCGACGCAACGACCACCCCGTCCCGGGCCAGGAGTTCGTCTCCGATGCGGCTCTCCATCTCGCGGAAGGCGTCCTCGCCGTCGTCCCGGAAGATGGCCTGGATGGAACGTCCCGCCCGGCGGGCGATCTCCCGGTCCATGTCGAGGAAACGCCAGAACAGGTCCCGGGCCAGGGCGCGGCCGACGGCGGACTTGCCCGCCGCCATGAACCCGACAAGGAGGATGCGCCGGGGTGCCTCGGGCGGAGGCGTCGTTGGTGGCGTCACGGGATGGGGCGCTCGCCCCAGGAACGCTCCGTCAGGTACGCGAGCCATGCCTCGAAGTTCCTGCGGATCTCGGCCACCGAATCGCCCCCGAACTTCTCGAGGAAGGCGTCGGCCATGACCAGGGCCACCATGGCCTCGGCCACCACCGCGGCGGCGGGGACGGCGCAGGTGTCGCTTCGCTCCGTGGCGGCGGCTGCCGCGCTTCCGTCGCGGAGGTCCACCGACGGGAGCCGGTGCTTCATCAGCGTGGAGATGGGTTTCATGGCGCCCCGCACCACCAGGGGCGCTCCCGTCGTCACCCCGCCCTCGAGGCCCCCGGCGCCGTTCCCCGTGCGGCCGAAGCCCCCGGACCGGACCAGGTCGTCGTCGCGGACGATGGGATCATGCACCCGGGATCCGGGGCGCGCGGCGGACTCGAACCCCATGCCGATCTCGACCCCCTTGATGGCCTGGATCGACATGACCGCCCCGGCCAGGCGGCCGTCGAGCTTCCGGTCCCAGGCCACGTGGCTCCCCAGCCCCACCGGGAGCCCGGTCACGACGACCTCGAAGGTCCCGCCGAGCGTGTCGCCGGCTGCCTTGGCGGCATCGATGGCCTCGACCATGGCGGGCTCGGCCTCAGGGTCCAGGGTCCGGACCTGCGACGCGTCGGAGCGCTCGTTCATGCCCCCGTCGAGGAGGTCGGCCAGGTCGTCGGGGTCCGCGGCCTCCACGTGCCCGATGCGACGGACGTACGAGCCCACGTGGATCCCGAACTCGGCCAGCAGCGTCCGGGCCACTGCGCCGCAGGCCACCCGGGCCGCGGTCTCGCGAGCCGACGCGCGCTCCAGGATGTCGCGGGTGTCGTGGCGGTCGTACTTGAGGACGCCCACCAGGTCGGCGTGGCCCGGGCGCGGAAGGTACATGGCCCGGAGCGAGCCCGGGTTCACGTCCGGATCCGGAGGGAGGTGGCTCATGGCCGTGGTCCAGTTCTCCCAGTCCCGGTTCCAGATGATCATGGAGAGGGGAGACCCCAGCGTCTCGCCCAGGCGGACGCCGCTGAGCAGGTCGGCCCGGTCCGACTCGATCTGCATGCGGCGGCCCCGCCCGTAGCCCTGCTGGCGCCGGGCGAGTTCCGGGTCCACGTCGCGCTCCATGATCAGCGACAGGCCGGCAGGGATCCCCTCCAGCAGGGCGGTGAGCCCCTTGCCGTGGGATTCCCCGGCGGTACGAAAGGAAAGGATGCGGAGCACGTTGGGCCGTTCCGGGAGGGAGGATGGTGCTGCGGGTGGTGGCGAGCCCCAAAGGTGACGCCCGGTCCGGAGCGTGTCCAGACCGGGCGTCGTACCCACCGGGGGTGAGGTACCAGGCGAGGATTACAGCCCGATGCTTCTCCGACGGGGTTCCTGCTTCGGCGCCACGGACCCCAGGGGCCCGATGAAGGGCGATCCCGTGGTGCTCATGAGTTCCACGCCGGCTGCAGGATCGACAGGCCTCGTCCCGAGGCTCTGCACGCGGATGGTGTCCGCTCCGACGTTTCCGGCAACGTCACGAGCGGTGACGATGATGAAGAAGAAGCGGTCGGCCGCGAGAGTCTCGATTCGCGTCGCTCCGGGGATCGTGTACCCGAAGGTGCGGGAGTTCACGATGGGTGCCGAGGCTCCCACGTCCTGGAGCGTGAAGCTCGCATCAGGCGAAAGCGCGGTCACGGTGGTGTCGCCCGTGACAGCGTTTCCGACGATCGACTGCACCTGAATGGTGATCCGGTTCACTCCGGAGCGCACAGGCCCCTGGTTGTCGGCCACGGTGAACTCTACCGGGATATCGTCACCGACGTAAAACAGCGTCTCAGCAGGTGGCAGTCCGATGCTGACTGACGGCGCGACCACGTCGTGCTGCAGCGTGACCAGAATCGTGTCGGCCCCGAACAGACCACTTCGGTCATACGCCTCGACAACGACGGCGAGCGTCTCGTTCACGCCCAGTGGCGCATCGCCAACCAATGAAGCCGGGTCGAACCGCAGGTACCGTGACATCGTGGTGTCGCTTACGAGCTGAGCCGGTCCGAACTCCAGGGTGCGCGGCGTGAACCGCTCTACCGACTGTAAAGTACCCAGTTCTGCACTTCCGACCTGCGCAAACGCACGGAACCGGATCAGCTCTATGGCATCGTTGTCCTGGATCCGGGCCCTCACGAAAACCGAATCTCCAGCCGTCACGACGAAGGAGGGCGAGGCCGGCTGGAGGATCTCCACCTCGGGCGCGTCGCGGTCCTCGAAGACGACGCGGATCGTGACGGACTCGCTTGTCCCGCGGTTGCCGGACACGTCCACCGCGAAGGCGCGCACGGTGTGGACCCCGAACGCCGGGGCGTCCCCGACCTGCCACTGGAAGCTGGGCTGCTGGGTCGGAGAACCGGAAACGGAGTCGGTGAAGACCACCTGCCCCGCCGGGCCCCGCACCTCGACGCCCGTCCTGGCCACGCCGATGTTGTCGGAAGAGGTCACGGTCAGGCCGACCACATCCCCCTGGGAAACCGAATCCGCCGAGACCGCCAGCGTCACCGCCGGGGGGGCCGAATCCACCAGCCGGATCGTGCGGCTCTTGACCACCGACTGGTTGCCCTGGGCATCGAACGCAACCGCCGAAATCGTGGCGATGGTGTCGGAGACGGCAGAAGGCACCGTCACGTCGAACGTGTACGTGACATCGTTCTCGCGGCCGCTGTTGGTCTGGGTCTCCCGGTAGTCGAGCCCACCCCCGGTCACCGTCACGACAATGGAGTCGACGCGGACGGCGGCCACGGCCCGGGCCGACACCTGGAACTCGGCGCCGCCCTGGGTCTGCTCCGGCGCGAAGAGCTCCACCACCGAGGGTCCCACGCCCACCGGGGCGAAGGCGTTGCTCCCGTCGCAGGCCGCGAGGCCCAGCGCGAGAACACCCGCGGCGACGAACCCGGCGCGCAGCCGGCTACTGGATTTCGATGCGTTTCGCATGGTACGGTTCCCTTCCTGGCTGCTCAGCGGCGGTTGATCTGCGGGGTGATCATGATGATCAGGTCACGCTGGGACTTCTCCTCGCGGGTGAGTCGGAAAAGTCTCCCCACCACGGGCAGGTTCATCAGCAGGGGAATCCCGCTCCTGAGTTCGGAGGTCTCGGTTACCGTGAGGCCGCCGATGACCACGGTCTCGCCGTCTTCGACGAGCACGCGGGTCCGGGCTTCCTGGGTGTTGAAGATGAAGCCCAGGAAGGAGTCCACGATCTCGACGCC
>REBP01000218.1 GCA_007692665.1 Gemmatimonadales bacterium | reverse complement strand
CGTTCGAGGGGTGGGTCAGGCGCCCGGGGGCGCGGTGGCAGTCTGCAGAAACACGGGGAACAGGGAACAGCACGGGTCGCACGGAGAGGGGGGGGCACCATCGGGCTCCACCCTTCCCGCGCGACATCAACAGGGAGACACCTGTCTGCAGGTAGAAGCAGGAACCCACCCTCGGTTCCGCATCAGGTCGTTCGCTTCCGCCTGTCCGTATTCCTATGACGGTGCAACCGGAGTGTTCCCTTCCGGCGTCCGGCACCCCCCTGACGGCCTGGCCGAAGCCGCAGGCCCGGGCTGTTCATTCTCCCGCAAAAGGTGACGGGGTCAACCCTTACCCCGGTCGGGAATCGAACCGGTAGACCAGGTTTCCGGACGTCACCGGCGAGCCCTTGCGGAGGAACTCGAGCAGAATCGACTCCGTCGCGTCACGTGCCTCGTCCAGGGAGCGGGCGAGGGCCTCATGCCCCGGCGCGGATCCGGTGCCTCCGGACCGCTTGTGCCCCACCACCAGCGCCGCGCACGGGATGCCCGCCTCGGCCGCGAGGACCGCCTCGGGACCCACCGACATGGAGTTCACCTGCCCGCCGGCGGCGGCCCAGAAGCGGTTCTCCGCGGGCGTCTTGGTGCGGGGGCCGGGGGCGTAGACGAAGACCAGGGGATCGGGCGCCCGGGGAATGGGTGCCAGGCCCCGGAGCTGCGCCGCCAGCGCCCCGGAGAAGATTCCGTCGCGGAGCACGAGGTGCCCCTGGAGTGCGCGCACCTCGGGATCGGCCTCGACGGCCTCATCGGTGAAGAGCGTGCAGACAGATCCGTCGGGGAGCCGGTTTTCGGGCATCAGGAGGTCGGTGGCGAGAAGCGGGGTGAAAAGCGGAACGCCGTCGACCAGCACGCCCACGGAGCTGTTCAGCACCAGGGCGCCGCACCCCACCTGCCGGAGTGCCCAGGCCTGGGCACGGAAGTTCACCTGGTGGGGGAGGCGGACGTGGGGGAGCCCGTGACGGAAGATCACGTGTGCGGGGAGTCCCGCCTCGGTGGTCCCCTCGAGGAGTTCCTGGGGGCCGAAAGGGGTCTCCACCGTCCGGGGGCGCATGCCGAGATCACGGGGGATCCGGCCATCGAGGGCGCTGCCGAGAACGACGGCCACGCCGCGGCGCACCTCCGCGGAGCTCGAACCGGCGTCCGGGCCGGCATTCGGCGCCGGGTTCGGCGCCGGGTTCGGGCCCGGCATCGATCCCGTCACCGGCTCCCCCCGTCTGCCCGCCCGGCGGTCGCCCCACCCGGGAGCAGTTCGAACGGGTCGCCTCGGCCGGGCGCCTCGTCCCGGAGCCGGGCCATGATCCGCCGCAGGTCGCCCCCCTCCGCATCCAGCATCGCCTGGAAATCACCCAGCCTGTGGAAGTAGAGCGTGCGAGCCAGGAGGGTGGCGTTGTTCAGCGGCTCCGCGGCGAGATAGGCGTAGGTGGTGGCGCGGAGCGCAGGCTGGACCTCGCTTCGGAACCGGGCCAGCGCAGCCCCGTAGACCTCGTCCCGGAGGGCGATCTTCCCGGGGGCATCCAGGTCCTCTCGCGCGTAGATGGAACGGATGGAGGATTCGAGTTCATCGAGATATGTAGATATGTCGATGGCATCGGCCCACCGGTCCCGGGCCCTCAGGCACCAGGTGGTGTCCGGGCCGCCTCCCGGACGCCCGCAGAAGAACGCGATGGCCCCGGCGTTGCCGGCGAAGGTCGCCCAGGATTCGTTGAACCGCCCCTGTCCCGGCAGGAAGAGATGGTTGTGCGCCAGCTCGTGGAGCACGGTTTCCACCAGCCCCACCTCGTCCAGGCGGAGAAGCGTGGAGTAGAGCGGATCGGCGAACCAGCCGAGGGTGGAAAAGGCGGCGGTGGGCCGCAGGTAGGTGTCGAAGCCTTCCGCCTCGAGGCGGTCCCGCGCCGCGACGGCGCCGGATTCGGAGAAGTACGCACGGTACGGCACGTGCCCGGTGATGGGGAACCACCAGGTTCGGAAGGCGAGGCGGTCCCGGTACGCGGCCGACAGCACAAGGGCCAGCGTGTCGGAGGGGAGGCGCGCCAGGGAGGTGTAGGCCCGGCCGGCGTTCTCGAACCCGAGTTCGGAAATGGCGAACTCCCGGGCTTCCAGCACCAGCGTGAGCTTTCCCGCCGTGCGGGAGTCCGTGGCCGGGTCGAGGATGACCTCGTGAAGGGGCTCCCTCGAAGCCAGGATGCGAGCCTGCGCCACCCCGGCGCGCGCCACGTAGAACGGGTTGCACCCCCCGAGGAGGAGGGTCAGCGCCACGAGGACCAGGAGTCGGTGCGGCCCGGGGCCGGGGAGCCCGGGGCCCCGCAGGGTGGGCCGGTGGCGCGTGGTGCGCGTCATCCCTCCAGGTACTCCCGGCCCTCGGGCGACTGCGCCGGCCGAATCTCTGCCAGGTCGGCGGTCGACACCACCTCGTCGGGAAGCGATGCCGCGGCCTGGGTCAGCGCCTCCCTGAGGTCGGGAGCATCGAGGGTCTGCTGATGGTACCGGGTGCGGGGGTGGCCCCATCGGACCGTGAGGTGAAACTTCATTGGGGTAGGGGTTCGGGTAGGAGTCGGGTTCGAGGTGTCCCGGGAGGGGCTTGCCAACATGGCGGAAAACCTCGGAGGAGGCCACAGCGGAAGGGGGTCGGCCTCGGCAGGTGGAGCGCCCCGGCGAGAGCCCAACGAGGGGCTATATTGGTACAGCACCCCGAATCCATCTCCTGTTCCACCGCCCATCACGTCCTGCCTGGAGAATACCGTGACCGATCCCGGTACGAGCCCCGGAACTCGGCCCCGCCCCGAGACCGTCCAGATCCCGGAAATCACGCCCACCGAGCTGCGGGCCCGCCTGGACCGGGAGCATCCCCTGGTCCTGGTGGACGTGCGCGAAGCGTGGGAGATGCGCATTGCCGATCTTCCCGACGTCGGGCAGCACCGGATTCCGGTAGCCGAGTTCGAGGGCAGGGTCGGAGAACTGGATCCGGACGCGGCGGTGGTGGTCTACTGTCGCTCCGGCGCCCGGAGCGCGTGGGCCGTGCGTCAGCTCAAGGAGCGGGGCTTCGAGCAGGTCTGGAACCTGAAGGGAGGTGTGCTGGGATGGCGAGAAGAAGTGGATCCGAGTCTGGAGGCCTACTGAACCCGGTAGGGGGGATGCTGCGTTACCCGCTGGTGCTCCTGTTTCTTGTCGGGAGCGCCTGCGGCGAGGCCGCTTCTCCCCAGGGGGGACCGGCCCGGGGGATCGACGGGGGCGAGTCGGAGCCCCTGGGCTCACCGGGCATCGCGACGGGGACGACCGCCGAAGCGGCCGGTGCTTCCGGGGACTCCTCGGGGGAGGCGTCTCCGGACGCACCGGACCCGGAGCGGTTCCCCCGTCCCGAGAGGATGCGGGGCATCTACCTGAACGCCTGGGCCTCGGGCTCGTCGGTGCGCACGTCGGCGCTCGTCGAATGGGCCCATGCCAACGACGTGAACACCTTCGTGCTGGACCTGAAGGATGCGACGGGGTTCATCAGCCACCGGACCTCGGTTCCCATGGCCCAGGAGGTGGGGGCCGACGGGGAGATCCGGATCCGCGACCTCCCGGCCCTGCTGGACCGCATGGAGGCCGGGGGCATCTACCCGGTGGCGCGGATCGTGGTCTTCCTGGATCCCCTCGTGGCCCGCGGGCGCCCCGATCTCGCGATCCAGAATGCCGACGGCAACGTCTGGGTCGACGGTCGCGGCGACGTCTGGGTGAACCCGTGGAGCCGTGAGGTCTGGGACTACCACGTGGAGCTGGCCCGGGAGGCTGCGGAGCTGGGGTTCCCCGAGGTCCAGTGGGACTACGTCAGGTTCCCGGATCGCCCGTCCAGCGAGATGGCCGGCGTGCGCTACCCCGGCGCCGACGGAGGGTCCAAGTCCGATGCGATCCGCGGCTTCCTGATGCACGCCCGCGACGCCCTCGCCGACCTGGACCTGGACCTCACGGCCGACGTCTTCGGCATGGCGACAACGGTTTCCGACGACGTGGGGATCGGACAGCACTGGGAGTCGTTCATCGACGTGGTGGACGCCGCGCTCCCCATGGTCTACCCCTCCCACTATGCGCCGGGGAGCTTCGGCCTTGCCCGGCCCAATGCCCACCCCTACGAGGTGGTGCGTCGCGCCGTGGAGAGCGGAGTGGCCCGGAGCCGCGAGGTCGAGGGCGCCGGGCGGCTCATCCCCTGGCTCCAGGCCTTCACGCTGGGAGCGCCCCCGTACGGGGCGGCGGAGGTGCTCGAGCAGATCCGCGGGGCCCGGGACGCCGGGGTCCACGAGTGGATCCTCTGGAACCCCGGCGCCCGCTACCCCGACGGTATCGGGGGCGCCTCCGGCGGCGAGTCGGGCGACCCCGAGGCCGGCGAACCCGGCGAGGCCGGCGAGGCAGGCGAGGCCGGCGAACCCGATGATGCCGCGGGTACCGCACCCCGCGGGGAGGTTCAGCCCGCCGGTTCCAGCCGGTAGATCCCGCCCCGCTCCTCGCCTTCGGTGGCCAGGTAGATGGCCCCGTCGGGGCCCTGCCGGACGTCGCGGATGCGCCCGACGTCGCCGTGGAGCAGTTCCTCGAGGTGAATCACCTCGCCGTCGTCGATGACGACGCGGAGGATCCGTTCGGCCCGGAGACCGCCGGCGAGGAGGTCACCGTCCCAGGCCGGGAACGCGTCGCCCCGGACCTGTGCAAGCCCCGAGGGCGCCAGCGTCGGAAGGAACTCGAAGACAGGTCCGGTCATGCCGATGGACGCATGGTCCCGGGTCTCCGCATCCCCGAAGGGCTCCTGCGTGCGGTAGTCCCGCCCCAGCGTGGCCCGCGGCCAGCCGTAGTTGGCGCCGGGCTCGAGCCGGTTCAGTTCGTCACCGCCCCGGGGACCGTGCTCCGTGGCCCAGATCTCGCCGGTGGTGGGGTCCCGGATGATCCCCTGGATGTTCCGGTGGCCGTAGCTCCAGATCTCGGGCGCGTAGGCCGCGTTTCCGACGAACGGGTTGTCGGCGGGGACGGACCCGTCGTGGTTCAGGCGCACCACGGAGCCCGAGTGGTCCATGGTGTCCTGGGCGCGCGGGGGCTCGGCGCCCCGGTCCCCGATGGTCATGAGGAGCGTGCCGTCGTCCAGGAAGAGGATGCGCGAGCCGTAGTGGCGTCCGGGCGAGGTCCGGGTGTTGGATTCGAAGAGCGTCTCCATCCCCACGAGGGCGTCGCCCTCGAGACGGGCGCGGGAGAGGGCGGGGACGGTGCCGTCGGAGTCGCCCTTCGACCAGGTGAGGTAGATCCAGCCGTTCTCCTCGTAGTCCGGGTGCACGACCACGTCCAGGAGGCCGCCCTGGTTCTGCACGTGCGGCTCCGGGGCGCCCGAGATCCGGGTCGCGACGCCACCGGAGATCCGGTGGATCGAGCCCTCGATCTCCGTGACCAGGAGGTCGCCGTTCGGGAGAAAGCCGATCCCCCAGGGGTTTTCCATGCGGGCCAGGCGCACGAGGCGCAGGTCCTCGTACTCGGTGGAGATCTCGTCGTCGATGACCTCGATGGAGGGGGCGGACTCGGTGCCGGCGGGGTTCGCGGCGGCGCGGGCATCGGAGGCATCGGAGCATCCGGCGAGGCCCCCGAGACCCAGGAAGGCCAGCAGCGCGGTGCCGAGAATGGAACGGTCGTTCATGGCTTTCTCCCTTTGATCGCCGGCAGTGGAGCGCCGCCGGACCCGAAATGGATGACCGGTTATTCAACCCACGAGGGGTGGGAATTGTTCAGGGGGGTCCGGGGAGCCGCTACTGCGCCGGCGCGAACTGGAGCTCGTGCAGCCGGGCGTAGAGTCCCTCCTCGGCCATGAGTTCCCCGTGGGTGCCCTCCTCCACCAGCTCCCCGCGCTGGAACACGAGGATCCGGTCCGCCCCCTGCACGGTGGAGAGCCGGTGCGCGATGACCACCGAGGTCCGCCCCGAGAGGAGGCGCTCCGTGGCCTCGTCGATGCGGGCCTCGAGTTCCGAGTCCACCGAGCTCGTGGCTTCGTCCAGCACGAGGATGCGGGGGTCGAAGGCCAGCGCCCGGGCGAACGAGATCAGCTGCCGTTCCCCCACCGAGAGCGAGGCCCCCCGTTCCCCCAGGGGCTGGTCGTACCCGGCCTCCAGGCGCTCGATGATCTCGTCGGCCCCCACTTCGGCGGCGGCGGCCCGGATCCGTTCCTCCGAGATCCCGTCCTCTCCCAGCCGGATGTTGTACCGGACGTTGTCCGAGAAGAGGAAGACGTCCTGGAGCACGAGCCCGATCTGCTCGCGGAGGGCGCGCTGCGTGAGCTGCCCGATGGGCACGCCGTCGAGAAGGATCTCGCCTCGCTGGGGCTCGTAGAACCGCATCAGCAGGTTGATGAGCGTGCTCTTGCCCGCCCCGGTGTGCCCGACCACCGCCAGCTTCTCGCCGGGGGCGGCGCGGAACGACACGTCCCGGAGCACCCAGTCCGGCTCCCCGTCTTCCCGGGTGCCGTAGGCGAACCACACGCCCCGGAACTCGATCTCGCCGCGGAGGGGGTGGGGTGCAGGCGTCGCGTCCGCCCGGTCGAGGATGGCGGGCTCCCGGTCGAGCAGCTTGAAGATCCGCTCCGACGAAGCCATGGCGCCCTGGAGGACGTTGTACTTCTCCGACAGGTCCTGGATGGGGCGAAAGAAGCGCCTCGCGTAGAGGAGGAAGGCGGTGACGACGCCCACCGTGGTGGCCTCGGCCAGGATCGCGAACCCCCCGTACCAGATGATCAGCGCCAGCGCGATGGCGGTGAAGAGTTCGATGACCGGGAAGAAGAGCGCGTAATAGGTGATGCTGCGCAGGTGGGCTTCGAGATAGTCCTGGTTGATGGCGTCGTGCTGCGCCGTGTCCGCCTCCTCGCGGTTGAACAGCTGCACGACGCGGACCCCGGTGATCCGCTCGTGGAGAAAGGCGTTCATGCGCGCCACCCGGACCCGGATGTCCCGGTAGGCATCGCGGATGCGGGCCCGGAAGACGAAGGCGGTCCACACCACGAAGGGGAGCACGGCGAAGGTCACGAGTGCCAGCTGCCAGTCCATGAGGAGCATGGCCGACACGATGAACAGGAGCGTGAACAGGTCGCCGAAGATCGCCACCACGCCCGAGCTGAAGAGTTCGTTCAGCGTCTCCACGTCGGAGGTGATGCGGGTCATGAGCCGCCCCACCGGGGTCCGGTCGTAGTAGGCCAGGTCCAGCGCCTG
>REBP01000202.1 GCA_007692665.1 Gemmatimonadales bacterium | reverse complement strand
TGGCCTGGAGCATGGAACGCCCGCCCACCAGCGGCAGGAGCTGCTTGGGATAGCTCTCCCGGGAGAGTGGCCAGAGCCGCGTGCCGCTTCCGCCGGACAGGATGACGGGAAGGAGCGGAGGATGGGTCGTGGAATCGGTCATGAGGAGAACAGTCGTCGGGTCGTGGGGTCAGGGCTGGTCGGCGGTGCGCGAGGGTGGGCTGCCTTCGCCGGAGCGGTCGGTCCCCGTGGCGTGGTACGAACGGTACCAGTCGACGAAGCGCTTCACTCCCTCCTCCATCGACACCTTCGGGGTGTACCCGGTGAGTTCCGACAGGCGACTGGCGTCGGCGTGGGTCTCGAGGACGTCCCCGGGCTGCATGGGAACCATCTCCATCAGGGCCCCGACACCTAGCGCTCCCTCCAGCGCCTCGATGAAGGCCATGAGGTTCACCTTCCGGGTCGCGCCGATGTTCAGGATCCGCCAGGGGGCTGCCGACGTGCCGGGGTCCGGGTGCCGCGCGTCCCACGTGGGGTCCGCCTGCGGAGGGCGGCGTGCGGCCTCCACGATCCCGTCCACGATGTCGTCGACGTAGGTGAAGTCGCGGCTGGGCGATCCCTCGCCGTACACCTGGATCGGTTCGCCGGCCAGGATTCGCCGGGCGAAGGTGTAGTATGCCATGTCCGGCCTCCCCCACGGCCCGTAGACCGTGAAGAAGCGGACACCGGTGCACGGAATCCGGAAGAGGTGGGCGTAGGCATGGGCCATGGCCTCGGAGGCCTTCTTCGTCGCCGAGTAGATGGTGAGCGGGTGGTCGGTCCCGTGGGCCTCGGAGTACGGGGTCGTGCGGTTCATGCCGTACACGGAACTCGTCGACGCGAAGAGAAGGTGTCCGACGGACTGGTGCCGGCAGCCCTCCAGCAGGTTCATGAACCCCGTCACGTTCGATTCGACGTAGCTGTGCGGATGGGTCAGCGAATGCCGCACACCGGCCTGCGCTGCCAGGTGGACCACCGTGCCGAAGCCTCCCTCCCGAACCGAGTCGGCGAAAAGCGCTTCCATGCCCGCCCGGTCGCACAGGTCCAGGCGCTGGAAACGGAAACCGTCCCGGCCCTCCAGCAGCGCCAGCCGGTCGGTCTTGAGCTTCGGGTCGTAGTAGTCGTTCAGGTTGTCGATGCCCACCACGCGGTGCCCCTCGGCCAGCAGCCGCTGCACCGTGTGGAAGCCGATGAACCCGGCGGCTCCGGTGACGAGGTACGCCTGTCTCATGTCGGGCAAATCGCACGCTCCATGGTGGGTCGCGGTTCCGTCGTGGTCATGCGGGGGGGAGACTCCCTTCCGGCAGGCTCCGGCGAACCGCCTCCACGAGCTCCCCGTCGGAGAAGGGGAGCCGCAGGAAGAGCGTGGCCCCTGCCGAATCCGTGGCGCCTTCCGTGGCAGCTCCCGAGGCGCCCTTCAGGGAGCCTTTGGGGTCGGCCACGGCCGAACCCGTGATCAGGATCGCCGGGAGGCCCGGGAAGTGTTTCCGGAGGAGGGTAGCAAGTTCGGGACCGGCGCCCCCGGGGAGGTCCGCGTCCGCCAGGAGCACCGCAGGGCCGGCCTCGGTGAAGACCCCGGCCTCCATCAGCGCGCGAGCTTCCAGCGCCGACGCGGTGGGGAGCACCTGGAACCCGGCCCCCTCGAGGATCCGGTGCGCGTTTCGGCGGATGCGCACGTCGTCCTCCACGAGGAGGACCAGCCTTCCCGGGTCCGACACTGCGGCGGATTCCCCCCCGTGGAGCGCGTTGCCGGCCTCCCCGGCCTCCCCGACCTCCCCGTCCTCCCCGTCTCCCCCACCCGGCATGCCCGACGGCGCAGGAGGAAAGTAGAGGTCGAAGGTGCTTCCAGCTCCGGGTTTGCTGGTCGCCCAGACGAACCCGCCCGCCTGCTTGACGATCCCGTAGACGGTGGCGAGACCCAGGCCGGTGCCCTCACCGACTCCCTTGGTCGTGAAGAAGGGCTCGAAGATATGGTCCAGGATCTCCGGGGGGATGCCCTCGCCGTCGTCGGTGACCCTGATCCTCACGTATCGGCCCGGCAGCATCTCGCCGGGGCGGGGAGCCACGAACGTGGCGTCGACGTCCACGACGTCGGTCCGGATCTCGATGTCGCCTCCCTGGGGGAGGGCGTCGCGCGAGTTCACGACGAGGTTCAGAAGCACCTGCTCCAGCTGCCCCGGATCCACGATGACATCGGGCGGGTCCTGGGCAAGGTCGAAGGTCATGCCCGTCCGGTCACCGGCAGCACGCTTCAGCATGGTCTGGATCCCGGTCACGACCTCGTTCACGTTCACGCGGCGCGGCTGGATCACCTGCTTCCGCGAGAATGCCAGCAGCTGCCCGGTGAGATTCGCGGCCCGGCGCGCGGCCTGCAGAACCTCCTCCACCTCGAAGCGGAGCGGCGAGTCCGGCTCCATGTCCTCGAGGAGGAGCTGGGTGTGCCCCATGATCGCGGTGATGATGTTGTTGAAGTCGTGGGCGATCCCCCCCGCGAGTCGGCCCACTGCCTCGATGCGCTGGGCCTGCCGGAGCTGGTCCTCCAGGTGCCTGGCCTCCGTGATATCCTCTGCCATCCCGGCGATTCGCGCGACCTTTCCGGTCTCGTCCTCCACAGGGAAGATGCGGTCCCGGATCCAGCGGACCCCCCCGTCCGGCCGGATGATGCGGTAGATCGCCTCCGAGGGCTGTTCTCCCCCGCGCTCGAGGCGGGCCACGGCGGCGTCCCGATCGTCGGGGTGAATGGAGTTCGTCCAGGCCCGGTCGTCCTCCATGAAGTCGGAGGCCGGCCGCCCCCAGATCCGTTCGACTGCCGGGCTCACGTAGAGCGAGCGGGTCGTGTCGGGGTCCACCAGCCAGAAGACGCTCTCGATGTTCTCGGCCATCTGACGGAACCGCTCCTCGCGATCATGGATTTCCTCGCGAGCACGGCGTGATTCCCGGCTCCTGAGCTCGACCACGCGCGCGGCCATGCCGTCGAAGGCCCGGGCGAGGCTGGCGACCTCGTCGTCGGGGGGCGTGTCCCCCACGCGGGCGTCCCAGTCGCCCCTGCCGAAGGCTTCGGCCGTGCCCGAGATGCGCGACAGGCGCCGGAGGAGAAAGAACTCCAGCATGAGCCAGATCCCGGCGGCGGCGAGCAGCGTCATGAAGAGGAGGCCAAGCAGGGTATCGCGAAGTACCCGGTCGGCCCCGAGGATCGCGTCGGAGGGATCGAACCCCACGGTCACCCAGGCACCGGGCGTTCCCTCCGGGTCCGGGTCGGCCAGCGGGGCCATGGCGAAGATCCGCTCCTGCCCGTCGATGTCCCGGAAGCTCCCGAGCACGCGTTCCCCGGTGGCTGCCCGCGCCGCTTCGCCCAGCTCCGCCGGAAGCACCTCGCCGATGAGCGTGGCACCCTCGGGGAAGCGGACCAGGATGGTCCCCTCCCGGTCGAAGACGGTGACGGTGGCGTCTCGCCCCTCGAGCTCGATGCCGGCATGGTTGGTCAGGGCCTCGAGGTCGATGCCCGCGGCCAGCAGGAAGGCGACCTCGCCGTCGGCGCCGGGGACCGGCTGCGCCAGGGTCACCGAGGGGCGTCCGGTGATGCGCGCGACCTGGTAGCTCCCCATGGCGAACTGGCCGGTGCGGAACGCCTCCTGGAAGTACCCCCGGTCCGAGAAGTTGCCTTCGAACTCGAGGGCCGGGACGGTGCAGACCATCTCGCCGGAGGCGGCGATGACCCCCACCACCGTGTAGTAGGGGCGATCCACCATGACCGACGGAATGAAGTCCTCGCATGCCACCGCCGGGTCCGACCGCACCCCCGGCAGCCGCGAAAGCACCTCGATCGCCACCCGGGTCTCGGCGAGGGCCCTCCCATGGCTCAGGGCCGCGGCATGCGCCACCTGGAGCGTTTCCCTTGCCACCGTGGTGCGGGCGAGGTCCCCGAGCTCCTGTCGCGCGTGGAGAAGGACCACGCCCACGGGCAGGAACGCCAGCACCACGAACAGCGAGAGCCGGGCCCGTAGGGACATGGTGGCATCCGAGGCGGGAGGGGAGAAAGGACGGCGAGGGTGACCCGGGAGCCTGCCCCGCTTCAGCCCTGCGGGTCACACGGCACGCCGAACTTTCCGGGGAGCACCCTCCAAATGTAGGCCGGAGGCCACCTTCGCGACACTCCGGGGGATCCTCCCGCCGTCAGCCCCCGTCCAGGTCGCCCACCCGGGCGAAGTCCGCGAACCCGTCCACGGCGGCCTCGGTGACCCGCCCCCGCGTGTCCAGGGTGAAATGCACGAAGGTCCGCCCCGCCCCGGGGCGGCGCCAGACGGCCCGGAACAGGTCCTGGTGCCAGGGCTCGAGGTCGGCCACGTACTCGGTCGAGTAGTGCAGCACGAGCCCGGCGTCGGGGCCTTCGCCCTCCCGGGAGATCCGCATCTCCCCGAAGAGGGCATCGTCGTACCGCCCGGTGTACCCGTCCAGCGGGAGGGACGGCCCGACGCCCTCGAGGCGGGCTGCCTCCAGCGCCGCGGCGGAACGCTCCGAGGCCTCGGCACTCCGCTCCGCGAGCTCCAGGTAGGCGGCACTCCAGTCCTCCGGGGACCGCCCCTGGAGGGCATCCAGGATCCAGTGGCTCACCGCGAGCTGCAGGTTGCTCGTGCTCAGGTTGCCCATGGCCACGATCCCGAGGGGCGCCTCGGGCCCGGCGCTGCCCGCACCGCCGGCCAGCCCCGTGCCACCGGGACCGGGCTGGGCCGGCACCATGGTGACGTGGGTCCGGGTGTAGTTGATGGAGCCGGAGTGGTGGACCACCTTGCGGCCGTGGAGGTCCTGCACCCGCCACCCCAGCGCGTAGGCGGCGAAGTGGTTCGTGGGGTGGAGGCGGGCGGACGCCGTGTCGATGGCCATGACGGTGTGGGGCGCGTACATCTCGTCGAAGCGGGCCGGTTCCAGGAGCTGCACGCCGTCGAACTCGCCCCGGGCCAGGTGGAACCGGATCCACTGCGCCATGTCATGGGCGCTGGACCAGGCCGCACCGGCCCCCCCGATGGCATCGTAGTCCCGGCGCGGAATGGCGTGAACCTCGCCGTCGATGCGCGTGTGGGAGTGGGCGGCGTTCCCCCGGCGCTCCACCACGGCCGCGCGGGTCGTGCTCCGGTCCATGCCCAGGGGGCCGAAGAAGCGGCGCTCCAGGAAGTCGTCCCAGCTCATGCCGGCGGCGGCGGCCACCACCTCGCCGGCGGCGATGTACAGGATGTTGTTGTACCCGTAGGTGAGTCGGAAGCCCTCGGTCTGCGGCAGGTGCCGGGCCCGCCTCAGGATCTCGGCGCGGTCGAAGGGCGAGGCGATCCAGAGGTTGTCGAAACGTGCCGCCCCCACCCGGTGGGTGAGGAGGTCCCGCACCGTGAGTTCCCGCGAGACGTAGGGGTCCGCGAGTTCGAATCCGGGGAGGTGCCGGGAGACCGGGTCGTCCCAGTCCAGCGTGCCGTCGTCGACCAGGGCCGCCAGGGCCGCCGTCGTGAAGGCCTTGGTGGTGGAGGCAATGGCGAAGATCGTGTGTTCGTCCACCGCCTCATCGTCCCCCAGGCGCGTCACCCCGTACCCCCGCGCATACAGCACCGAGTCCCCCTGGACCACCGCCAGCGCGAAGCCCGGGACTTCCCACGCCGCCATGGCCCGCTCCACCCAGGCGTCGAGGCCGGCCAGCGCGCCCGGTTGGGCCGAGGCCGCGGAAGGGGCGGTCAGCAGCAGGGCGGCTGCGGCGAGCAGGACCCCGAAGAGGGGCGGTCGTGGCCTGGATGATGTGGTCATGGGACTCCGGGATGCGAAGGGGGGCGGCTCGAACGCGGGGGGTCAGCGCTACCGGGCGCCGGACGGGGCGGCTGCCGTGCCCACGCCTTCGGCGGGCGCCGCGGTGACCATGGCTTCGCTCAGCTCGCGCAGGCGTCTGCGCGCCTCGAGGTCGTAGGCCTGGTCGTGGGCCGGGCGGGGCTCGAGCTCGAAGAAGTAGGTGCCGCTGGGGTGGTCGGTGGACCGGATGGCGTTCAGCACCGCCTCCACGCCCTGTTCCACGGTGGACTGGGGCGTCGACCCGGTCTCGCGGACCAGGGCGGTTTCCATGGCCGGCGCCGGGTGGACCGCGAAGGCCTGGACCCCGCGGTCCGCCATCTCCTCCGCCAGGTCCAGCGTCATGAGAACCTGGGCGAGCTTGCTCTTTCCGTAGGCCACGCCGCCGGCATAGCCGGCGTCCATGCGAAGGTCGTCGAAGTCCAGCGCCTGCTGGTTCCGCGAGGTGATGCTCACGATGCGCGACGGGGCGCCGGCCTCGAGGAGCGGGAGGAGCTCCCGGGTGAGGAGGAAGCCCGCCAGGTAGTTGACCTGGAAGCGGAGCTCGTGCCCGTCGGGAGTCAGGACCCGCTCGTGCCCCGGCGCCCCGGGCCCCACCCCGGCGTTGTTCACAAGCAGGTCGAGCCGGTCGTAGTCACGGCGGATGTCGTCGGCGAGCCGGCGGACCTCGTCGAGGACGGCGAAGTCGGCGGCGAGGAACCTCGCCGAACCGACGCCCCCGGCCTCGATGGCGGCCACGACCTCGGCGCCCCGCTCGGCGTTCCGGCCGTGGATGATCAGGTGCGCCCCCTCGGCGGCCAGGCGGAGGGCGAGCTCCCTTCCCAGCCCGTCCGTGGACCCGGTGACCAGGACGACGGGTGACGCGTCCGCCACGGAGCCTGCAGGTGCTCCCTCCGCGGGGGCGGGTTCGCCGCACCCGGAGAGGAGGAGGATCGTGACCGCCGCCGCCGCGAGAGAGGCAAGGGAAGCGGAAGCGGAGGCGCGGCGCGGATCGGGCATGGCGGGGTTCATCGGGACGGGAGCATGGTTCAGCGGGACGCTCGCTCAAGTCTGAGGGGCGACCCGCCGCCGCGCAATCCGGCACCCTTCGGATCGCCCGGGACGGGCCCATGGTCTGGGGAGCGAAAACGTCGGCATGGCGGGGGTGACCCGGGGGCCCTACTGTGGGCCGATGCGGCACGAAGACGAACACGAGACGCGGTCGCCCCGGAAGCCCCGGAGGCCCCGCTCCTCCCCGCCGCCTCCACTCCCATACGGAGGGCCCCCATGGCCCGTACGCCTCTCTTCCGGGTGCTCGAGCGCACGCTCCGGCAGGCCCGGCAGGCCGCCCGCAGCCCCTCGGATGATTCCCGCCTCCCTCCGGACACGGGCACGGGCATCGTCACCCGCCCGTTCACCCGCCCGTTCACCCGCCCGTTCACGCGGCGCGAATTTCTTCGCACCACCGGGGCGGCCGCCCTGGGCGTGGGGCTCGTGGGATGCGGAGGCGGCCGCGGCGGAGGGGGGCAGG
>REBP01000134.1 GCA_007692665.1 Gemmatimonadales bacterium | reverse complement strand
GCCAGAAGGCGCCAGTTGGGAAGCCCTCGCTCCCCGGCGTGGGATTCGAAGAAGACGGGGTGGGATTCCGAGAGCACCGTTCGGACCGCCCCGCCCTGCGGGTCCGCCACGCGCAGGGTGGCGGTGCGGTAGTCCCGCGATACCGACACGAAGGCGAGGGTGCCCGCGTCCTCGCTCCACTCCACGTCGGCCCAGACCTGCCCGCGGGCCATGCCGCAGCACGAGGAACTGCGCTGGTGGTCGGCCGGGGTGTCCAGCGTCACGACCCGTGCGCCTGTCCCGCCGTCGAGGTGGACCACGACCCGCTCCACCATGGGAACGATGGAATCGGAGGGAAGGGCGTAGGGCCAGGAGTGGAGCTCGGGGCGGGGCTCGGCCGTGCGGAGGAGGTGCATCTCCCCCACCTCCCGCTCGTCCAGCCTGAACGTTGCGATCATCCGCGAGTCGGGTGACCAGAGCAGGATCGGCTGGTCACTCTGCCGCCATCCCTGCGAATCGGTGGCGTAGCCGTGGCGCTCCACGCCGTCGGAGGTGAGGGCGCGCTCCTCGCCCGAGTCGCGGTCGTGGACCCAGAGATTGTGGTCGCGGCGGAAGGCGACGAGTCGGCCATCGGGGGAAGCGACGCCCGAGGGAGCGGCACGCTCGCGGTCGCGGATCGAACAGTTGTCACCCCTCACGTCGCATCGCCAGCCGGTTCCCTGCACCACGACGTCGATGGCCGACCGCCCTTCGGCCCACTCGAAGCTCGTGAAGGGGAGTCGACGGGCCTCGTGGCTGCCCCCCGTCGCCCGCGAGAGCGCCGCCGCGACGGCCGCGTGGTCGAAGGCCGGCGCACGGGTCCCCCGGGAAGGGTTCACGTCGATGAATTCGAAACCGCCGGGTACCCGGGTGCGGTACCAGAACCTGTCGTCGCCGCCCCAGTTCGGGGTGACGTCGGCGCGGTACAGCCTGGTGGCGAGGTTCTGGGAGAGGAGGCCCTCGGCTCGCTGGTAGTCGGCTGCCGTCAGGGCGTGCGATGCGGTTCCCCCCTCGCCGCCCGGCGAGCGTGCATGCTGGGCCGCCGCAGACGGCGGGGCGAGGGCGGAGAGAACCGCGGCCAGCGCCAGAACGAGGCAAGTGCGACGGTCGGAGGGGCGGGAAGAACGGGTCATCGGCGTCCGGATGCTCGGTGCGAAGGGCATGATGCGGGAGGGCCTGATGCGTGGGGGCGGTCAGAAGATCCCCCCAACCTGCGGCCCTCCCCGGCCCTCGGCAACCCTGCCGGGAGGGCGGGGTCGAGCGGAAGCTCAGGTGGTTCCGCCGCCGGTGCCCGCCGTTGCGTTGAGCATGTGGCGGATCGCATCCAGCAGGACGTCGGGATTGAACGGCTTCGGAATGAAGTCGGCATCCGCCGCCAGGATGCGGTCCGCGATGGCCGCCTCCTCCGGGTACCCGGACATGTAGATGACGGGAAGCGAGGCCCGGAGCTTCCGGACCCGGTCCACCAGTTCGTTGCCGTTCATGCCGGGCATCCGGACGTCGGTCAGGAGCAGGTCGGCCCTGAAGGCCGGGTCGGAGAAACGCTCGAGGGCGTCGGACGGATGCTCGAAGGACTCGACCTCGTACCCGGCCCTCTCCAGGATCCGGAGGGCCATGCGTCGCACTCCGGCCTCGTCCTCCACGACGACGATCCGGCCAACCCCGCCGCGGCCCCGGGAGGGGGATTCCTGCGGCCGGGGCCGGACGGCCACACCGCCGGCTGCCGCGGGGAGGAAGAGGTGAAGGGTCGTTCCCTCGCCCGGTGCCGTCTCCACCTCGGTGACCCCGCCCAGGCGCGAAACGATTCCATAGACGATGGAGAGGCCCAGCCCCGTGCCCTTTCCCACGGCCTTGGTGGTGAAGAACGGCTCGAAGATCCTCGACACGATGGCCGGGTCGATGCCGGCACCTTCGTCCCCCACCGAGAGGGTGCCGTACGTGCCGGCCTCCAGCCCGGGGTGCAGCTCCAGTTCCCTGTCCGTGATCGTGCGCCTGCCCGTCCGGATATGAATTCTCCCGCCCCGCGGCATGGCGTCCCGGGCGTTCAGGGCCAGGTTCATGACGACCTGCTCGAGTTCGCCCTGGTCGCCCACCACGGCCGGAAGGCCCTCTGCGAGTTCCAGAACGAGCGTGATGTTCTCGCCGATGAGGCGAGAGAGCATTCGGTCCACCCGGGTCACGACCAGGTTCAGGTCCACCGGGTCCAGGTTCGCGACCTGCCGTCGGGAGAAGGCGAGGAGCTGCTGCGTCAGCATGGTCCCCCGCTCGCCGGCTTCAAGGATCGCCTCGAGGCTTTCCGTCGTGTCCTCGTCGAAGGTGGCCAGGTTCAGCAGAACCCGGGATTCGCCGGAGATGACGGTGAGCAGGTTGTTGAAATCGTGAGCGACGCCACCGGCGAGCCTTCCCACCGCCTCCATCTTCTGGGAATGGCGGACCTGTTCTCCCATCCGGCGACGGTCGGTCACGTCCTCGGCAAGGACTTCGAGCCTGAGGTCCCCGCCCTCGTCGAAGGTGCTCAGCGTGAGGCGCACGAAGATCTCGGTGCCATCCGACTTCTTCCAGCGCGCCTCCCGGCCGATGATGACCCCCCGCTCCCTCGCCTCGCGGCAGAGTTTCTGGAACTGGGTCGGGTTCACGAAGAAATCGGGTGCCCGCAGGGGAATCGCGACTTCGTCCACGGGGGGTCCCAGCATCTTGTCCAGTGCCGGGTTGCGCTCGATCACCTCTCCGGATTCCGTGCAGAGGAAGACTGCGAACGGGGCGTTCCGCACGATGGATTCGTAGCGGTCCTTCGTTCGGCGGACCTCGTCCGATCGGCGCCGCGCCTCGGTCACGTCCGACATGACCCCGACCATGCGGACCGGCTCGCCCTCTTCGTTCCGCACCACGTATCCCCGGTCCAGGATCCGGACCTTTCCGCCCTCGGCATCGGCCATCGGGTACTCTTCCACCCAGATCGAGCCTCCCCGTTCGAGGGCCTCGTCCAGACTCTTCCTGACCCGGGTCCGGTCGGGCTCCGGGATCCGCACGAACCACTGGAAGGGGCTCCGTGCTCCCGCCAGCTGTCCGCCGAGGAAATGGCGGAGCGCCTCGTTGGTCACGAGAACCTCGTCCACCGGGTTCCAGTCCCAGAACATGTCACGGGAGGCCTGGAGCACCAGTTCGTGCCGTTCCAGGGCCTCGGCAAGCTCCTGCTCGGCCTGGTCCCGCGCCTCGAGGGTCCGGTTGAGCGCGCGGCCCAGGGCGGCGACCTCCTCCGGGCCCTCCTCCGGGACCCGGACGCCGCGCCGACGCCGCGCCTCGGAGGCCCCTGCCTCGAGCCGAGTCATGGCGCGCTGGAGGAACCGTGAGCCCCCGAGCAGGACGGCCCCGAAAAGCCCGAAGAGAAGCACGGCCAGGAGCGCCCCGCGGACAGCGGCCGCCCGCCCCGCCGCCGCCACCGCATCGGAAGGGCTGCCCGCCAGGAGAAGCCAGGGGGATCCCTCGATCCGGACGAACCCCCAGATGCGCTCCCGGCCGTCGGCCCCCAGGCCCTCGAACACGCCGGCGGCCCCCTCCGGCGGAACGGGGACCCCCGTGGCCAGAAGATCTCTCCCGACCCATAGCTCCTGCTCCGGCGAACGGGCGATGGCGACACCGGTCGTGTCGGCCAGGGAAAGAACCTCGCCCTCGCCGGTCGCGACGGAGGCGAGCAGCCCGGTCAGGTGGAGCGTCCGCAGGTAGGCGCGGCCAACGCCCTCTTCCCCGACATGCTCCACCGGGACGACCCACTTCGCGTCCCCCTCGGGGGTCGGGATCTGCACGGGAAGCCCTGCACCGGACTGCCGGGCTTCCTCCCGCACGAACGGAACTCTCGCCGCGCCAGGCCCGTCCCACGTCGAACACCCGAAGCTTCCGTCGCGGGACTGAACCTCGAGCTCCGCGACATGGGCAAGAACGGCCACCATGTCGCGAAGCAGGCGCGCGCAACCCTCGGCGTTCCGGTCGAGGAGATATCGATGCCCGGACAGCAGCCGGGCCACCTCCTCTGTTCCCTGCAGGACCTCTCCGGCCAGGGAGCCCACCGCCAGGGCGCGGGCCTGGACGTCCTCCCGGGTCTGGGCCAGACGTTCCCGGGACTCGACGCCGACCTGGACCGCGACAAGCGCACCTCCACCCACCAGCGGTACCAGCCCCAGGAGGAGGAGGCGACCCCGGATGGAAGAGGGAAATCGCATCATGGAAGCAAGCTAAACCACGCCGAGCCGGGGGGCCACAGGGCCTGGAACCGATCTGCGCCGTTTCCCGGGTGGATCTCGGTGGAGGTGCCGGGGTTTCCCGGAAGTCCGCCCGAATTCCTCCGCCGATCCCGAGCCCAGTCATGCCGCCCTCCGAGTCCATTCCCCCGGCCGCCGCCCCCTCTCCCGACGCTCCCTCCGGCGCCCACCCCTCCCTCGAGGGGCGTTCCTTTCTCGTCGTGGGAGGCACGTCGGGGATCGGACTTGCCCTCTCCCGCCGGCTGGGGGCACGCGGGGCGAGGGTCGTGGCCACCGGGCGCGACCGCGCGCGGATGGACGAACTCGACCCCGTCCCCGGGGTCGAGCGCCGAGTCCTGGCCGACGCGGCGGACTTTGAACCCATGGACGACCTCCTCAAGGAGCTGTCCGGGGCCGACGCGCCACGGCTTTCCGGGGTGGTCAACTGTGCCGGATCCATCCTGCTCAGACCCGCTCACCTCACCTCGGCGGACGACCTCGCCGAAACCCTCCGCCAGAACCTGGTCACCGCGTTCTCGGTGGTCCGGGCTGCGGGGCGCCACCTTCCGGAGGGCGGATCGGTCGTGCTCTTCTCCACCGCCGCCGTACGCCTGGGGCTCGCGGCGCACGAAGCCGTGGCAGCGGCCAAGGGCGGGGTGGAAGGGCTGACGAGGTCTGCGGCCGCGACGTATGCCGGGCGTCGCCTCCGTTTCAATGCCGTGGCGCCCGGGCTTGTGGAAACCCCCATGGCGGAGCGTATTGTTGGAAACGAGGCGGGCCGGAAGGCTTCCCTCCAGCTCCATGCCCTCGGACGCCTCGGGGCCCCGGAGGATGTGGCTGCCATGGTCGAGTTCCTGCTGGAGCCCGGAAACGACTGGATTACCGGGCAGGTCTTCGGGGTGGACGGCGGTCTCGGTTCGGTCCGGGGCCGGGGAGGCTGAGCCGTTGCGAATCCGAACGGGAGGAGGGGCATGACCGACGTCCAGGAGAGGGCCGAGGTGGTGGTGGTGGGAGCTGGGCTGGCAGGGCTCGCGTGCGCGCTCGACCTCGCGGAGGCCGGGCGTGACGTCCGCCTCGTCGAGGCGTCCGACGGCGTGGGTGGGCGCGTCCGCACCGACGTGCTGGACGGCTTCCAGCTGGACCGGGGATTCCAGGTCATCCTGGAAGCATATCCGGAACTCCGGCGACGGGTGTCCATGAAGGACCTGGAACTCCGGCCCTTCTACCCCGGGGCCCTGGTCCGCGTGGAAGGGGCGTTCCACCGGATGGCGGACCCCGGGCTCGAAATGGCGGATGCGCTCCGCTCCATCGGGGCCCCGGTCGGCAACTTTGCCGACAAGCTGCGCGTGGCGCGGCTCCGCCAGGAGGTCCTGGGGGGAGACCCGGAGCGGCTCCTCGAAGCCCCGTCCGGCACCACCGAGGAGCTGCTCCTGGGCGCCGGGTTCTCCAGCGGAATGATGGATCGCTTCTTCCGGCCCTTCTTCGGAGGGGTGCTCCTCGACCCGGCGCTCCAGGTGTCCGCCAAGCTGTTCCGCTACTACTTTCGCATGTTCGCCGAGGGAACCTCGTCGCTCCCGTCGGCGGGCATCCGGGCGCTGCCGGATCAGCTGGCCTCGAGGCTTCCGGGAGGGGTCCTCCGCCTCGAACATCCGGTTCGGGCCGTCACGTCGAGCCGGGTCGAACTGGAGGGCGGCGGCAGCATCGATGCCGAGGCCGTGGTCGTGGCCGTGGAGGGGCCCGAGGCCTCACGCCTCCTCGGCGACCACGTGCCGGACCCGGGGTCCCGGGGGGTCACCTGCCTGTACTTCGACGCGCCGGAAAGCCCCGTGGGAGAGGGAATCCTCGTTCTGAACGGCGAGGGCCCCGGCGCCGGACCCGTGAACAACCTCGCCGTGGTATCGGATGTCGCCCGCAGCTATGCCCCGGCGGGCCGAGCCCTCGTGTCGGTGACGGTGGTTGACCGGGATTCCGCCGGCACCGAGGACCTCGAAGCCGATGTCCGGCGGCACCTCGCCACCTGGTACGGGGGCCAGGTCACCGAGTGGAGGGCCGTGAGACAGTACCGCATCGAGCATGCCCAGCCCCTTCAGACGCCAGGGCACATGGAGCCTCCGCGACGCGCCGTGCGCCTCGACGACGGGCTCTTCGTATGCGGGGATCACAGGGAGAACGCCTCCCTCAACGGGGCACTCGCCTCCGGAGGCCGGGCCGCACGCGAGGTCAACCGCGCGCTTTCCTGACGAAGGCAATCAGCCGATGGCGGCGGCCCTGTGAACGCCCTCGAGCTCGTCCCACTCCACGCGGCCGGGCTCGTTCCAGTCCCACTGGTCCGCGAGTCCCAGGTCCTTCGCGATGCACCCGTACGTGGTCTCCGCGGAGAGGAACACGCCGGGGACACCGGCACCCGGGTGGGTCCCTGCGCCCACCAGGTACAGTCCCTTCACATCCTCGCTCCGGTTGTGCGGCCGGAAGTACGCCGTCTGCATGAACTTTGGCACGATGGCGAAGGCGTTCCCGTGGAGGGAGTTCAGGTCGTCGCGGAAGTCGGTGGGATCCATGATGTGCAGGACCTCCAGGTTCTCCCGCAGGCCCTCCATCCCCCACTCCTCCAGGAAGTCGATGACCTTGTCGGCGAAGGGCTGCCGGAGCGCATCCCAGTCCTGCCCTCCCGCGAGGTTCGCCACCGGCACCAGCACGTACATGCTCTCGCATCCCTCCGGCGCCATGGAGGGGTCGGAGCGGGTGGGGACATGCAGGTACATGGAGAAATCGTCGGGGACGATCTTCCTGTCGAAGATGTCGGCGATGAGCCCCTTGTAGCGCTCGGTGAGGATCAGCGTGTGGTGCTCGAGGGCCGGGTACTGCTTCTTCGTGCCCAGGTAGAGAAGGAAGCAGGACATGGCGTAGTCCAGCTTCGCCACCTTCCGGTCGGTCCACTTCTTCCGGTGCTCCGGCTCCACCAGGTCCCGGTAGGTGTGCCCCACGTCGCCGTTCGACACCACGAGGTCCGCCTCGAAGCGCTCTCCTCCGGCCTCGACGTGGCTGACCTTCCCGCCCGCCACCCCGATGCGGGTCACCTCGTGGTCGGTGCGGATCTCGCCCCCCATCTCCTCCAGCAGCCTGCCCATCCCCTCCACCAGGCTGTACATGCCGCCCTTCGAGAACCAGACCCCGCCCCGCCGTTCCAGGTAGGGTATCATCAGGTAGACCGAGGGCGTGTAGAACGGGTTTCCGCCCACGAAGAGCGGGTGGAAGGAGTACACGAACCGGTGCCTGAAGTCCTTGAAGTACCGGTTCACCAGCATGGTCACCGGGAGGTACGCCTCGAGCCGGATCAGGTCGGGAATGAAGCCCAGCATCGTCTTCCCGTCGCCGAAGGACTTGGACCCCAGCCGCTCCCCGATGACGGCATCGTAGATCGGCCGCACCTTCTTCATGAAGGCGTCGAAGCGATCCGCATCCCGCTGGCTGAACTTCGCCATCTGGGCCTTCATCCGCTCGGCGTCGCCCACGTAGTCGATCTGGGTGCCGTCGTGGAAGTAGATGCGGTAGTAGGGGTCGAGGGGAAGAAGCTCGACGTAGTCCGAGAGCTTCCGACCCGCCGCCTGGAAGACCGATTCGATGATGTGGGGGGCCGTGATGAGCGACGGCCCCATGTCGAAGGTGTAGCCCTGGTCCTTCAGCTGGTAGGCACGGCCCCCGATCTTCTCGCGCTTCTCGAGAACGGTGACCTGAAGCCCAGCGGACTGGAGTCGGATGGCAAGCGCCAGCCCTCCGAATCCGCTGCCCACGACGACGGCCCGCTTCCGGCCCGTGTTCTCCGCATTCACGCTTGACGACATCCGAGTTGCTCCCGCTGGTGAGGCTGGGGTGAGGTGCCGGGATTCCCGGGGGGAACTCGCGGCCACAGGTCGGGCCTGGGGTCAGGCCGGGGGGGCAGGCGTGGGGCGGGGAGAGTACCTCGGTGGGGCGGACGGGTTCCACCCCCCCTCCGGGAGTCCGCCGCATTGCCCGATGCCCGTCCCGCCCCTATTCTGCCCGGTGTCCAGTTCGGTTGTCGTCCAGAAAACCCGACAGGCCGAAAACCCGTCCCCCGGGGTGCGTTTCCACCGCCCCCCCACATCCGGAGCTGTGCCGCACGTGACCTTGCCCTTTCCCTTCTCGGCCATCGTGGGGCAGGACGAGATGAAGCTGGCCCTCCAGCTTGCGGCGGTGGATGCCACGCTGGGCGGCGTCCTCGTCTTCGGCGACCGGGGCACCGGCAAGTCCACGGCGGTCCGGGCCCTCGCCGGGCTCCTTCCCCCCATCGAGGTCGTGGAGGGCTGCCCCTACGCCTGCGCACCGGTCCGCTCCGCCGACAGCGCCGGGCCCGCGGGGCTCTGCGCCGTCTGCACCGGACCCCACGCCGGCGCCCTGAACGGGAAACCCGGGACCCTCCCCGTCCTGAAGCGCTCCGTGCCCATGGTGGACCTGCCGCTGGGCGCCACCGAGGACCGGGTGGTGGGCACCCTCGACCTGGAGCGGGCCCTCCTCGACGGCACCCGCTCCTTCGAGCCGGGACTCCTGGCCCGGGCCAACCGCGGGTTCCTCTACATCGACGAGGTGAACCTCCTGGACGACCACCTGGTGGACCTGCTGCTGGACGTGGCCGCCTCGGGCGAGAACGTGGTGGAGCGCGAGGGAATCTCGATCCGTCACCCCGCCCGCTTCGTGCTGGTAGGGAGCGGCAACCCCGAAGAGGGAGACCTCCGCCCCCAGCTCCTGGACCGGTTCGGCCTCTCGGTGGAGGTGGGCACCCCGCGCGACGTCGAGGAACGCATCGAGGTCCTCCGCCGGCGGGACGCCTACGACCGCGACCCCGACGCCTTTCGCAGACGCTGGGGCGCCCAGGAGGGACGCATCCGGAACGGGCTCGAACGGGCCCGTGGGCGCCTCCCGACGGTAGACGTGAGCGATGACTTCCTGCGGCTGGCGTCGGGGCTCTGTGTCGCGCTGGGCGTGGACGGCCTCCGGGGCGAACTCACGCTTCTCCGTGCCGCCCGTGCGCTGGCTGCGCTGGAGGATGCGAAGGCCGTGACACCGGCGCACCTCGCAGCAGTTGCGCCCCCGTCGCTCCGGCACCGGCTGCGGCGCGACCCCCTCGACGAGAGCGGGTCCACGGAGCGGATCGTCAGGGCGCTCCGCGAGATGGGACTCGGCGGCCCCGAGGCCGGCGCCGGTTCCGGCGGCCCCGCGGCCGGCGGCACGTCGAACGGCTCCCCCGACGGCATCCACGCCCGGCGCTGACATGCTGCCCCCGGACCCCCACACCCTGGCCGCCCTCCTTCTCGCGGCGGATCCGGAGGGGCTGGGGGGCGCGGTCCTCCTCGGACCCGGGGGGCCGGCCGCCGAGGGGTGGTGCCGGTTCCTCCGGGGGAACCTCCCCGAGGGGACGGCGTGGCGCCGGGTGCCGGTGGGCGTCACCCCGGACCGGATGACCGGGGGCATCGACCTGGGCGCCACGCTCCGCTCCGGTCGCAGGGTCCTCCTTCCCGGCATCCCCGCCGAGGCCGATGGCGGCGTGCTCGTCCTCCCCTCGGCGGAACGCATCCACGCCGAAGTGACGGCGACCCTCCTCGAGGTGCTGGACCGGGGGCGCCTGCGGGTGGAGCGGGACGGCCTCTCCGCCGACCTCGCCGCCCGCGTGGCGGTGGTGGCACTGGACGAGGCGCGGGACGACGAGCCCGGCTCCCCCGAGGCCCTCCGCGACCGCGTCGCCTTTCTCGTGACCCTCCCCCCCCGCTGGGCCCCGGAAGAGATGCCCGATCCGGACCGGCTCCTCGGGAGTGCCGCCCGAATCCGCGCCGTGGAGGTCCCCGACCGGGCGGTCCGTGCCCTGGCGGAGATGAGCCTGCGCGGGGGATCGCCCTCGCTGCGGCCCGTGGCGTTCGCGCTCCGGGCCGCCCGGGGGATCGCGGCGCTGCGGGGGGCGTCGTCGGTGGAGGCCGAGGACGTCTGGCTCGCGGCCGCCCTGGTCCTGGCCCCCCGGGGCGTCCCCCTCCCGGCGCCCCCGGGCGAGGCAGGGGCCGAAGAGGGCGAGGCGGAGGATGCCGGCGACATGGAAGGGAATGCGGCCCCCGAAACCGGCGAGGCTTCCGAGCCTCCCCCGGGTGCCGAATCCCCGCCACCGTCGCCGTCCCCGCCACCGGAGGCAGCCTCCGACCCGGCCGAGGCCGACGCCGACGCCGACGACGCGCCGCCCACCCCCCCCGGAACCGGCACCGCGCTCCCCGACCGACTCGTGGCGGCGGTGCTCGCCCTTCTCCCCGACGAGGACGCCGCCGTGATCCGGAGACGCGGGGCAGGCGGCGGGGTCCGGGGCGCCGGGCGGGGCAGGGGCGGCCCCCAGGTGGAGGCCCACGAGCGGGGACGCCGGGTCGGCGCCCACCCTGGCGCCCCGGGGCGGGGCCGCCGCCTGGACCTTCCCGCAACGCTGCGCGCCGCGGCGCCCTGGCAGCCCCTCCGGCAGGTGGAGGGCGAGAACTCCCGACTCCGCGTGACGCGGGAGGACCTCCATGTGCAGCGGAGGGTGCGGCCGTCCACGCGGCGGACTATCTTCGCGGTGGATGCCTCGGGCTCCCAGGCGCTCCGCCGCCTCGGCGAGGTGAAGGGCGCCGTGGAGCTGCTCCTCGTGGACAGCTACCGGGCACGGGAGGAGGTGTGCCTCGTGGTGTTCCGCGACCGGGAAGCGAAGCTCCTCCTTCCCCCCACCCGGTCCCTGACACGGGTGAAGCGCCTCCTCCGCGGGCTTCCCGGCGGCGGCGGAACGCCCCTGGCCCTGGGGCTCGCCGAGACGCTCCGCCTGGCCGAGGTGTCGCTCCGCGAGGGCGTCACGCCCAGGGTGGTCCTCCTCACCGACGGCCGCCCGAACGTGGACGCTGCCGGCAGGGGCGGTCGTGCCCGCGCCCGGGAGGACGCCCTGGTCGTGGCCGCGGCCCTGGGCGCACGGAGCATCGAGGTCCGGGTCCTGGACACGGGGCTTCGACCCGAGCCCTTCCTCGACGAACTGGCCCGGTGCATGGGCGCCCGGGCCCGCCACCTTCCCTTTGCCGATGCCCGACGAATCCGGCGCGCCCTCGCCGATCCCCCGCCGGGCGAACCGGTCCCTTCGCATCCCGGAATGAAGAGCCATGGCTGACCCGCATGCGGCCCCATCGACCCGGACGGATCCTTCGCCCGGAGTCGGCGACCGAAAACCCCTGGAATCCCCCGGGCCCCGCGAGGCTGTCCACGCCCCGGCGGCGGTGCGGTCCCCCCCGCCGGATCGCCCGGGGCTGGGGGAGCGGCTCCTGGCCTGGCGCGACCGGATCCTCGCGTCCCCCGGCTTCCAGCGATGGGCGGCGGCCTTCCCGCTGACCCGGCCCATCGCGCTGTCGAGATCCAGGCGGGTCTTCGACCTCTGCGCCGGCTTCGTCTACTCCCAGACCGTGCTGGCGGCGGTGCGGCTGGACCTCTTCACGCGCCTTTCGAACGGTCCCATGGACGTGACGGTGCTGGCGGCGGAGACGGACCTTCCGCTGGAGCGTCTCGAGCGTCTCCTCGGGTCCGCCGCGGCGCTGGGACTCGTGCGACGCACGGGGAGCGGGCGAGTCGCGCTGGGTCCCCTGGGGGCGCCCCTGGTGGGAAACGAGGCGCTGGCCCGGATGGTGGAGCACAACGTCCTGTTCTACCACGACCTGGCGGACCCGGTGTCGCTGCTGCGCGACGGCCCGGGCGACTCGGGGCTGCTTCACGGCTACTGGGCGTATACCCGGTCCGGGGAAGCGTCGGACCTGACATCGGAGCAGGTGGGGCCCTACTCGGCGCTCATGGCCGCCTCCCAGCCCCTCGTCTCCAGGGAGATCCTCGACGCCTACCCCTTCCAGCGCCACCGGCGGGTCCTCGACGTGGGCGGGGGGGAGGGCGCCTTCCTCGAGGCGGTGGGGATGCGGCACCCTCGCCTGGAGCTCGGCCTCTTCGACCTGCCGGCGGTGGCGGCCCGGGCGAGGGAGCGGCTGGTGGAGCGCTTTTCCCCTTCGCGTCTTCACCTGGAGGGGGGGGACTTCTTCCGTGACCCCCTGCCCGGCGGGGCCGACGTGGTGACGCTGGTCCGGATCCTCCACGACCACGACGACGACGCGGCCCGGGCGCTGCTCCGCTCGGTGCGAAAGGCGCTCCCCCCCGGGGGGACGGTGGTCATCGCCGAGCCCATGGCCGGGGTGCGGGGCGCGGAGACGGTGGGGGCGGCCTACTTCTCCCTCTACCTGCTCGCCATGGGACAGGGGCGTCCGCGCTCCCCGCGGGAATACACCGTGCTGCTCAGGGAGGCCGGCTTTCGGAAGATCCGCAGCCCGAGGCCCCGGTCCCCGGTCCTCACGGGGGTGGTCACGGGGATGGCGTAGGGCCAGCCCGACGGGTGGGGTGGGACGGGGACAAACGCTTGCGGAGCCTTCGCATGCGAGGAGGTGTCAAGATGACTGGACACACCCATCTGTAAGTTCTACTTGACGGGCAGGGGGTAACCACCCCATAGTGGGGGTCAGAGCGGCCGAATCCGTCCGCTCGATGATGCGGAGACTGCGGATCTGGAGTGTGTGTGGACACAATGGCGGTTGTCCTGGAAGAGCCTGGAAGGCTCGTTCTCCGGCGCCTCGGGCTGAGTGCCCCGGGGCCGGAAGACGTCGTCGTCGACGTCTCGTGGACCGGTGTCAGCACCGGCACCGAGCGGCTTCTCTATACCGGCACGATGCCTCCCTTTCCCGGCATGGGATATCCCCTGGTCCCGGGCTACGAAGCCATGGGGCAGATCGTCGAGGCGGGACGTCAGTCGGGCAGAACCGAAGGGGACTGGGTCTTCGTGCCCGGCTCGCGCGGCTTTGACGGGGCCCACGGTCTGTTCGGGGCGGCCGCGAGGCGCCTGGTCGCCCCGGGCAAGCGGGTGGTACCCGTGGGCGAGGCGCTCGGCGAGGAAGCCTGCCTGCTCGCCCTCGCGGCCACGGCCGCCCACGCGGTGCGCGCGGAGACCCCCGCCGAACGGACGCTCATCGTGGGGCATGGCGCCCTCGGACGGCTCGTGGCACGGTACCTGGCGACCCGCGAGGATGCGCCTCCGCCGGTGGTGTGGGAGACGAACCCGGTGCGGATGTCCGGGGGCGGGGCCTACCAGGTGCTCGATCCCGCCGACGACCCCGACAACTCGTACGGCACCATCTACGACATGAGCGGCGACCCGGACATCCTGGACGTCCTCCTGCCGCGGCTCTCCCACGGCGGCGAGGTCGTCCTGGGCGGGTTCTACAGCGCCCCGCTGCATTTCTCCTTTCCCCCGGCATTCCTCCGCGAGGCCCGCATCCGCGTGGCTGCCGAGTGGCAGCCCGGCGACCTCCGCGACGTGCTCTCGCTCATGGGCGAGGGGCGTCTGTCGCTGGACGGACTCGTGACCCATCGATCCATGGCTGCGGGGGCCCCGGAGGCCTATCACACGGCCTTCAACGATCCGACCTGCGTCAAGATGATCCTCGACTGGAGAGGCACCGCATGATTGCCAAGGCCGACACCACGGCACCCGAAGGGTCCGGAGCACCGGACACCCCCGAGGCCAAGGAAACCCAGATCATCGCCATCTACGGCAAGGGGGGCATCGGCAAGAGTTTCACGCTGGCCAACCTGTCCTACATGATGGCGCAGCAGGGCAAACGGGTCCTCCTCATCGGGTGCGACCCGAAGTCCGACACCACGTCGCTCCTCTTCGGGGGGCGCTCCGTGCCCACCATCATCCAGACCTCCTCGGAGAAACGCATCGCCGGAGAGGAGGTGGCGATCTCCGACGTGTGCTTCATCCGGGACGGCGTCTTCGCCATGGAGCTGGGCGGCCCGGAGGTGGGCCGGGGATGCGGAGGGCGCGGGATCATCCACGGCTTCGAGCTCCTCGAGAAGCTGGGCTTCCACGAGTGGGGCTTCGACTACGTGCTCCTGGACTTCCTGGGCGACGTGGTCTGCGGCGGCTTCGGCCTCCCCATTGCCCGGGACATGTGCCAGAAGGTCATCGTGGTGGGGTCCAACGACCTCCAGTCGCTCTACGTGGCCAACAACGTCTGTTCGGCGGTGGAATACTTCCGGAAGATGGGCGGAAACGTCGGCGTGGCCGGGCTGGTCATCAACAAGGACGACGGCACCGGCGAGGCCCAGGCCTTCGCCGAGAAGGTCGGGATCCCGGTCCTGGCCGCCATCCCCCAGGACGACGACATCCGGCGGAAGAGCGCCAACTACGAGATCGTCGGCCGGCCCAACACCCGGTGGGCCCCGCTCTTCGAGGAGCTGGGCGCCGCGGTGGCCAGTGCGCCGCCCATGCATCCGAACCCCCTCACCCACGATGGTCTCCTGGACCTCTTCAAGGGCGAGGACGTGGGCCGGAACGTGGTCCTCCAGCCGGCGACCCCCACCGACATGCGCGGCGGGGTGATCATCGAGCGCGAGTCCCTCGAGATCGTCTACGAGGCGGTCTGACAATGTCGACGCCCCGCACCCCCGTTCAGCTTCCCGTCGTCGGGCGCAGTGCGTCGGCGGCGCCGGGCCCCGCGGACGAGGAGCCCGTCGGGATCCTCGAAGGAGACGCCCCGGGGGACGCCGATGCCGGCGTCACCGAAGGTGCATCCTGCCACGGGGGCCGGGAGCGGCTGCTGGCTGCGAACCAGGCCGAGGAACGCTCGACGGTCCTGGGCGAGCTCGTGGCCGACTACCCCCTCGGGCCCCACGACCAGCCCCAGGGGATGTGCCCGGCCTTCGGCTCCCTGCGCGTGGGGCTGCGCATGCGCCGCACGGCCACGGTGCTGTCGGGCTCGGCCTGCTGCGTGTACGGGCTCACCTTCACATCGCACTTCTACGGGGCGCGGCGCACGGTTGGCTACGTGCCCTTCAACTCCGAGTCCCTCGTCACCGGCGCCCTCTTCGAGGACATCAAGAAGGCCATGGAGGACCTGGCGGACCCGGAGCACTACGACACGATCATCATGACGAACCTCTGCATCCCCACGGCTGCAGGGGTTCCGCTGGACCTGCTCCCGAAGGAGATCAACGGGGTCCGGATCATCGGGATCGACGTGCCGGGCTTCGGGGTGCCGACCCATGCCGAGGCCAAGGACGTCCTGGCCGGGGCCATGCTCCGCTACGCGCGCACCGAGGCCGAGGCCGGGCCGGTGGCCCGCCCCGACGGGCTCGTGCAGGACCGCCCCACGGTGACGCTCCTCGGGGAACTCTTCCCCGCCGACCCCATGGTCATCGGGTCGCTGCTGGAGCCCATGGGCGTGGTGGTGGGCACCGTGATCCCGCCCCGGGAATGGCGGGAGCTCTACAAGGCGCTGGATGCGTCGGTGGTCGCCGCAGTCCACCCCTTCTACACCCGGTCGGTGCGGGAATTCGAGTTCGCCGGGCGCCCCGTGGTCGGGTCGGGCCCGGTGGGCGTCGACGGCACCGCCGCCTGGCTCGCCTCCATCGGCGAGACGCTGGGCATCGCCGCGGACCTCACCGGGGCCGCCGTGGACCGGGCGGTGGCCGCGACCCGGGGCGCGCTCTCGAAGCAGAAGATCGAGGGCAGGATCGTGGTCTCGGGCTACGAGGGCTCGGAACTCCTGGTGGCGCGCCTCCTTTCCGAGGCCGGCGCCGAAGTCCCCTACGTGGGCACCGCCCTCCCCCGCTCGAAGTGGAGCGACCCGGACCGGGAGTGGCTCGAGGCCCGGGGCACGCATGTCCAGTTCCGCGCATCCCTCGAGCAGGACCGCGCCGCCGCCCGCGACGTGAACCCCGACCTGGTCCTGGGCACCACGCCCACGGTGCAGTCGGCCAAGGAAGAGGGGACCCCTGCCCTCTACTTCACGAACCTCATCTCCGCCCGGCCCATCTTCGGGCCTGCCGGTGCCGGGGGGATCGCCGAGGTCATCGGGGGCGCCATGGGCGGCCGCGCCCGGCTGAACCGGATGCGCACCTTCTTCACCGGGGTGGGGACCGGACATACCACGGGCTACGGCCACACCGGGGTTCCCGAACTCCGTCTGGATGCGAAGGCCCGGAACGCGAAGGCCCGGGGGGGCACCGCCGTCACCGGCGACGCGAAGAAACCCGTCGGGCTGGCGCAGGGCGGCGGCGCGGCGGCGGCATCTGCCGCATCCGCAACGGCCGGAGCCTCCGCATCCCACAGCGGTTCAGCATCCGCATCCGACCGGGTCCCGGCCTCCGTCGCCGCCTCGGAATCGGGGGAGGAGAGCTGATGCTCGTTCTCGACCACGACCGCGCCGGTGGATACTGGGGATCGGTCTATGCGTTCACGGCCATCAAGGGGCTCCAGGTGGTCATCGACGGGCCGGTGGGGTGCGAAAACCTCCCGGTGACCTCGGTGCTCCACTACACCGACGCCCTTCCGCCCCACGAGCTCCCCATCACGGTGACGGGGCTCGGCGAGGACGAACTCACGATGACCGGGACCGAGGACAACCTGCGCCGTGCGCGGCTGGCCCTGGACCCGGACCTCCCCGCGGTGGTGGTGACCGGAAGCATTGCCGAGATGATCGGCGGCGGCGTGGTCCCCGAGGGGACGAACCTCCTCCGCTTCCTCCCGCGGACCATCGACGAGGACCAGTGGCAGAGCGCCGACCGGGCGATCTACTGGCTCTGGACCCAGTTCGGCGAGAAGAAGGCGCGGACCCGGAAGAAGCGGGAGTCCGACAAGCCCCTGGTGAACATCATCGGGCCGATCTACGGCACCTTCAACATGCCCTCGGATCTCCACGAGATCCGGCGGCTCGTGGAAGGCGTGGGGTGCGAGATCAACATGGTCTTCCCGCTGGGGAGCCACCTGGACGACGTGGCGGCGCTGGGCGATGCGGACGTGAACATCTGCATGTACCGGGAGTTCGGGCGGAAGCTCTGCGAGAACATGGACATCCCGTACCTGCAGGCCCCCATCGGCATGTCGTCCACGACCCGGTTCCTCGAGGCGCTGGGCGAGGCCGCGGGCATCGACCCGCAGCCCTTCATCGAGCAGGAGAAGCACACGACGCTGAAGCCGATCTGGGACCTCTACCGGAGCGTCACCCAGGACTTCTTCGCCACGTCGTCGTACGCGGTGGTGGCCAACGACACCTATACGCGCGGGCTGAAGAACTTCTTCGACGAGGACCTGGGCATGCCCTGCACGCTGGCCCGCTCGCGGCGCGCCGGCGAGAAGACGGACCACGACGAGATCCGGAAGGAACTGCAGGGGAAGCCGCCGCTGCTCCTGTTCGGGAGCTTCAACGAGCGGATGTACGCCGCCGAGGCGGGCCTTCGGTGCTCGTACATCCCGAGTTCGTTTCCGGGGGCCATCATCCGGCGCCACATCGGCACGCCGTTCATGGGCTACTCCGGCGCGGTCTACCTGGTGCAGGAGATCTGCAACGCGCTCTTCGATGCCCTGTTCCACATCATCCCGCTGGGGACCAAGCTCGACGAGGGCGCCGCGGCCACGCTGACCCGCGGGCCGGCCGAGACCCTCCCCTGGGAGGACGACGCCCTCGAGGCGCTGGAAGTGATGCTCGCCGATTTCGCACCGCTGGTGCGCATTTCGGTGGCCAAGAGAATCCGCGACGCGGCCGAGGCCGCCTCCCGGGGGGCTTCCGAGCCCCGTGTTACCCTCGCCCGGGTCCAGGCGGCCCGGAGGAGGCTGAATGAGGCGGCGTGACGAAGGCTCGCGTTGCCGCGAATCGGAATGTCCGAAGGGGCGGGTCGGATCCGAGGGAAGTCGGGTGCCGAGGCACCACGATGGTCCCGGCGGACCTGTTCGCCTCCGGAAGCGGCCGAAATCGGTCGCACCGGTTCGGGTCGGGACAAGGCGCTCGCGCGCCCTCCCGTGCACCCGGTGGCTGGAACGCTCGGCAACCACGTTCCCCGACGTGAGTTCCGGACGCATCCAATTCCGCCACCAGATCCTCAGCTAGGAGGTTTGTATGCAACATGAAAGAACGGGGAGCCTGTCAGGACTGACCGAGAACGAAGCCAAGGAATTTCATGGGGTCTTCCTCATGTCCTTCATCGGCTTCACGGTCGTCGCGATCATCGCACATGCACTCGCCTGGATGTGGCGTCCCTGGGGCTGACGCCCCTTCCGAAACCTGGAGATACAAATGCATCGGATCTGGTTGATTTTCGATCCCAGGCGGACCCTCATCGCCCTCTTCGCATTCCTGGGCGTCCTGGCGTTCACCATCCACTTCATCCTCCTCTCCACCGAGCGGTTCAACTGGCTCGACGGCGGAGACGGAGCCACGGCCGGCGCGGTCGTCGACATGACGCCGCTGCCCCCCGGGTACTGACCCGAGCGTGGCGCCACGGGCCCGGGGGGCACTCTCGCCCCCCGGGACCGCACGCGGCGCCTGACCGCCTCCACCGGGAGTGACACAACGATGGCAATGCTGAGTTTTGAAAAAAAGTACCGTACCCGTGGGGGTACGCTCATCGGGGGCGATCTGTTCGACTTCTGGATCGGACCCTTCTACGTAGGCTTCTTCGGGGTGGCGACGATCTTCTTCGCCCTCCTGGGGACCGCGCTCTGCGTCTACGGTGCCGCCATCGGGGAGGGCCTCGCGGCCCAGACCTGGAACCTGTGGCAGATCAGCATTGCCCCGCCTCCCCTCGAGTACGGACTGGGCTTCGCGCCCATGACGGAAGGGGGGCTCTGGCAAGCCATCACCGTGTGCGCCATTGGCGCGTTCGTGTGCTGGGCGCTGCGCCAGGCCGAGATCTCGCGCAAGCTGGGCATGGGTTACCACGTGCCGGTGGCCTACGCCGTGGCGATCCTGGCCTACGTGTCGCTGGTCGTCGTCCGGCCGGTCCTCATGGGCGCCTGGGGTCACGGCTTCCCCTACGGCATCATCTCGCACCTGGACTGGGTCTCGAACGTCGGGTACCAGTACCTCCACTTCCACTACAACCCGGCGCACATGATCGCGGTGAGCTTCTTCTTCACCACGACCTTCGCGCTCGGACTCCACGGCTCGCTGATTCTCTCCGTCACCAATCCCCGCAAGGGCGAATCCGTGCGGTCCAGCGAGCACGAGAACACCTACTTCCGCGATACCATCGGCTACTCCATCGGCGCCATCGGCATCCATCGCCTGGGGCTCTTCCTGGCGCTGAACGCCGGAATCTGGAGCGCGATCTGCATCGTCATCAGCGGGCCGTTCTGGACCCGCGGATGGCCCGAGTGGTGGGCGTGGTGGCTGAACCTTCCCATCTGGAGCTGAGGAGCAGGCAATGGCCGAATATCAGAATCTCTTCACCCAGGTGCAGGTGCGCCATGCACATGACCCCGGGGTCCCCACCGCCGACGACAGCGAGCGGCTTCCCGATCACGGGTTCTCCTACTGGCTCGGAAAGATCGGCGACGCCCAGCTGGGTCCGGTCCACCTGGGATTCGCGGGGGTCATCGCCCTCATCACCGGGGGGCTGTCGATCTTCCTCATGGGCATGGTCATGCTCGCCTCCGTGGGATGGGATCCGGTGCAGTTCGTCCGGCTCCTCCCCTGGCTCTCGGTGGAACCGCCGACCCCGGAATGGGGCCTCCGCATCCCCCCCCTGAACGAGGGTGGATGGTGGATCTGGTGCGGGTTCCTCCTGACGGTGTCGATCTTCGCCTGGTGGTACCGCATGTACAGCCGGGCCCGGACGCTGGGCATGGGAACCCACGTGGCATGGTCCTTCGCCGCAGCCATCTGGCTCTACCTGGTCCTGGGCTTCATTCGCCCGGTCCTCATGGGGACATGGTCGGAAGCGGTGCCCTTCGGGCTCTTCCCGCACCTGGACTGGACGGCGGCCTTCTCGATCCGGTACGGCAACCTCTTCTACAACCCGTTCCACATGCTGTCCATCGCCTTCCTCTACGGGTCGGCGCTCCTCTTCGCCATGCACGCCGCCACGATTCTCGCCGTGGCCAAGATGGGCGGAGAGCGGGAGATCGACCAGATCACGGACCGCGGGACGGCGGCCGAGCGGAGCCAGCTCTTCTGGCGCTGGACCATGGGCTTCAACGCCACGATGGAATCCATTCACCGCTGGGCCTGGTGGTTCGCCGCACTCACCGTCATCACGGGGGGCATCGGCATCGTGCTCACCGGAACCGCGGTGGACAACTGGTACCTCTGGGGTCAGAAGCACGGGCTCGTTCCCGATTATCCGCAGGTGTGGGGCGACCCGGTGCCGGCGCTCCAGCCCGGTGAGGCCGATGGGCAGTTGCTTGCGCCTCCGGCCGATGGGTTCCCCGGCCTGGACACCTCGATGAACGGCGTGTTCACGCTGCCGGGCACGGAGCTCCAGGTCACCTTTGCCGACGCGACCCTCCTGCAGGAGATGGGCCGATGAAGAACCGCGGACTGAGCCTCGTCCTGATGGGTGGGCTCCTCGCGGCCACGGGCTGCGAGCTTCCTCCCGTCGATACGGTGGCAACGGGATTCAGGGGCACCGGCATGGAGCACGTGTCGAACCCCGGGACCGTCGCGGACTCGATGCGGGCCATCGCGGCGCGCATCCAGCCGGCGTCGGGAACGGCCCCCGCAGCCATGGAACCCGCCCCTCCCGGAACCTGGGAGAACGTGCAGGTCCTGGGTCACCTGAGCGAGGCGGAATTCAACCGCTTCATGCTCAACATGACGATCTGGGTGGCCCAGGGAACAGGTCAGGGCTGCAACTACTGCCACGTCGTGGACAGCGAAGGGGTCGTGGACTTCGTATCCGACAACATCTACACGAAGGTCGTGTCGCGTGACATGATCAGCATGACCCAGGACCTGAATGCGAACTGGGAAACACACGTGGGCGAGGCAGGGGTCAACTGCTGGACCTGCCACCAGGGGCAGGCGCTCCCCACGAACTACTGGTTCTTCGCCGACGAACGGCGGGGCGCCCTGATCCAGAACTTCGTGAATGCGCCCAGGCAGCCCGAGCGCTACCTCCTCGACGAGGAGGGCGTGCGGGTCCAGTCCGGCGCGGCCCTGACCGCCGACGTGGACAACCCCGTGTCGACCAATGATACCCGCCACGCCTACTGGGTCATGCTGCAGATGACCGAGGCCCTCGGCGTGAACTGCACCTACTGCCACATGTCGCCCCGGTGGGGGGACTGGGAGGAAAGCCCTCCCACCCGCACCACGGCCCTCCGCGGGGTGCGCATGACCAGGGAACTGAACCAGAGCTACATGCTCCCGCTCCAGAACGCGTGGCCGGCGGAACGGCTGGGTCCCATGGGCGACGGTCCCAAGATCCAGTGCGCCACCTGTCACATGGGCGCCTACATCCCCCAGTACGGGCACCCGGCCTCGCACGGTCAGGATCATCCCGCCATCACCCAGATCGGATTCCCTCACGCCGGCAGCCCGGCTCCGACGATGGAGATGGACCCTGAAGCACCCCCGACGGGTGCTGCCCCCGGAGCCGCCACCACTGGCGCGGGGATGCGCTGACGTGATTCGCCCGCTCCATGCTCCACGCTTCACCCTGAAGGCCCGGACGGCGCTGGCAGGCTTCGTCCGGGCCTTCGAGGCCCCTGATCCCGTGCTCGTGGTGACCCTTGAGCCGAGGGCCGGGGACTTCCCCGACGTGCACCTTCAGCTGGTTCCGGCCGCAACTGGCCTGGCGCCGGGAATGGTGGAGCAGCAGGCCGACCCCGTTCCCGTCCGCTTCAGGGGAGGGGTGGAATCCCCGTGGATCGGCCTGGAAATCGATTTTGCCGACGGAGACTCGGAGGGAGGTGCCCCGGGCTTTCTGGTGCGGACAGCCGAACCTTCGGGTTCGCGTGTACCGGGCCCTTCCTCCACTCCGCCGCCACCGCCGGATCCCACCCTCGTGCAGATTCGACCGCGCCGGGCGGAGGCGGTTTTCTCGCAGCCCATGCCGGCCTCCACTTCGGTGGAGGGAGCCGTTCTCGATCCCGAAACGGTGGCAAGACTTTCGGTGACGGTCCGCAGCGAGATCACGAACCGTGTGAACCCCCTGGTGGAGAGCCACGGGGGAGCCGTGGGGCTGGTGCGTCTACGCGCCGACGCCGTGGCCGAGGTGGCCATGGCCGGTGGATGCCAGGGGTGCGCCTCGGCCGCCGGCACGCTCCAGGAGGTCGTGGCCCGCATTCTCCGCAAGGCCGTGCCCGAGCTCCGCGGCGTGGAGGATGTCACCGCACACGAGAAGGGCACGAACCCCTTCTACGCTCCCACCTGATCCCACCCCTGCCCCGGATCCCGTGACATGGATGTTCTGATCCCGGTCCTGGGTGGGCTCTTTGCATGGTGGTTCGGAACCGGGCTCCTCTTCGTTCTGGCCCGCGCCTCGAACCGGTCGGACCCCAGTGCGCTCATGGCCGGTGCCACCGTCGTGGCGCTGGGCGCCGGGATGGCAGTGCTGGCCCTTCGGCCGGTGGACACACCGGTGGGTGCCGCCGTCGGCTTCGCCATGGCCGTGCTCCTCTGGGGATGGCACGAGTTCGCGTTCCTCTCGGGCGTCATCACCGGCCCGGAACGTCGCCCCTGCCCCGCCGACCTGCGTGGATGGGCGCGCTTCCGATTCGGATTCCGGTCCGTGTCGCATCACGAACTGGCCCTCGCGGCCACCGTGGTGATCCTGGGCATCGCGTCGTGGGGAGCGCCCAACGCGTCGGCGTTTCTCGCCTTCAGCGTGCTCTGGGTGATGCGGGTGAGCGCGAAGCTCAACCTCTTCTACGGCGTGCCCTTTCCGAACCGCCACCTCTTCCCGCCCCGCCTCCGGCACCTCGCCGCCCTCGTTCCCCGGCGACGTCCCGGCGCCTTCTACGGCCTCTCCATGGCCGGAGTCCTCGCCGCCACCGCCTTTCTGTTCGTCCAGGCGACGCTCGCGCCTACACCCGCCGAACGCACGACACTCCTGCTCTCCGGCACGCTCGCCGCGCTGGCGGCGCTGGAGCACCTGGCCATGGTCCTCCCCCTGCGGCTCGAAGGGCTCTGGGGACTGGATGGGGAGGAGTCCGTCGGGTAGGGTTGCGGCAAGGAACTCCGTGTCGTCTCCTGCCGGGCGGCCCACGTGACTGCCCGGCAGGTCCGGGTGTCACGACGCAGCGCGCCGAGTCGTTCTCACTGGTAGAGGTCCCCCCCTACCCAGAGCCGACCATGTCATTCCCAGCGCCCAGCTTCCCGCCTCCCCCCGAGCCGCCCCCGGGTCCGGTCGCCCTTCCCGTCCCCGGCTCCCGGGTTCGGCTTCCCCGACGGCTTCGCGTGGCCGGGGCCTCGGTCCTCGCGCTGGGTCTCGTGTTCGGAGCCATGAGCTTCGCCCACGCCGATCCCGCCCCGGAGCCTGCGACGGAGCCCGGCGCGGCCCCCTTCCCGGACCCCACTTCGGACCCCACTTCGGCCCCCACTTCGGACCCCGCCCCGGAAATCGACACGCGCAGGCCTCCCGCCATCGAAGCCGAGCGCGCCCTGGTCCAGGCGCACCTGGCCGAGGTCGAGGCGGCGCTCAGGGCCGCACCGACGGATCACCTCGGCAGCGAACAGCGGGCGAACCGGGCGAGCCTCCTCGACGAACTCCGCGCCTATCGCCTGGCGGGGTCCTTCCCCCGGAACCTCGAGGTCGCGGGCCGAAGCCCCGTGTTCGTCGACGACACCGGCGTGCACTGCGCCGTGGGGCACCTGCTCCACCGCACCGGGGAGGACGAACTGGTGGCTGCGGTGGCCGAGGCGCGGAACCGTGCGCGGATCTTCGATCTCCTCGACGATCCCGCCCTGGTCGTGTGGCTCGACGCTTCCGGCCTGTCGCCGGTGGAGGCCGCCTGGATCCAGCCGATGTACTGCAACCTGGAGGGGACTGCCGGACTCCATCTCGGATGGTGCGACCCATGGCCGAATCCCGGCCGGGAAGAACTGTCCCGGGAGTACCTGGCGCTCACCGTGGGCACCTCCACGCTGGGGGCGGCCCTCGCCACGGTGAACTTCCTCGACCTGGGCGCCGGGCATCCCTCCGCGGGGCGGGGGCTCCTGGGCATGGGCGTGGGCGCCACCGGCGTCGGGCTGGGAGCCGCGGGCATCCTCGACGGGGGCGATGCCCGGCGGGCTGGGTGGGTGAATGTCGCGTTCGGCTTGCTGGGCGTGGGGAGCGGCGCCTGGACCTTCCACCGCGCCCGCGTACAGGAGGCCCAGGCACCGGCCGGTCGGCCGATCGTCGCGGACGTGGCCGCGGGGCCCACCATCTCCATCCGCCCGTGGGTACCGGTGGGCGGGGCTGTTGCCAACCCTGAGGCGGTCGGGCTGAGCGTGGGAATCGCGCACTAGTGCCGGTTCGCCGGACTCGTGCGACACCGAACTGGAAGGCCGGTATCGAGTTGGCGAAAACTCGCATCCACCTGTAGATCCGGCTATCCCTGCGAGGTCGCACGACGCAGGCAAGCCCCCCCGGAACGCAGCGGAGCGACATGAGGACGGTCATGCCTCTGCGCCCCGGGGGGGGGGATCCTCTGGATCCTTCTGCCGCTCCTCCTCCAGGCGGCGCCCCTGGTGTCCCAGCAGGGCGTTCCGCCCGTGTCGGCGCCCGACGGGGTCGAGGGCTACAGGCTGTCGGCAGGGGTCTCGGCTGCGGTCGTCCGTTTCTCGGGAGAGGCCTGGCCACGCGCCGGAGTGTGGGTGGAAGGGAGGGTCCTGCCCGGCGTTTCGGCGTGGGGAGAAGCTTGGGGGGTGCGCCGCGCCACCCTCCTGTGCCCCGGGTCCGCGAGTCACGCTCTCTGCGGCGACACGAGCGATGTCGTGGGGTGGATGGCAGGCGCCAGGCTCTACCGGGCCCTGGGACCGGGTGAGGGGTGGGCGGGGCTCGGCGTCGGTCGGAACCGGTACGACGGCCCGGCGGGAGCGTATCGGTCCACGGGCACGCATCTGGCGACGGGGTACCGACTGCACCTGGGTGACCACTGGTTTCTCTCGCCCCGGGTCGGGACGGACTTCTTCATGGGGGAGTCGAGCGGGGGCGGATGGTTCCATTTCGGCATGGAGGCCGGCGTCCGCTTCTGACGGTCCATCCCCCGGGAACGGCCGGGGCGAGGGAGCGGCAGTCCCCCGGCGCACCCGCAGGGGAGTCGCAGGATTTTCTGCCAATCGTGCAGTCGCTTTCCTCGGTTGGCAGCGCGACGTGCCATGTCACGGTCATTCTGCCAAGGGGCAAACGGCCCATTGGCAGGCTGGCAGATGCGGCGGGTCAGGACGCGCTTCCATTGCCAACGCCGCTCGCGGCCCCCGCGATTGGCAGAGATCCGAGTGCGTCTTCACGTCGCTCCCACCTTCGCCCTCATCGATCTCGGCATCGGGACGGTCAAACCCGGCATCGGGACGGCCAAACCCCGCGTCGGGACGGTCAAACCCGGCATCGGAACGGTCAAACCCGGCATCGGGACGGTCAAACCCGGCATCGGGACGGCGAGACGGGGAGACAACGGGACGCGCCGGAGGGGTGCCGGGGGGAACGGCCGGCTTGCGGGGCGTGCCGGGGGAGAGCAATCTGTTGCCTTCCCCCGACCCGGAGTCATCCGTGCCCCAATCGCCCCGCCCCGCACGCGTAGCCCGCCCCGCACGCGTAGCCCGCCCCCTGCGCTCCGCCTGCCCCGTGCGCTCCGCCCGCCCCGCGACCTCCGCCCGCGCTGCCCTCTTCGTGGGCCTCGCCCTCCTTCTGCCCGCCGTCGCCACCGGGTGTTCGGCGGCGGAACAGCCGGACCCGGGTCCCTTCGACCTGGTGATCCGGGGCGCGCAGGTCCTGGACGGGACCGGCGGGGCGGCGTTCCGCGCCGACCTGGGCGTCACGGGCGACCGGATCGTGCGGGTGGCCACCGGGGGGATCGTGGAAGGGGCGGGAGCGAGGGAGGTGGATGGCCGCGGGCTCGTCGTTGCCCCCGGGTTCATCGACCTCCATGCGCACCTGGACCCACTTCTCCGTCTCCCCGGTGCCGAGAGCCACGTGCGGCAGGGGGTGACCACCGCCCTCGGCGGCCCCGACGGCACGGCACCCCTCCCCCTCGCGCCCTATCTGGACTCCGCCGAGGTGCTGGGGGTGGGGATGAACGTGGCCTTCCTGGCCGGCCACAACTCCATCCGCCGGGAGGTCACTGGGCTCGACGACCGCGCACCCACCGCCGACGAACTGGAACGCATGAGGTCGCTGGTGGCCCAGGCCATGGAGGACGGGGCGTTCGGGCTCTCCACGGGCCTCCGGTACATTCCCGGCGCCTTCTCGGACATCGACGAGGTGGTGGCCCTCTCCGAGGTGGCCGCCCGGTCGGGGGGGATCTACACCTCCCATCTCCGCGACGAGGGGCGGGGGCTCATGGAGGGCGTGGGCGAGGCCCTCGAGATCGGGCGGCGGGCCGGGATCCCGGTGGTCCTGACCCATCACAAGGTGGTGGGCTACCCCATGTGGGGCGCCTCCGAGCGCACCCTCGCCATGGTGGATTCGGCCCGGGCTGCCGGCACCGATGTCATCCTGGACCAGTACCCCTACACGGCGACCTACACCGGCATCACCATCCTCATTCCGGAATGGGCCATGGGCGGCGGGAACAGCGGGTTTCTCGCCCGCATGGACGATCCGGCCCTGGCGGACTCGATCCTGGCCGGGATCCGCGACAACCTGGTGAACGACCGCGGGGGGAACGACCTGGACCGCGTGCAGCTGGCGAGGGTCACCTGGGATCCCTCGCTGGAGGGCGGATCCCTGGGCGACTGGGCGGACCGGGACGGCCTCCCCCGCACGATGGAAACCGGTGCCGAGCTCGTGGTGGAGGCCGTGCGGCGCGGCGGGGTCAGCGCGATCTACCACGCCCTCCACGAGGACGACGTGGAGCGGATCATGCAGCACCCGATGACCGCCATCGCATCGGATGGGCGGCTCGTGGTTCCCGGTGACGGCCACCCCCACCCCCGATGGTACGGCACCTTCCCCCGGGTCCTCGGCGAGTACGTCCGGGAGCGAGGGGTGCTCTCCCTTCCCGAGGCCGTGCGCAAGATGACCTCGCTCCCCGCCGACCGCCTGGGGCTCGCGGACCGCGGTCGCATCGTCGAAGGGAGCATGGCGGACCTCGTGATCTTCGATCCGGCCACCGTCATCGACCGCAGCACCTTCCAGGACCCCCACCAGTACCCGGACGGAATTCTCTGGGTGGTGGTGAACGGGGTCGTCACCGTCGAGAACGGAGAGTACCTCGACGTGCGCGCGGGGCGGGTCCTCCGGCGCTGAGGCTCGGCCCGGGCGGGCCTGGGGAAGGCGGCGGCGCGGGGAGTGGGACGAGAGCGGCCCGCGCCGCCCGCCGGTCAGTAGGCCGGCGTCAGCCGGAAGTCCACGGGCACCTCGTTCCTGTGAGCCTTCATCGTGTAGAGGCGCAGGAACTGCCAGGCGTTTCCGAGGGCGAGGGTGTTGTAGCGGAGCTTGCCCATGATCCCGCCGGTGGCCTTGGCCTCGCCCATCTTCCGGGTGTTCTCGACCATGCGGTTCATGCGGGCGATGAACTTCGGATTCCGGAAATCCAGAACCACCGGGAAGCACTGCCGGGAGATCTCGGAGGTGATGTCGAAGACCTTCAGGTCGTACTCGGCCGTGTTCATCTTCATGGCCTCGTAGAAGGTGCTCCTGAGGTGGTCGCGGACCCACATCGTGCAGAAGACGGCCAGGAGGAAGAAACGGATCCAGTAGACGTTGCGACCGCGGATCAGCTCGGGGTTCGCGTGCATGAGCGCCGCGAAGGCCTCGCCGTGACGGAACTCGTCGTTGCACCAGTCCTTGAACCAGTCGAAGATCGGGTGGAAGCGGAGGTCGGGATTGGCCTCGAGCTGCCGGTAGATCGTGATATACCGGGCGTAGCCGATCTTTTCCGAAAGGTACGTCGCGTAGAAGATGAATTTGGGCTGGAAGAAGGTGTACTTCTTCGTCTTCGTGAGGAAGGAGAGGTCCACCCCCATCCCCAGGTCCTTGAGGGTGCCGTTGATGAAGCCTGCGTGGCGCCCCTCGTCACGGCTCATGAGCCCGAAGAGTTCGGACAGCTCCGGGTTCTTGACCCGCTTCTTGATCTCGGCGTAGAGGATGCACCCCGAGAACTCGGCGGTGATGGAACTCACCAGGAACTCGATGAACTCGTCGCGGACGGGAAGATGGGACCAGTCCCCCTCGAAGGCCGGGGTCCGCTTGAAGTGACCCTTGTTGGGGTCGTCGCGGAACTCCTTCAGCAGCCGGTCCCACTCCTCGCGGACGCTCTCCACGCTCATCCGGTCCATCTTCTCGAAGTCGGTGGTATAGAAGCGGGGGGCCAGGGTGGCGTCCTTCTGGGCCGCAAGCGTGGGCTCGTTGACCGGCGCGTTCGTCGTGGCTGGGTACATCGGGGGGATCTCCTGCGGAAACGGTGCGGACGTTTCGGGGATGTGAAGCGTGGAGGGAACGTGGGTGAAGTTATTCGAATCCCACGTCGTAGAGTTCATAGAACTCGAAGCGGCCGGTGAACCGGGTCCAGGCACGGCGAAGGGCACTCGCCCGGGTAACCACGGCCTCGGCCTCGCGAGTCTCCGTGGTGCCGTAGTCCAGCGTGACGAAGTCGTCCTCCACCCGAACCGAGTCACCGGGTTCGGGAAGGAAGCCGAGGAGTTCCACGTGGGCGTGAAGGTGTTCGTGGGTCCGCTCCAGGTCGATCCGGCAGGGCACCCGCTCGGTGCGCCGCCAGAAGAACCAGGCCGTGAGCAGGACCAGGAGGGCCGCCGGCGCGGTCCATCCGATGAGCGTCATTGCGAATCGTCTCCAGGGGAGGTGGTGCGGATCGCGCCCGCCCGGTTCACGGGAGGAGGCAGGAGTTCGGCGAAGGCCCCGGCGTTGGTGGGGCCGAAGGCGTAGAGGTCTACCACGAGTCCGGTCAGGGGGTCCGTCAGCGTGAGGGCACCATCGGACCACCGGGTGAGTACCCAGGGCGCGGCGGGGTCTCCACCGGCCCGATTCCGCTCCCGGTAGAGGGGACGGACGGCCCCCCGGAGGAAGCCTCCCTCGCCGGCGGCGAGGTGTCGGATCAGGGCGCCGGTCTCCCCGTCCATGAGGTCCACGGGTCCGTCACCCGGTTCAGCGACGAAGGCCAGGGTTCGCTCCGCCACCGGGGTTCGGTCCGTCACCGCCTCGAGTGCCCCCACCCCGGTAAGGCGCGCCACGGTGGCGAGAATCAGGACCAGGGCAAGAAAGACTGCCGTGGCCTTGATGGCAACAGGCGGGATCAGGTCCTTCTCGAGATCCTCGCCCTCGAATCGGACGACACTCATGAGGCGACCTCCTCGTCGCGAGCGACTTCTTCAAGGCGGCGCCTGACCTGGCGAGCCACGGCTTCGCCGGCGGAGGCCACGTCCGGGACCGCGCGGAACGCCGGAATCGGGTCACGCCATGCCCACGGCTTGACATGGGGCCACAGGTAGAGCCACCCGACGCGGTCGTCGCCCACGGGCGTGAGGACCACGTCTCCAACATCTCTTCCCTCCGCGTCCCGCCCCGTGCGGCGGACATCGACGGAGCCGATCCGATGCAGCGGAAGATTCAGCACCGATGGAAAGGCCACGCCCAGACGGATCACGACCCGCCGATCGGTCAGGGCATACGTGGTGCTCCCCCGGACCGCTGCGGCGAAGCCGAAGATGATGGCTGAACCGACGGCTGCCACGACGAGCAGCCAGACCAGGTCAGCCGCGAGGTTTCCGGTGGTCCGGCCGCCGAGGGCGCCGGCCAGCAGGAAACCGACGGCCACCAGCGCCCAGTAGCCGAGGAGAACTCGAAGATACAGGACCCGGAAGGCCAGGGTCTTCAGATCGGGACGACCCTCCCAGAGGAGGGATTCGCCGAGGGGGAGTGCTTCCTCCACCCCTTCGATCCGGACCCGAGCCATTTCCGATGGGGTCCCCGGTGCGGACGGGGTTCCCATGTCAGAACAACGGTTCGAGGCGCGACGGATCCGCATAGCGGTACCCGCCGGCAAAGTACCCGTAGATCCGGTCCTCCTCCAGGAGGGTGATCCGGTCTGCCAGCTTCGGCCGGGGAATGTCGGCGAAGTGCCGGCCATGGAGCGCCTGCACCCTCGCCTCGCCCTCGCGGCGCCGGATCTTCACGAAGCCCATGGGAACCAGGACCGTCCCCAGGTCGCCGGGGAGCTCGGTGGCCAGGAACCGGAGCTGCGGCTCGGCCAGGTCCACCCACAGATCCGTGACAGTTCCGGCGACGACACCGTCGGCGCCGACGACCCGCATGCCCCGCGGATCGGGATCGCGGCCCTCGATGCTCCACCCGATGAGTGTGCTCATGGGCTGCAGGCGCAGTCGTCCGTCGTGGGTCAGATCCGGGCGGTCGGCCCGGTCCGTGGCCCACGCCGCGGCGCCGATACCGTCCTTCATCGGGTCTCCGGTGGGCTCGAGGGCGGCCCCCGGATGTCCAGCGACGGGGCGGGCGGGGATGTTCATCAGGTCTCCCTCCGGTTCTGGTTCTGTTCGGTCTGGGTCTCGGGCATGTAGTTCGCCGGGTCCGTCGGGTCAAGGGCGGGATGCTTGAGGCGGGTCGAGCGAACCGTCGTTCCCTCGGGGGTCGCCGGCCATCCCTGCACCGTCACGCCCCTCCGGTCGCTCTCGAGAGGGTAGCCCTCCCGCTTGTCCTCGCGGCGCAGGTAGATCACCAGTCCGGCAAAGAAAAACCAGAAGAGGTAGACGGTGATCTGCGCAAAGTCGATGTACTCCACGGTACGTCCTCCTTCAGGGGGTTGGACACGGGGATGCGGATGACCTCATCCCGGGAGTTCTGCCAGGCCGAAGCGGCGTCGCTCCGGTGCGGCGGGAATGGTGCGACCGGGGGCCACCAGGGGCCCGAGGACGGCCATGGCCAGGAAGAGCGCCACGATCTCGATCTGGAAAACAAGCATGTAGCCGGCGGTGGGTCCCTCGAACCCGGGCCCCAGGCGTCCGGCGGCGGCGAGTGCCGCCGCACCGTCGCGAATGACGCCGCCGATGATGACGGCCACCCCCATGGCGGTGGCCTGTACCGCCCCCCAGGCTCCCATGGCGAGCCCGTTCCTTTCGGACATCTCGAGGTCCATGGCCGCCGTGAGCGTGCCCACGAGGAAGAAGCCCCCGCCGAGCCCGATGAGCACGGCCCCGGCCTGGAGGGCCAGCGGCGAGCCCATGACGCCGGACAGCAGGATGGCGACGAACGCTCCGACGCCGATGAGCGCACCAAGCGCCGCCAGCCGGCAGGCGTCCGTGCCCCGCTCGAGTCGACGTGCGGCCAGGGCGAAGGCGCACACGGCGCCACCGGCGGTGAGGGCCGTCAATAGCGAAGTCCCGCCGACACTCATGCCCAGCACTTCCCCTCCAAAGGGCTCGAGGAGCACGTCCTGCATGGAGAACCCGGCAGCGCCGAGCCCCACGGCCACCAGGAGCCTGGTGGCACGCCCCCCCTCGGTGAAGCCGCGCCAGGCGTCGGAGAACCGCGCCTTTTCGGCGGGCAGGGCCGCCCGAACCCGGTCCCGGGCCTCCTGCTTCCAGAGCGCGATGCCGTTCAGGACCACCGTGACGACAGCCGCCCCCTGGATGACCTGGATGAGGCGGAGCGGCGAGAACTCCGCCAGCAGCCAGGCATACGCCACGCCGCCCACGATCATGCCGGCCAGCAGGAAGAGGTAAAGGAGTGCAACGACCCGAGGGCGCTGCTCCGGGGTGGCCAGATCGGTGGCCAGGGCGAGCCCTGCCGTCTGCACCGTATGGGCCCCGGCCCCCACCATCAGGAAGGCCAGGGCGGCCCCTGCCGTGCCGGTCCACATGGGCGCGCTGTGGTCCCCCCCCAGGAGGAGGAGCGCGAAGGGCATGATGGCGAAGCCGCCGAACTGGATCAGGGTGCCGAACCACAGGTAGGGAACCCGCCGCCAGCCGAAGGCCGACCGGTGGACGTCGGACCGGAACCCGATGAGGGCGCGGAACGGCCCGAACAGGAGCGGGAGCGCGATCATGGCCGACACCACGAGGGCCGCCACGCCGAGCTCCACGATCATCACGCGGTTCAGCGTCCCCACGAGGAGGGTGAGCGACATGCCCACCGAGACCTGGAAGAGCGCAAGCCGCAGCAGGCGCCCCAGGGGAAGCTCCGCCGAGGCCGCGTCGGCGAAGGGCAGGTACTTTGTGCCCAGCGCGTTCAGCATGCGGGCGGTCCGGGCGGCCATGGTCACCTTCATGATGGCCCCTCGCCCGCGGGGGCCACGCCCGCATCGCCCCGGACGAACTCGACCGCATGGGAGAAGTAGACGCCCGAGCGCACGAAACGCTGGCGCCCCAGGCTCCACTGCCCGGCAGCCAGCGTCGGGTGGGCCAGGGCCCGCTCGACGAAGGCATCCACCGGCACCGGGTGCAGCGTGGGCGCCCGGTCCTTCCGTGGAAAGAGACCGCCCACCGCCCGGAGCGCTGCAAGGAGCGGCGTGCGCGGTGCCAGCGTGAAGACCAGGCTTTGGCGGGCCTGCGCGGCCAGCCTCGCCACGGCCTCCACCGCTTCGTCCAGCGGGTAGTGGAAGAGGACGTCCATGACGAGCACATGGTCCCAGGGTCCGCCCTCGGGGCGGGTAGCATCGCCCTCGCGGATCTCGATCCGGTCGGCGGCGCCCGCTGCCCGGACCCGCTCCCGGGCCGCCGCGGCCAGCGACGGGGCAAGCTCCACCCCCGTGACCCGGAACCCGCGGACGGCCAGTCGGAGCGAGATCTCGCCGGGACCACAGCCGGCGTCGAGGACCGTTCGCGGAACCACCGCTGCACCCTCGCCCGGCCCCTCGGCCGCGGGGCGCTCCAGCCACCCCAGGAGGGTTTCGGACATCTGCTCGCGCCCCGCCCGCACACGCGCCCGCACGCCGGAAACCGGCGCATCCGAAGTCAGGCGGATCCAGTTTTCCGCCCGCCCCTCGAAGTAGGTGCGAATGCGCTCCGGCCGTTCGGCCGCAGCAGGGGACGCGAGGGGGTTCATCAGTCGAAGCCGAGGAGGTTGAAGATCTCGTTGTCGGGGAGGGGATCGACGTCGTAGGAGGCGTGCGACCCCAGGATCCGCTCGGCGAGGCCCATGTAGCGCTGCTGGGCGTCGCGGACCTCGGGCGAGTCGTCCATCTCGAAGAGGGTGCGCTTCATGAGGCGGCTCCGGCGGATGCAGTCCAGGAGCGGGAAGACCGCCATGGTCTCGAGCCCCACCCGCTCGTTGAACTTGTCGATCTGGTCCGTCTCCTCGGAGCGGTTCGCGATCACGCCCCCGAGCCGGACTTTATAGTTGGCCGACTTCGCCTTGATGGCCGCGATGATGCGGTTCATGGCGAAGATGGAGTCGAAGTCGTTGGCGGTGACGATGAAGGCCCGGTCGGCATGCTGAAGCGGGGCCGCGAAGCCGCCGCAGACCACGTCGCCCAGCACGTCGAAGACCACGACGTCGGTGTCGTCGAGGAGGTGGTGCTGCTTGAGGAGCTTCACCGTCTGCCCCACCACGTAGCCGCCGCAGCCGGTGCCCGCCGGGGGGCCGCCGGTCTCCACGCACATGACTCCGTTGTACCCCTCGTAGACGAAGTCCTCGGGGCGGATCTCCTCGGTGTGGAAGTCCACCTCCGCCAGCGTGTCGATGACGGTGGGGACCATGCGCCGGGTCAGCGTGAAGGTGGAGTCGTGCTTGGGGTCACACCCAACCTGGAGCACGCGCTTGCCCAGCCGCGAGAAGGCGGCGGACAGGTTGGACGAGGTCGTGGACTTGCCGATGCCGCCCTTGCCGTAGATGGCCAGGACCATGGCGCCCTCGATGTTCTGGGACTCGTCCAGGTGCACCTGGACGCTCCCCTCGCCGTCGGCCCCCGTGGGGACCTTGGTCGCGGTGCCGCCCTGCCGGCGGGTGGGTAGGATGCCGTTTGCGCTCATGCCGCTGCCTCCGTTTCAATGCCCTCGAGCCGGTCTTCCAGTTCGTCGGCGGCGTCCTGGAGTGCGTCCAGCATCTCCGGATCCGGCGACCAGTACCCGCGATCCGTGGCCTCGAGGAGGCGACGGGCCACCCCCAGGGCGGCGTCGGGGTTGAGCTCCGCCATCCGGCGGCGCATCTCCGGGTCGAGCAGGTAGGTGTTGCCGATGTCCCGGTAGATCCACTCGGGAACGGCGGCTGCGGTGGCCGACCATCCGAGGTGGTTCGTGACCCGGGTTTCCACTTCGCGAACGCCCTGGTAGCCGTGGGCGAGCATGCCCTCGACCCAGCGCGGGTTCAGCGTGCGGGTTCGTGCTTCCAGTTCGATCTGTTCCTCCAGGGTACGGACCTTCCCGTTCCCGAGCGTCTCGTCGCCGATGTAGGCGGGCACGGCGCCCGGGCCCATTGATGCACCGGAGCCGGCGCCCGCTTCCTCGGCGGCACCTGCCCCGCTTCCTGCCGCCGCGGCCCGCGCCGACTGGTTCCGGGCGGCCCGGGTGAGGCCCCCCAGCGAGTCGAAGTACTGGTCCAGGTCCGAGACCCCGGTCTCCACGGATTCCAGGTTCTGGTACGTCAGCTCGACTCCGGCCAGCGCCCGGGTGAAGAGCTCCTTCGCCGGGCGGGCCCGACCGTCGCGGCCGTAGCCGAAGCCCTTCCGCCCCAGGAAGCCGTCGCCCAGCTCCTCGTCGGCGCCCCAGGTGCTCCCGTCCACCATCTGGTTGACCTGGGCTCCGTAGGCGCCGTCGTCGTTGGAGAACACGCGGAGCGCGGCCTCGTCCAGCGAGCACCCGGCGGCCTCGGCGTGAGCCAGCGCATGCGCCCGAACCGGGTTCATGGCCTCGGGCTCGTCGGCGGTGGCGGCGAGCCAGGCCGCCTCGGCCAGGAGCCGCATCTGGAGGGGGAGAAGATCCCGGAAGATCCCGGACACCGTCATGATCACGTCCACACGGGGACGTCCCAGCTCCTCCAGCGACAGGAGGCGCGCCCCGGCCAGGCGCCCGTAGCTGTCGAAGCGGGGTTCGGCGCCGAGGAGGGCCAGCGCCTGGGCCACCGGGGCGCCCTCGCGCTTGAGGGTGTCCGTGCCCCAGAGGACCAGGGCCACCGACCGGGGGAAGTCGTGCCCGCCGGCCGTGTGCCGCTCGAGGATCCGTTCCGCCTGCATCCGACCTTCCCGGAAGGCCCAGGGGGTGGGCATGCGCCAGGGATCGAAGGCCGTGAGGTTCCGACCGGTGGGGAGGAGGTCCGGGGTCCGGAGCAGGTCGCCGGCCGGTGCCGGAGGGAGGAACCGGCCATCCATGGCCCGGAGGAGCCCCGCCGGCTCGCCCGACTCCCGGAGCGCCGCGTCCATGACCTTCAGGGCCTCCGGGTCCGGATCGGGTCCCAGCGCCGCGTCGAGGAGTTCGCCCCGCTCCTCCGCGCCGGGGATGCGGCCCAGCACGTGGAGCCCGTGGGGGATGAGGGACTCCTCCATCTCGAGGAGCCGCCCGTGGAGGGTGGTCACCCACCCCACCGGGTCCGCTGCCGGGTCCACGCCGAGAGTCAGCTCGAGCTCGGCCGCCATGGCGGCGGCGGCCTCGATTCCCTCTCCGCGCTCCACGTGGGCCTCGGGGGGGAGGCCCCGGAGGCGGTCCACCGTGCCCCGGAGGTCCAGGAGCCCCCGGTAGAGGCCGGCCCGGAGCAGGGGCGGGGTGAGGTGGCTGATGGTGACGGCCCCGCCCCGGCGCTTCGCCATGGTCCCCTCGGAGGGGTTGTTGGCGGCGTAGAGGTAGAGAAGGGGCGTCGTGCCCAGGAGCCGGTCGGGCCAGCAGGCCCCGGAGAGCCCCGCCTGCTTGCCGGGCATGAACTCCACGGCCCCGTGGGTCCCGAAGTGGAGGATCGCGTCGGCGTCGAAGTCCTCGCGCACCCAGCGGTAGAAGGCCGAGAAGGCGTGGGTCGGCGCGAAGCCGCCCTCGAAGAGGAGGCGCATGGGATCGCCCTCCCAGCCAAACGGGGGCTGCACGCCCACGAAGACCTTCCCGAACTGCATCCCCTGCACCAGGAGCGACTCGCCGTCGGTGAGGCTCCGCCCCGGCGCCGCCCCCCAGGTGGCCTCGATCTCGGGAAGCCAGCGCTCCCGGGCCACGTGGTCCCGCACGGGGATCCGCGCGTGCACGTTGGCCGGGGTCCCGAAGCGCTCCCGGTTCCCCCCGAGCACCCGCGCGCGGAGGGCATCGCCGTCGGCGGGAAGGGGCCCGGTGTCGTACCCGGCCCCGGCCAGCTCGGAGAGGGCGCGGTGGAGGGAGGCCCACACGTCCAGGTACGCCGCCGTCCCCACGTTCCCGGCATTGGGCGGGAAGTTGAAGAGGACCACGGCCACCTTCCGCTCCCTCCGCTCCGTCCGGCGCAGCCGCACCCACCGGCTCACCCGGTCCGCCACGCCGTCCACCTGGTCCGCGATGGGGAGCATGGCCCCGCTCCCGTCGGCCCGGTACCGCCCGGCGAAGACCGTGGGCGCCACGGCCCCGTCCAGCTCCGGCAGCGCCACGTTCAGCGCGGTCTGGAGCGGCGTGAGGCCACGGGGGTCGTCCTGCCACCCCTCCACCGTCTGGAACTCGAGGGGCTGAAGCACCAGGTAGGGAACGTCCAGCCGGTCCAGCAGCTCGGCGGCCCGCGGGGCGTCGCTGTAGGCCGGCCCCCCCACCAGGGAGAAGCCGGTGAGGGACACCAGCGCCTCGATGCGTCCAGGGCCCTCCGGCACGAACCACCGCTCCACCTCCGGCCCGTTGTCGAGGCCGGCGGCAAAGGCCGTGATGACCCGGAGCCCCCGCCCCTCGAGCGCCCGGATCACCGCATCGTAGTGGGCGGTGTTCCCCGCCAGCAGGTAGGACCGCATGACCAGGAGCCCCACCGCCGGAGCCTCGGCACCCGCCGGCTGCGGGAGCGCGTCCAGCGACACCGTCATCCCGCCGTCGGGGAGGTCCGGGTGGTAGAGACCGCTCTCGGGGTACTCCCGGGGCGGTGCTGCCCCCCCCTCGCCGGCGAGCGCGGCCGCTACCCCCGCATCCCCGGGTCCGGCATAACGCCCCAGCAGGAACCGGATCATGCTGTCGAGGTTCTCCTCGGAGCCCGAAAGCCAGTACTGGAGGCACAGGAACCAGGCCCGCACGTCCTGGGCCTTCCCCGGCACGAAGCGCAGGATCTGCGGAATCCGCCGGAGCGTCCGAAGCTGCCGGCGCCCGGAATCCCCGCCCTCGGAGCCGCTCCCCCGGAGCTTCTTCAGGAGCCCCTGGAACCAGCGCCCTCCCCCGCCCTGCTCGCCGTCGGCACCATCGGGCCCGCCGCCGCCCATCCGGAAATTCCCCATCCGGGTGAGCCGCGTCACGTCGCTCTCCGAAAGGAGGCACACGAGCGCCCGGTAGTCCTCCCTCCGCGCCCGCAGCGTCGGCAGGATCACCTCCGACATGCTGGGCATGAAGATCTGCGTCACCACCACCAGGTCGGCCTGCTCGAGCGAGGCCTGCACCCGCGCAGGCGCCCCGGCATCGGCCTCCCAGTCCGCCGCCACGTGAAGCTCCATGCGAAGTCCCGGCACCTCGCGCTCGAGACGCTCCCGGATCCGCCCGAAGGCGCCGGTGAGGTGGTGGTCGAGGGTGACGAGGACGAATCGCATGGCAGCTCTCAGCGGTTCCCGAAGTGGGCCTTGGCGTCGTACATGACGTCCACCGTGATCGCCGAAATGTCCCGTTCGGAGGCGAAGGCCTCGGTGTTGCGCCGCACCTTCCCGCGCACGAAGAACGGGATCTTCTTCAGCTCCTGCTCGGCTTCGGCGGCCCAGGTGGGGCCGTTGTCGGAGGCGGAACCGGGTGCGCCTTCCGGGGATGCGACGGTGGCCGCCGTGGCCACCGCGGCAGCGGGGATCGCGGCCTGCGAATCACCCGGCGAGGCCGCGGGGTGCGCCGCCGCGTCCGCCACGGCTGTTGCGTCCGCCGCCATGAGCGGGGGCGTGGCGACCACCGGGGCCGGGGCGACCGTCGGGGCCGCCGGAGGCGCCTCGGAATGCAGGTGCGAGGGGCCCCGGTCGTTGGCGAACTCGAAGTCGTCCTGGAACATGCCCAGCAGGTGCTCCTCGAGCCCCATCATGAGCGGGTGCACCCAGCTGTCGAAGATGACGTTGGCGCCCTCGGGCCCCATCTGGGGCGAGTACCGGGCCGGGAAGTCCTGCACGTGGACCGGCGCCGAGATCACGGTGCAGAAGAGCCCGAGCCGCTTCGCGATGTGCCGCTCCATCTGGGTGCCGAGCACCAGCTCCGGGGCGGCCTCGCGAATGGCGTCCTCCACCTCGAGGTAGTCGTCGGTGATGAGCGGCTCGATGCCGATGGCCTTCGCGGCGGTGCGGACCTCGCGGGCGAACTCCCGGTTGTAGCACCCGAGTCCCACCACCTGGAAGCCCAGCTCCTCGCGGGCCACGCGGGCCGCGGCGACGGCGTGGGTGGCGTCGCCGAAGATGAAGACCCGCTTGTCGGTGAGGTAGGTGGAGTCCACCGAGCGGGACCACCAGGGGAGCCGGCTCGGGAGCTTCCGGTCCACGATGGCGAGCGACGCCTCCTCGTCGAGGCCGGCCACCGCGGCCACCTCGCGCACGAAGTCCCGCGTGGCGCCGATCCCGATGGGCACCGTGCGCACCGACGGCTGCCGGAAGGTGCGCTCGAGCCACGTCGCGGCCTGCCCCCCGATCTCGGGGTAGAGGACGACGTTGAAGTCGGCCTCGCCCATGCCGGCCAGGTCGTTGGGCGAGGAGTGCATGGGCGCCACGAGGCGGACCTCGACGCCCAGCGCCTCCAGGAGCCGCGTGACCTCGGTCACGTCGTCCCGGTGGCGGAAGCCCAGCGCCGTGGCGCCGAGGAGGTTGCAGGTGGGTCGCCGGCCCTCGGCCTCGCACCGCTCCCGCACCGTGGCCCGCTCGGTGCCCGGCGGGGGCGCATGCGGAAGGGCCATGGCCCGGACCAGCTGGTAGAAGGTCTCCGAGGCGCCCCAGTTCTCCTTCCGCTGGTAGGCCGGAAGCTCCAGCGGGACCACCGGAATGGGCAGGTCCAGCGTGGCGGCCAGGCCGCCGGGATCGTCCTGGATCAGCTCTGCCGTGCACGAGGCGCCCACGAGCATGGCCTGCGGGCGGAAGCGCTCCCAGGCGGCGCGCACCGCCTCCTTCACGAGCCCCGCCGTGTCGCCGCCCAGGTCCTGGGCCTGGAAGGTCGTGTAGGTCACCGGCGGGCGGTGGTCGCGGCGCTCGATCATCGTGAACAGCAGATCGGCGTACGTGTCGCCCTGCGGCGCGTGGAGGACGTAGTGCACGTCGGTCATGCCGGTGGCCACGCGCATGGCGCCCACGTGGGGCGGTCCTTCGTAGGTCCAGATCGTGAGCTGCATGGTCAGGCCTCCACGGGGGCGGAGGCGCCGGGGGCGCGCTGCGTGCCCGGGATCTGCGTGGGCGAGGGCAGGTGGGGCGTTCCCTGGGGGGGCGTCGCCAGCGGGAGCGTCGCCAGCGCGGCGTGCCGCCGGAGCGGCCGTGCGAAGAGCTCCGCCAGGTCGCCCGCCTGCTCGAACCCCTGGATGGGGGTGAAGACCAGCTCGATGGCCCACTTGGTCGTGAGCCCCAGCGCCTCCAGGGGGTTCGCGAGCCCGAGTCCGCACACCGTCAGGTCCGGCCGGACCTCTCGGCACCGGTCGAGCTGCCGCTCCACGTCCTGCCCCTCGCTCAGCACGAAGTCCTCGCCCAGGAGCCCCTGCTCCAGGAGGTCCATCTCCTGTTCCATGTGGGCGCGGTGGAGGTAGGGCATGCCGACCTCCACGGGGACCATGCCCAGTTCGCGGGCCAGGAAGCGGGCCAGCGGGAGCTCGATCTGGGAGTCCGGGAAGAAGAAGATGCGCTTGCCCTCGAGGACCTCGCGGTGCCGCTCCACGCTCCGCTCCCCGCGCTCCCGGGCCGCGGCCGTGGCCTCGAGGACCCGGGCCGCGTCGATGCCCCACGCTTCGGCGGCGGCCTGGAACCAGGCCAGCGTCCCCTCGACGCCCAGCGGGAAGGGGGCCTCGAGGCGCCGGGCGCCCCGCCCCTCCAGCGCATGGATCGTCTCGTTCACCCAGGGCTGGGCCAGGAGGATCCGGGTGCCGGGGCCCACGGGTGGGAGCTCGGCGCTCCGCCGGGGCGGGAAGAAGTGGACGGGACCCATGCCGAGAGCATCGAAGATGCGCCGCATCTGGTCCTCGACCACGTCGGCCAGGGTCCCGACGACCAGGAGCGACGTGGGGACTGACCCCTCCGCATCCCCGGAAGCGGTGTCGCCGGAAGCGGTGTCGCGCGAGGCGGTGTCGCCCGAGGCGCCGGCGTCGGCAGTCGATGGCATGCGGGGGACGAGGGCCTGCAGGCAGGTGTCCTCGCCCTGCGTGAAGGTCGTCTCGATGCCGCTCCCCGAGTAGGCCAGGACCCGGCAGTCCGGGGCGTGGATGCCGTCCAGCCGTTCCGCGGCCTTGGAGAGGTCGAGCTTGATGACCTCGGACGGACACGAGCCCACGAGGAAGAGGGTGCGGATGTCCGGGCGGCGGTCCAGGAGACGCTTCACGACCCGGTCCAGCTCCGCGTGCACGTCGGCCATGCCGGCCAGGTCCCGCTCGTCGATGATGGCGGTGCCGAACCGGGGCTCGGCGAAGATCATGACGCCGGCGGCGGACTGCATGAGGTGGGCGCAGGTGCGCGACCCCACGATGAGGAAGAAGGCGTCCTGCATCTTCCGGTGGAGCCAGATGATGCCGGTGAGGCCACAGAACACCTCGCGCTGGCCCCGCTCCCGGAGGACGGGGAGGTCCCGGCAACCGGCGGATGGGGCGGCGGCGGATGCGGCGGCGGCGGGCGTGCCGGTTTCGAAGTCCGGTGCTGCGGTGGGGGGTGTCACGCGGTGGCCTCCGGAAGCCCCGCCATGCCCCGTTCCTGGAGGCGGGCGGCGCGAAGCTTGAGGACGAACTGGATGGCGTTCACGGCGTAGGCGGCGTAGGCCACCAGGGCGAGCCAGGCCAGGGAGGTGGGTGTCATGAGGCCCCCGAAGAGCCCCACCAGGTACCAGGTGTGGAGGGCGATGACGCCCATGCTCACGACATCCTCCCAGAAGAAGGGCTCGGCGAAGAGCCACTTGCCGAAGACTTCCCGCTCCCAGATGGAGCCGGTGACCATGATGAGGTACAGGAGGGCGGTCTTGATGACCACCGAGATCTCGGCCGCACGCGCGCCCTCGACGCCCCCGCCTGCGAGGAACCGGAGGAGGAGGACGGCGCTGACGATCATGACCGCGAACTGGAGTGGCGCCAGGACGCCCTGGACGACGGTCCAGCCGGAGCGATCCCGCCGCTCCCGCTCCTCCGGGGTGTAGAGCCCGCGTCGGGCCGTGGGTTCCTGGCTTCGGTTCATGGATTCGGATCGGGTTCCTGGAGAGGGGCCGCCGCCGACGGGCGCCCCCGTTGTCTTCGCGTCAGTATAGGGCGGGTGGAATCGTCGTGTCAAGAAATATTGACGTCAAGCAATCCGGACATTATTGAAGGGGGGAAATGGGAAGCCCCGGACCGGCGCGCCTGCGGCTCCGGCCTCCCCTCTCTCTCCCCCACGGGAATGACGATGAAAGGGCACGAAGCCAGCGCGGACGGCGGAGCGGAGGGTCATTTCGCCCCGTTGCCGGACCAGCCAAACGTGCATAGACTACCTTCTGCACGTTTTGAGTCCGAATCCAATCCGAAGGGGACCGTCTCGAAGCTCAGCCTCGAACTGGACCGGGTCGAGATCAGGAAGTTCGTCACGGTGCTTCGGGGGTTCGACGAAACGGCGCTCGACGCCTTTGTCTCCCGCGCGATTCGGCGCGGGATCAGTGCGGACCGGTTCCTGGTGGAGCTGGCCGCGCCGGCGGCTCGGGAAATCGGGGTGGACTGGGAGGAGGACAGGTGCGATTTCGTCGACGTGACGCTGGTGACCGGGAGGCTTCAGCGCATCGTGCGGGAGCTGGGAAGCCAGATTCCTTCCGAGGAGCCCATGTCGGAAGGGGGTCGGCCCGTGGTGCTGCTGGCGTCGCCCTCGGGGCAGACCCACACGCTGGGCATGCTGATGGTGGCCGAGTTCTTCCAGGCCTCCTCGTGGTCCGTCTGCTTCGGCGCCCCCTTCGAATCGGCTCCGGTCCCGGAGCTGGTTTCGACTCGTTTCGTGCACGTGGTGGGGCTGTCCATCTCCCTTGTCGATGGCGCCGCCCAGCTCAGGGACGAGATCCGGCGCATCCGTCGCCGCTCCCGGAACCCCGAAGTGGGCGTGCTCCTCGGGGGCCCTGCACTCCTCTCGCAGCCGGACCTGGTGGATGCCGTGGGGGCCGATGCCGCCTCGGTTGATGCTCGTCTCGCACCTCTGGTTGCACGTGCCTTTCTCTGAGGACTCCGGCTCGGCGCCCTGCACGTTGCAGGGGGCGCGGCAAAGGCTGGAGTCCCCCCCTACCGGGCCAGGTTCAATGTGACCGCCATCTTTCGGAATTCGACGGTGCCCATGCTGGGGAAGGCTGGGCCGGTCCTCGAGCGGGTGGTTCGGGCGTCTGCCGACGTGGTGCTCCACCTGGATGCGGTGGGGCGCGTCCTCGAGGTGTACCGGGATCCCGCCGTCATCGAGGAGAACCTCCGGGAGTGGATCGGCAGGATCTGGGCCGAGACCGTCCTTCCCGACACCCGGTCCAAGGTCGGCCAGCTCCTGGAGGATGCCCGCGCCAACGGGATCTCCCGGACGCGGCAGGTCAACCAGACCCTCCCCGGGGGGATCGATCTTCCCATCGGCTACACCGGGGTCCTCATCGACGAGGACGAGGGATTCCTGGTCATGGGCCGGAATCTCCAGTCCCTCTCGGACCTCCAGAGACGACTGGTCGAAGCCCAGCAGGCGCTGGAACGCGACTACTGGAGGCTCCGCCAGATGGAGACCCGCTACCGCCTCCTCTTCCAGCGGTCTTCGGAGGCCCTCCTGGTCCTCGAGGCGCCCTCGCGCCGGATCCTGGATGCGAACCGGGCAGCGGGCCAGGCCTTCGGGCTTCCGCCGCGGAAGCTCACCGGCCGCATCTTCCCGGAGGACCTGACCTTCGCGGATCGCTCCCGTGACGAGATCCGCCGCCACCTCGAGGGCGTTCGCGACCGGGGCCGGGCCGAAACGGTGACGCTGGAGCTCGGGAGTGGCGAGGGTTGGCGCCTGGACGCCGCCGTCGTGCAGGAGGAGCGGGACGGGATCCTCCTCGTGCACCTGCAGGAAGCCCGCAGTGGGCCCGCCGGCCCCTCGCCGTCGCCCGGTGGGCTCAATCCGGCCCGGCTCCTGGAGCACGGTCCGGATCCCTTCGTGGTGACGGATCGGGACGCCCGCGTTCTCATGGCCAACCGCGCGTTCCGCATGCTGGTCCAGATCCCCGCCGAGGAGGAACTCACCGGACACAGCCTCGGACGATGGCTCGGCCGACCCGGCGCCGACATGACCGTGCTTCTGACCAACCTCGAGAAGTTCGGTGAAGTCCGGCTGTTTCCCACCACGCTGCACTCTGCCCTGGACCTCGAATCCGAGGTGGAGCTCTCCGCCACTCCCATCGACGGAGCCGAGCCCCCCTGCATCGGGATCACGATCCGGAACGTGAGCCGGAGGATCTGGAGCGAGGGTGCCCTCACCGCCCACCGGGACCTCTCCCGCGCGGTGGAGCAGCTCACCGACCAGGTCGGGAAGGTCTCGCTGAAGCAGCTCGTGCAGAACACGGTGGGGATCGTCGAGGCGCATTTCATCGAGTCGGCCCTCAAGCTCACCGACGGCAACCGCACCGCCGCTGCCGAGATCCTGGGGGTCAGTCGCCAGTCCCTCTACACGAAGCTTCGGCGCTACGACGTCGACGGCGGCGACGGGTGATCCGATGGCCAGTCCGGGTCATGAAGGGTTGAACGGCGCCACCGCCGTGCCGCTCCGCGGCGGACCATGGAGCTCTTTTTTTGCCACGACTGTCCATTTTTCTTGACGAACATGCCTGTCCATCAAACATTACACTCAGAGCAGCCCGCCGAGGCGCGCACTCTCCCCCAGCCGGGAGCGGTGCTGGAGCTGTTCAAGCCCGTCACCTGGTTCCCGCCCATGTGGGCGTTCCTGTGCGGCGCGGTGTCCTCGGGTGTGGCTCCGTCCGAGCGCTGGCCCATCGCGCTCCTCGGGGTCCTCGTGGCCGGGCCGCTGGTATGCGCGACGAGCCAGGCCGTGAATGACTGGTACGACCGAGAGGTAGATGCGATCAACGAACCGAACCGACCGATTCCCTCGGGACGCATTCCCGGGCGCTGGGGGCTGGGGCTTGCCGTCGCCTGGACCGGCGTGTCGGCTGCGGCCGGCTGGTTCCTCGGCACGTGGGGTTTCGTCGCGACGCTCCTGGCGCTGCTCCTTGCCTGGGGATACTCGGCGCCTCCCTTCCGGTTCAAGCAGAACGGATGGATCGGCAACCTCGCCGTGGGCGTCTCCTACGAGGGACTCGCCTGGGTCACCGGCGCGGCAGTCCTGCTGGGCGGACAGCTCCCGGGCACGCCCATCCTCGTCGTGGCCCTCCTCTATTCCCTCGGCACCCACGGGATCATGACCCTGAACGACTTCAAGGCCATCGAGGGGGACCGGCGCATGGGCATCCGCTCGCTGCCGGCGGCGCTCGGACCGGAGCGGGCCGCCTGGGTCGCGGCCGGCGTCATGGTGGCCGCGCAGGTCGCGGTCCTGCTCCTCATGGCCCCCTGGGGTCGGCCGGTGCACGTGCTGGGGATCGGGGTCCTGCTGCTGATCCAGATCCCCATGCTCCATCGGTTCCTGCAGGCGCCCCGGGAGCGGGCCCTCTGGTATTCGGGGTTCGGCGTGCCGCTCTTCGTGGCGGGGATGATGTTCGCCGCCTTCGCCCTCCGCGGGATGGGGAGCTGACCCATGACGGCCCGCGCCACCCCCCTCACCTGGCTCGGCATCGCCCGCCTCGCCCTCGTGCAGGTGGCCATCGGGTCCGTCATGGTGATCATGACCTCGACGCTGAACCGGGTCATGGTGGTGGAACTGGGGCTCGCCGCGTCGATCCCCGGGGCGCTCGTGGCCCTGCACTTCGCGGTGCAGCTCCTCCGGCCCCGGATGGGGTTCCTCTCCGATGCCGGGGGCAAGCGGATCAGCTGGATCGTGGGGGGGATGACGGTGGTGGCGCTCTCGGGATTCGCGGCGGCGGGCGCCACCGTGCTCCTCGGCACGCACACCGGCTGGGGGCTGGCCCTGGGCGTTCTCTCCTTCATCGGGCTGGGTGTCGGCATCAGCGCCGCATCCACCCCGCTCCTGGCCTACCTGGCCGAGCGGGTCGAGGAGAAGCGCATGGCCGGTGCCGCCGCGCTCTTCTGGATCCTGATGATCGCCGGCATGATCGTGACGGCGGGGGTCGCCGGCACCCTGCTGGACCCCTTCTCGCCGGCCCGGCTGCTGGCGGTCACCGGCGGGGTCTGCGGCATCGCGCTCCTCGCGACCCTGGTCGCCGTCTGGGGGCGCACCGACGGCATCGTCGTGAACGCCTTTCGCGGGACCTCGACGCCGGACGGTCGCACGGCCTCCTTCGGCGACACCTTCCGGGCCATGTGGGAGGACCCCCAGTCCCGGCGCTTCGCCATTTTCGTCTTCGTGTCGATGCTGGCGTACTCGGCGCAGGAGATCATCCTCGAGCCCTTTGCCGGCGAGGTCTTCGGCATGACCCCCGGCGAGTCCACCCGGGTGGCCGGGATGCAGCACGGAGGCGCCCTCCTCGGCATGCTCATCGGCGCCGTCGGGGCGTCCCGGTTCGGGACCCTCCCCCGGTGGGCCGCCGCCGGCTGCATCGGGTCCGCCGTGGCCCTGCTGGCACTGGCCTTCATGCCCTCCCTCGGGTCGGTGGGCGGCATGAAGATCTCGGTCTTCTCCCTCGGGGTGGCCAACGGCGTCTTCGCGGTGGCGGCCATCGGCGCCATGATGGGCCTCACGGTCCGGGGGAAGGCCGGAGGGGCCGGGCTCCGCATGGGGTTCTGGGGCGGGGCGCAGGCGCTGGCGTACGGGACCGGAGGGTTCATGGGGGCCGCGCTCTCGGATCTCGCGAGGGCCTTCCTCGGCTCGCCCTCGGCCGGCTACGTGCTGGTCTTCCTCCTCGAGGCCGTGCTCTTCGTTGCGGCAGCCGGCATCGTGCTGAGCGTCCAGGGTACGAGCCGCACCCGCGGCATCGCCCCCATCCGCCGGGGCATCGCCCTCTCGGAGCCCGCATGACACCGGGCATGACGTCGGCCGTGACGGCCCCGAGCCCGCGCCGGATCGAACTCCCGATCCTCGCCGGGTACCCATCGGTGAAGGTCCCCGAGCCCGGCCCGGCCAGGTCCCGGGACCTCTGCACCGACTGCGGCATCTCGAGATCGTCGGAGCCGGAGCGCTGCGGCAAGGCCTGCCAGTTCATCAACCCGCGCTACGACGAACTCGAGACCCGGGTGCACGGTCGGCCGAGGGACCGGACCGTTGGAGACGAGGGATTCTTCGGCCCCTACCGCCGCATGGTGCGGGCGTCCCTCGTGCCCTCCCGGGCGGACCAGGGGGCCCAGTGGACCGGCATCACCACGCGCATCGGGGAGCGGCTCCTGGAAACAGGTGCCGTGGATGCGGTGCTGGCCGTGGCCCCGCACCCCGACGACAGGTGGCGCCCCATGCCGGTCCTGGTCACCGAGCCCGAAGGGATGGCCGCGTGCCGCGGGATGCGCATGGGGTATGCGCCCCTCCTCTCCCTCCTCGAGCCCGCCCGCGAGCAGGGGTTCCGCCGCATTGCGGTCATCGGGATCCCCTGCCAGGTCCACGCCCTTCGCGCCCTCGAGGACGAACTCGGCTTCGACCGGATCTATGTCATCGGCACGCCCTGCTCGGACAACACGACCACGGAGAACTTCCACGAGTTCCTGGCCCTCCTGGACGATGCGCCCGAGACCATCGAGTACCTCGAATTCCGCGCCGACTATCACGTCGAACTGAGGTTCACCGGGGGCGAGGTCCGGGAGATCCCGTTCCTCAAGCTCCCCATCTCCCAGCTCCCCGGCGACTTCTTCCCGCTCACCTGCCGCACCTGCGTGGATTACACCAACGCGCTGGCGGACCTCACGGTGGGCTACATGGGAGGCGAGGGAGCGCAGTGGCTCGTGATTCGGAATGAGCGGGGCGAGGAACTGGTGAAGCTCCTGGGCGCGGAACTCGACAGCAGCGAGCCGGGGAGTTCGGGGAAGCGTCATGGTCCCGTCAAGGGCTTCCTGGGCAACGTCGAGCGCGCCGCGGGCGGGCTTCCGCTGCGCCGCACGCCTTCCTGGCTCCGCCCCGTCATGGCGTACCTGATGCCGCGCGTCGGGCCGAAGGGGCTCGAGTTCGCCCGCGCCCGGGTCGAAATGAAGGCCGTCGAAACCGTGCTTCACCTCCGCAGGGAACGTCCCCGGAGGATGAGACGCATGGTACCCGCACACGTATGGAAACTGGTGGAGCCCTACGGCCTCACCCCGGAACCCTCGGAGATACCCTGATGGAAAGCTTTGACGTGGTCGTGGTGGGAGGAGGCCCCTCGGGGGCAACGGCGGCGTGTGACCTGGCGACCCGCGGGTACTCGGTGCTGCTCCTGGACCGGAAGGGCCGAGTGAAGCCCTGCGGCGGTGCCGTGCCCCCCCGGCTCCTCGACGAGTTCGAGGTCCCGGAGGAAATGCTCGTGGCCCGCGTGGACACCGCACGCATCCTTTCGCCCACCGGGCGCAGCGTGGACATCCCGGTGGGCGACGGGTTCGTGGGCATGGTGGACCGGGGTCCCTTCGACGAGTGGCTGCGGACCCGGGCCGAGTCCCGGGGCGCCCGGCGCGTGGCGGGCAACTTCGTGGCCGTCGAGGAGGCAGGGACCGGCTCCCCGGTGGTTCGCTACAACGAGGGCGGCTCCCGCTCCGGCAGGGAGGTGCGCGTGCGGGCGAAGGTCGTGGTCGGTGCCGACGGCGCCCTCTCCCAGGTGGCCAGGCAGGCGATCCCCGGGTCGGAGCAGGCCCGCTACGTGTTCGCCTACCACGAGATCGTCCAGTCACCGAAGGATGCCTCGGAGGTCTTCGGGCCGGCGCGCTGCGATGTCTACTACAACGGACGCTTCTCGCCGGACTTCTACTCCTGGGTCTTCCCCCACGGCGACACCACGAGCATCGGGACCGGCACGGAGCAGCGAGGCTTCGACATGCGCGGCGCGATCAGGGACCTCCGGAAGGAGACCGGGCTCGACACCCTGGAGACGATCAAGCGCGAGGGCGCCCCGATTCCCCTGAAGCCGCTCAAGCGGTGGGAGAACGGCCGTGACGTGATCCTCGCCGGCGACGCCGCCGGGGTCGTCGCCCCCTCGTCGGGCGAAGGCATCTTCTACGCCATGACCGGGGGTCGGGTGGCCGCCCAGGCGGTCCACGAGATGCTCCAGACCGGCAACCCGAAGGCGCTGGCAAGGGCCCGCAAGCGGTTCCTCCGGACGCACGGCATGGTCTTCCGGGTCCTCGGAATCATGCAGGACTTCTGGTACACCACGGACAATCGCCGGGAGCGGTTCGTCGCCATCTGCCGGGACCGGGACGTCCAGGAACTCACCTTCGAGGGCTACATGCAGAAGGAACTGGTCAAGGCCCGGCCCCTGGCCCACGCAAGGATCTTCTTCAAGAACATCGGTCACCTGACGGGGCTGGTATCGACATGAACGGAAACACGTCCCCCCTCTCGCTCCCTTCGGGGACTCCGGTGCACCGCGTGCCGGCACCCGCATCGGTTCCCGGACCCCTGCACCGCTTCACCGCCGAGGTCCTCCCGACCTTCGAGGCGGCCCTGGCGGCGTCGGTCCGCCCCCCCGCCGGGCTGACCCCGGTGGTGGGAGAGGCGCTGGCGGCTGCGGTTGGGGTGACGGGTGCGCCGGGGAGCCGTTGGCGCCCTCTCCTCACGCTGGCCGCCGCGCGGGCCGCCGGGGGGACCTTCGAGGCCGCGATTCCCGCGGCCGTGGCGGTCGAGCTCACGCACACCGCCTCCCTGGTTCTCGACGACCTCCCCTGCATGGACGACGCCGACGAACGGAGGGGCGTGGCCTCGACGCATCGCCAGGTGGGGACGGGCGGGGCGGTCCTGGTGGCGCTGTCGCTCCTCGGGCGCGCCGCCGAGCTCCTGGGGAACGTGCCCGAAGAGGGAGGCGCGCTTGCTGCGGCCTGGGGTGGGGCGTTCGGCCTCGCGGGCATGTCCGGGGGGCAGGCGGTGGACCTGACGGGCGCCTTCATGAGCGGGGGCGCCCCACGACGTCTCCACCGGAAGAAGACCACGGCGCTCTCGGCCTTCGCGCTCGAGGCGGGCGCACGTTGCGCTTCCGCCAACCTGGAGACGCGGGAGGCGCTGGTCCGGTTCGGCAGGGATCTTGGCTGGGCCTACCAGCTTGCCGACGATGCCGAGGACTGGAAGGAGGACGGCCGCCTCGGGAAGGGCCCCGGGGGGCGGGCACCCCGCGCCCAGAGCGAACGCCTCCTGGGCCGGGCCATCGGCCACCTGGATACGGTCCCCGGCCTCGACGCCGAGGGGAGGGTGCTGCTCGAGGCCCTGGCCCGAAAGGCGGCCGGGTTCCCGCAGGCAGGGGAGGCCCGGAAATGGGGATGACCCGCGGAGTCCCGGCCCTGCTGGGGATCGATTTCCGCACGGCCCGCGTGGAGGTCCGGGAACGCTGGACGCTGGACGATGCGGCCCTCGCGAGACTCCAGCAGGAGGCGTCCCGGCTGGTGGAGGAACTGGTCGTCGTGCGTACCTGCAATCGCACCGAACTCGTGACCTGGTCCCGCGACCCGGCCGCCGAAGCCCTCGGGCTCGCCCGCGCCTGGGCCCGGGCGGTGGGCGAGGACCCGGACAGGGCCACGCCCCCGCTCCAGCTCCTCCAGGGGTTCTCCGGGGTCCGCCACCTGCTCCGGGTCGCCGGGGGCCTCGAATCGCAGATCCTCGGAGACATTCACATCCTCGGGCAGGTCCGCCGCGGATACCGGGATGCACAGGCTGCGGGCACCGTGGGAACGCATCTGCACCGGCTCTTCGACACGGCGATCCGGGCCGGCAAGCGCGTCCGGCGCGAGACCCGCCTCATGTCGGGCCATCGGTCCGTCGGCTCCGAAGCCGCCCGCCACCTCATGGAGCGGCTTCCCGCCGGGTCACCGCGCCGCATCATCGTCCTCGGTGCCGGAAAGATCGGGAGCCATGCGGCCCGCGCCCTGGCCGCCACCGACGGCGTCGAGGTGATCCTGCTCAATCGGACGCCGCAGCGGGCCGCGGATCTCGCCCGGGAATGGGGCGGAGAATCCGGCGGCCTCGATGACCTGCCCCGGCACCTCCCGGACGCCGGCGGCGTGCTGGTCGCCACCGGTGCGCCCGGCGCATGGGTCGACCACCGCATGCTGGCCGGCCGGGCCCCGGGGCGGGTGCTTCCCGTCGTGGATCTCTCCATGCCGCGGAACGTCTCCCCCGAGGTGGCCCTCCTCCCCGGGATCTCCCTTACGGGGCTGGACGACGTCCACCCGGAGACCGCAGCCATCGAGGAAGCACGGCAGGACGCCATACCCCAGGCCGAACGCATCGTGGAGGAGGAGGCTTCGGACTTCCACGAGTGGGTGTCGGCGGCCGAGGCCCGCGACGCCCTTCGCCCCCTGCAGGAGTGGGTCGTCGAGATCTGCCGCCGCGAAGTGCGCTTCGTGGCCGAGGGCGACCGGGACCTGGCCGATCGCGCCGCCCGCCGCATCGCCGCCCGGGTGCTCAGTCGACCCATGATGGCCATGCGCACCATGCGGAGCAGCGGGTCGGTGAGCGACGAAGACCAGGCGACGCTCTCCCGGGCCCTGCAGCACCTGTTCAGCGACGTGTCCGCCCCCGGTGGACTCCCTTCGGAATCGAGGTAACCATGTCTTCCCAGGCTCCTCTTCCCGGCAACGCTCCCATGATCCTCGGATCGAACCTCCTCCAGGACCCGTTCCTGGGACCCGCAGCGGCAACCCTCGACCTGTCGCGCCCGGAGGAGTCTCTCCCCCTCCGCCCGCGTGTCGGGCGCTGGATGCAGGTCCTGCAGGACACCCTCACCGATTTCTTCGAGCAGCGGGACGGCGGCGGGAAGTTCCAGGAGGACGCATGGCTGCGTCCGGGCGGGGGTGGCGGCGTCTCCCGGGTCCTCACCGACGGAGGGACCTTCGAGAAGGTGGGGGTGAACCGTTTCGCCGGGGGTGGTGAGATTCCCGCCGAAATGGCGGCTCGCCTGGGGTCGGACCGGACAACCACGGAGCAGGTGGACTTCTTCGCCACCGGGGTGAGCGTGGTGTGTCACCCGCGCAGCCCCATGGTGCCCATTGTCCACATGAACGTGCGTTACTTCCAGCTGAACCGCCCCGATGGTCAGCTCGTGGACCACTGGTTCGGCGGCGGGCTCGACCTGACGCCCACCCATCCGCACCCCGAGGACGCCGTTCACTTCCACCAGACCCTTCGCCGCATCTGCATGGAGCACCATCCGGACTACTACGCGCGCTTCAAGGCCTGGTGCGACCGCTACTTCGTGAACATCCACCGCGACAACGAGAACCGCGGCGTCGGGGGGATCTTCTTCGACAACCTGAGGCCCGGCGAGAACGGCGACCTCGAAGCCGAGGAAGCCTTCGCGCTGGTGCGCGGCGTGGGTCTTGCAATGCTGGAGGCCTATGGGCCCATCGTGGACCGCCGGAAGCCGATGCCCTGGGGAGCCCGGGAGAAGGAACTCCAGCTTGTCCGCCGGGGTCGCTATGCAGAGTTCAACCTGGTCCACGACCGGGGCACCAAGTTCGGCCTTCAGACCCATGCCCGCATCGAAAGCGTGCTCATGAGCATGCCGCCCTCGGCCAACTGGGGCTACAACCTCAGCTGGCCGGAAGGAACCTTCGAGCACCGACTGCACCAGATGCTCCCTCCACGGGAGTGGGCCGACGGCATACCGGAGGAGTTCCTGACCCCCGTTCGCTGAAACCACAGGGGAACCGTGGACGCAGCGAGGGGGTCGGTGACCCCGACCACCCACCCACGCGGATGACATCCATGACTCCCGACGGCGAAGCCATTCTCCTCCCCCTGGACCGCGTTGGTTCAGAAGATCGTCCCCGCGTCGGCGGCAAGGGCGCCTCTCTCGGAGAAATGATCCGGGAGCTCTCGGGCGCCGGGATCCGGGTGCCGGGCGGATTCGCCACGACGGCGGCTTCCTTCCGCTATTTCCTCACCGAGACCGTCGCCGCCGAGCCGGACCCCGAGCTCCACGCGTCTCCCCACGCCGAGGAGGCCCTGCGTCTCTGGGGGACGCTCCGGCGGAGGCTCTCGCCCGGAACGACGCTGGAGGACGCCCTCCGCCTCCTTTTCGAGGAGGTATCGGAAGAGGACGCCGGCGGACGCGCCGCTCTCGCCCGAGCCCTCGTGACCGCCACGCCCCTCCCCTCTCTCCTCGAGTCCCGCATCCGCGAAGGCTATGCCGAGCTGGAGGCACGGTACGGCGAAGGGGTGGATGCGGCCGTCCGGTCCTCCGCCACCGTCGAGGACTCGGAACTCGCCTCCTTCGCGGGACAGTACGAGTCGTTCCTCAATGTCCGGGGGGGGGACGCCGTGGTGGACAACTGGCGGGCCTGCGTGGCCTCGGCCTTCACCGAGCGGGCAATCTCGTACCAGCGCCACCACGGCATCGACCCGCTGGGGAGCGCCGTCGCCGTGGTCATCATGAAGATGGTCCGCTCCGACCTCGCCTCCTCCGGCGTCCTCTTCACGGTGGATCCGGACTCGGGCAACCCCAACCTCATCCACATCACCGCGGCCTACGGCCTGGGCGAGTTCGTGGTGCAGGGGACGGTTACGCCGGACACGTTCCTGGTCTGGAAGGACGGCGTTCGGCGAGGCACCCGCGCCATGGTGCACCGGACGCTGGGCGCCAAGGACCGGAAGCTCGTCTACTCGATGCAGGGGGGGACGCGGACCGAGTCCGTCGACGTCGAGGCCAGCCGTCGCCGTGACTGGTCGATCCCCGAGGAGGACGTGCTGGAGCTGGCCCGCATGGCCCTTCGCATCGAGGAACACTACGGCCGCCCCATGGACGTGGAATGGGCCAAGGACGGCATCACCGGCGAACTCTTCATCGTGCAGAGCCGACCCGAGACGATTCACGGCAACGCCGGCGGAAGCGGCTCCGTGCTCCGGACATGGCGCATGGAGCCCTCGCTGGTGGCGAGGCTCCGGGACGAGGACAAGGTCCTCCTCAAGGGCCTTGCCGTGGGCACGCGCATCGGGGCGGGCGCCGTCCGCATCTACCGCGACTACGAGGAAGTCATCGTGCGGAAGCGGGCGCTCCGGGAGCGCCACGGGAGCGAGGGGGACCTGGCGGACCTCCCGGCCGAGGAGCGGATCTTCGATCCCGGCGACGTCCTCGTGACCTCCATCACGACACCGGACTGGGAACCCCTCATGAAGGAGGCCTCCCTCATCATCACGGAGCGGGGCGGACGCACCTCCCACGCCGCCATCGTGGCCCGGGAGTTCGGGATTCCGGCCCTCGTCGGGGTGGCGGGCGCCATGGAGACGCTCGAGAACCTCCAGGAGGTCACGGGGAGCTGCGCCGAGGGAGACGTGGGCGTCGTGTACGACGGGATCCACCCCTTCGAGGTGGAGGAGGTCCAGATGGAGGACGGGGTTCCCCTGGCCACCGGGGTCAAGCTGAACGTCGGCTTTCCGGGCAATTCACCCGGGGATGCCATGCTCCCGTCGGAAGGGGTCGGCCTGGCTCGGCTCGAGTTCATCCTCACTGCGCAGGTCGGCATCCACCCGCTCGCCCTCGTCTGGTTCGACGAGCTTCGGCACTTTGCCGAGACGGGGGAGCTGGCACCCGGACTTCAGCCCTTCCGGGACCACCTTCTCCAGGAGGACCGGTTCGAACTCGGCACCCTCATGGGCGCCGTGGAACGTCGGATTCCCGGGTATGCGTCCCCCTCCGAGTTCTTCGTGGACCGGATCCGCTCCGGGGTGGCGCTGATCTGTGCCGCCTTCTATCCGCGGCCGGTGCTCGTCCGGCTCTCGGACCTCAAGTCCAACGAGTACCGGGACCTGCTGGGGGGACGCCTCTTCGAGCCGAGGGAGGAGAACCCGATGATCGGGTGGCGGGGTGCGGCCCGGTACGTGGACCCTCGCTTCTTCCCCGCCTTCGAGCTTGAACTGAAGGCGCTCGCCCGGGTCCGCGACGAGGTGGGCCTCGACAACCTGCAGCTCATGATCCCCTTCTGCCGCTCCCCTGCCGAAGGGCGGGAAGTGGTGGTGGCCCTGGATGCGGCCGGGGTGGGCCCGGACTCGGGAACCCCCCTCTTCCTCATGGTGGAGATCCCCTCCAACGTGCTCGAGGCCGATGCCTTCATCGACGCCATGGGGCTCACCGGCGGATCCATCGGCTCCAACGACCTGGTGCAGACCGTGTACGCCGTTTCCCGGGACGATCTCGAGGGGTACGCGCACCCCCCGGACGCGCGTTCCCCCGCCGTCCAGGGTCTCATCCGGCAGGCGGTGAAGGCCTTCAGGGACCGGGGACTCGAGATCGGGATCTGCGGGCAGGCCCCGTCGGACTATCCCGACGAGATTCCGCCCTTCCTGGTGGACTGCGGGATCAGCTCGATGTCGGTGACGCCCGATACCCTCGTCAGGGTCCGCCGCGCAGTACAGCAGGCGGAAGCGGAGCGATCGGTGCAAAGGGCCGAAGCGCCTCTCCCGACGAGGTGAAGCCGCGCCGGGTTCGCCGGAGTTCGAGGAGCGCCCGCGCACCCAGGCGGAGCTTCGTCGGAAACCGCGTCCACGCCCTCCGCGTGAGCGTGTCGTAGCCGTTCTTCCGGATCTCGTCGTGGATCCCGCCGTAGACCCGGGCGGCCACCGCCACCGGGCGCTGGAAGAAGACCGGGAGCGCGGGAATCGCGTCGAAGGCGAGCTGGTAGTCGGCTTCCGCGTGCCCGAGAAGCTCCTCCATCAGGGGAATCCACCCCTCGGGAAGGGTGCCGCCGCGGACCGCCTCGTCGAGGCTCGTGCGGTCCACGCCGTGGGCCGCCATGCGGTCCAGCGGAAGGTACAGGCGCCCCCGCCCCCAGTCCTCTCCCACGTCCCGGAGAATGTTGGTGAGCTGCATGGCGTGGCCGAGGGCCTCCGCCCGACGAAGGACCACCGGTGCATGCGTCCCGAAGAGTTCGGTGAGCCAGAGCCCCACCACCGAGGCCACCCGGTACGAGTACCCGCGGAGTGCCGCCATGTCCGGGTAGTCCGAAGGCTCCAGGTCCATGGCCACGCCCCGGATCAGTTCCTCGGCGTAGAGCACCGGCACACCCCGGCGCGCCGTCTCCCCAAGCACCTCGTCCAGCAGGGGGATGCCGGTGTCCTGATGGCTCCACGCCCGGCGCACCAGTCCCGTCCACGCGCGAAGCCGCGCCTCCAGCACCCTCGGATCCGGGTCTGGCGCGTGGTCCACGAGGTCGTCGGTGAAGCGGCAGAAGGCGTACACCCCGGCGACGAGGCGCTCCTGCTCTGCAGGGAAGAGCCGGGCGGCGAAGCGGAACGTCCTGGCATGCGTGGCAAAGGAGGCCTGCCAGCCCCCGGGCCCGCCGAGTGCGGCGGCTTCGCGGTGGACTGCCGCCGCCGCCTCATCCGACGGCGCCTCGGCAACCGCGCCTCCGGGCCCTGTCCGGCCCGCGGGCCCCTGCGGGAACCCCTGCGCCGCGGCTTCCTCCCGCTCCAGCGTCGCGTTGACGGATTCGAGCCACGAGGCGAGAAACCCCGGCACGAGCTCGTCGTCGGGATGCGCGGTGTTCCAGTCGCGGATGAGCGCATTCACCCGGGCGGCGAGGCGGTCCCTGGCGCGGGACATGGGAGAGGGAGCGCTGCCTCGCTCCGGCCGAAAGAGTGACACCACGAAGTCGTCGAAACCCGACGGGTCCGGGAAGGCCAGGGCGCCGGTCTCCGCCAGCGGCCAGGTCCATTTCCGCTGCTTCAGATCAAGCAGCGGAGGCTTGCCAAGCCGGGCCGAGGGGCAGAGGTCCAGGAAGTCGTCGACCATCTGGTAGATCTCGCCGGTTCGGGCGCCGAGGGCGCGATCCCGCGCGGCCGCCTCGGGATCGTTCCGGAGGTGGGCCGCAAGCGACGCGGCACACCCGAAGAGCTCCCCCGACTTGCCCGCGATGATCTCGCGGTACTCCGCCTCGGTAAGCCAGCGGCCGGCAGCCCGCGCCTGGGCCTTCTCTCCGGCGACCGTCCGCTCCACGGCTCGACTGAAGCACTCCACGAAGGGCAGAGACCCGGTGGAGGCAGCGACGCGGTAGGCGGAGGTCAGGAGGTGGTCCCCCTCCACCAGTGCCGCAGGGAGCCCGGCCCTCGCGGCCAGGGACGCTTCTCCCCGGCGAAGCGCACAGTCGTCCAGGATGTCGTCGTGGAGGAGCGAGGCCTCGTGAACCATCTGGATCGCCAGCGCGCCCCTGAGGACCTCCACGCCGGGGTCATGAAGTCCGGCGGCGGCCCGGGCCATGAGCGGGCGAAGCATCTTTCCGCCCGGGGCCGGCTCCGGGATGCCGAGCCTCTCGTGGAGGGTGCGGGCCTCTGCCGCGAGAGCCGCGCGCAGCCGCTCGGTTGCCTCGATCGCGCCAGGTGATCGTACGGAAGTCATCGCGCGCCCTCCCCCGTGACGAGGGGGCGTTCGAGGGGAGCCGCAGGGTCCATGGGCGAGGCAGCCACGTCGGGTCGCCCCGGCTTCACCCGGCGGGGGCCAAACTGCCAGTGGATCCCCACCGCCCCGAGGCAGGCGAGTACGGTCACGATCACGGCAAGCCAGAATCCCTTGATGACGAGCATCCCGAGGGGCATGAGGAGCGTGATCCCGTAGTATGCCAGCGCCCATCCCACGGGAATGGTCCGACCCCATCTCCGGATCCCCAGCCCCTCCATGGCACCGGCCAGGACGACCCCCGTTCCCAGCCACCCGACGAGGTTCAGCCACGGCATGCCGTAGTACGGACCCGAGTCACCCCAGACCCAGTAGAGGGGGGATTCGAAGCTCATGGCCGGGTCCAGCGCCAGGTCCCAGATCGTGAGGATCACGGCGGCAAACCCCATCCGGGCCGCCCACTGCCGGTCCGCCGGAAAGGTGTTGCGGGCGATGATCCACGCCGGAAGCACCATGAGGTACCAGGAGAGCGGGATCACCCAGGGAACCTGGTCCCCGATCTTCGTGCCCAGCAGGGTCGTGTACTCGTAGGCACCGAACGGGAGGCCCGAACCGGTCCCCACGTACTCCGCCAGGAGCGCGAGGAGGTAGACCGCCACGAGGGAGGGAAGCCACCGGAGTCCGGCCCACGCCACCAGGGCGACCGCAATGGCCGCTGCCCCGACAATGATGTGGAACCGCGCGAAGAACGAGTAGGAAATCTGCCAGAAACCGATCATCCCCGCGGGAATCAGATGCGGGTTCTGACCGAACACGCCGTATCCCGCCAGGGCGACCACCGTGAAGGCCAGCAGTCCCCAGACCCCGATTCCGGCGGGTGTCCGCGCCCAGCCCCGCGACGAAGCGAGGGCAACGGTCACGCGCTCTCCCGCCACGGTTCGGACTTCACGCCGGAGACCCCCGCGTTCAGCCACCGTTCGAAAGCCTCCGCAGAGGGATAGATCCGGAACGACTCCCAGGGACCATTGACGGCCTCGGCCTCGATGAGCGGACTGCCGAGCCCGCCGAACGCCAGGTGATACGGCAGCTCGGCCCGGTAGAACTCGGACATGACGTCGAGGCACCGCCGCATGTGCGCCACCGACGCAGGCGGCGAGAACGAGACACAGACCAGCTCGGCCTCGCGGGATCGCTGCATCGCCGCAAATTCCTCGGCCGGCGTATCGGCACCGAGATACTGGACATCCCACCCATTCCGCTCAAGGAGAATCCGTACGCACATGGCGCCAAGATGATGGTGATCCCCGGACATCGCCCCGACGATGGCGCATCTCCGATCTTCGGAACGCACGATGGGGGCCGCCCCGTCACGTCGGGCCGAGAGGTGGATCAGTGCCTCGAGCACTGCCTGACTGGCCTGGTGCTCTTCTCCGATCCGGATGCGTCCCTCTCGCCAGAGCGTTCCCACCTCGGCCATGAAGGGCTGGATCGCCCGGTCGCACAGCACTGAAAACGGCAGGTCGGGCCGCGAGCCAAGCTCGTGGAAGAGCGCCGTGATCCGCTTCGGATGCCCCCGCACCAGCCACCCCATGGCCAGGGTGACCGTCCTCTTGAAGTCATCATGGCGAATCGCGTCCCGCGCCGCCAGCCAGACGTGGGACTCGAACGGCTCGAAGGCGTCGAGGAAGGTCCCCACGTTCCGCGCCCGGGCGAACTCCAGCACGGACTGCAGGTAGATCCGCCGATGTCCGCCGTCGGTCTTGTGAGACTCGAGTTCGGCGGCGTCGGTCCACCGCTTCACCGTCGAGGAGTGGACGCCCAGGAGGTCGGCGACCTCCGAGGTGGTCATGAACAGTTCAGAGTTGAAGGCCTGCATGGCTGATCTCCGGCTGGGGCTGGCGTACCCGACGACGAGGCGACCTGAACCCAGTATATGGTCGGTTCCAGACTCCGTCAAGTTTTTCTGTACATGGTCTGTACACTTCATGGACACCCCGAAAGTTTCGGCGGGTTCCTGCCGAACCGAACCTTCCCCGTTCCCGGGGTACGGAACTCCATGTCCGCTCCTCTCGTCACCCTCTCCCCCTCCGGTCTCCACGTCCCGTCGGCGGACCTGCACATCGATCCGTGGGGTCCCTCCGAGCGGGCCATCATCACCCACGGCCACTCCGACCACGCCCGGGGCACCGCCCGGCACGTCCTCACCGCCGAGAGCGGCGTGGGGATTCTCGGGGTCCGACTCGGCGCCGAGGCGTCGGTCGAGGGCGTCGCGTTCGGGGAGCGGATCCGGGTGGGAGATGCGACGATCTCGCTCCATCCCGCCGGTCACATCCTCGGGTCGGCCCAGGTGCGCATCGAGTCCGGTGGCGAGGTCTGGGTCGTCACCGGCGACTGCAAGCGCCAGCCCGACCCTTCGGCCGAGGCGTTCGAAGTCGTGCGCTGCCACACGCTCATCTCGGAGTGCACCTTCGGCCTTCCGGTGTACCGGTGGCCCGACCCGGAGTCGGTGATGGAGGAGGTGATGACGTGGTGGGAGGCAGGCGCCGCCGAGGGTCGGAACGTGCTTCTCGGGGCCTACGCCCTGGGGAAGGCCCAGCGGGTGCTGGCTCACCTGGCTCGAATCGGCGACCGGGCAGGCGGGGGGTTCCCCGGTCCCATCCTGGTCCACGGCGCCGTCGAGCGGCTCCTTCCCCCCTACCTCGCCCGGGGCATCCGGCTGCCGGCGGTCTCGAGGGCGACGCCCGAAACGGTGAAGGCGGCGGCGGGGCGAGCCCTCGTCGTTGCACCCCCCTCGGCGGCGGGGACCCCGTGGGCCCGGAAGCTCGACCCCTTCTCCCTGGGGGTGGCCTCGGGGTGGATGAAGCTCCGCGGGACCCGCCGGCGCCGGGCTGCCGACCGGGGATTCGTCCTTTCCGATCACCTGGACTGGCCGGATCTCCTGGCCACCATCTCCGAGACCGGGGCCCAGCGCGTCGGCCTTACCCACGGCACCACCGGCCCCGCCGTCCGGTACCTGCAGGAGCAGGGGCTCGACGCCTGGAGCCTGCCGACCCGCTTCGAGGGGGAGGCCGAGGATGCGGACGAGGTGGACGTGGCGGACGAGGGGGGCGAGGCGGGCGCGGACGAGGCCGACGAGGTCAGCAGGGCCGACACCGCCGAGCCGGCACCGTGAAGCGCTTCACGCGGCTCTTCGTCGAGCTCGACCGCACCACCCGCACGACGGTGAAGCTCGATGCGCTCCGGCGGTACTTTGCCGAAGCCGACCCCGCCGACGCCGCGTGGGCGCTGGCGGTGCTCTCGGGTCGTCGGGGAAGGCGGCCCGTGTCCACGACGCTCCTCCGCGCGTGGGTGGCCACCGCCGCCGACCTCCCGCTCTGGATGGTGGAGGAGTGCCATGACGCCGTGGGCGACCTGGCCGAGACGCTCGCACTCCTCCTGCCGGACCCGCGGGCCGACGGGAGCGACGCATCCCCACCTCCGCTTCACCAGGTCATGAATGACTGGATCCTCCCGCTGGCCGGGCTGGATCCGGGGGAGCAGGAACGCCGCCTCCGCGAGTACTGGCGGGGCCTTTCCACCGACGAGCGCTTCATCTTCCAGAAGCTCCTCACCGGGGGATTCCGGGTCGGGGTGGGACAGAAGCTCGTCACCCGGGCCCTGGCCGAGGTCGTGGGCATGGACCCGGCCACACTGGCCCACCGCCTCACGGGGCGCTGGGAGCCCACGGCCGAGGCGTTCCTCCGGCTCACCTCGGCGGATGCGGGGCTTCCGGACCCGGGACGGCCGTACCCCTTCATGCTGGCGCACCCGCTGGCCGAGGGGCCGGAAGAGGCGGAGCTGGGTCCGCCGGCGTCGTGGGCCATGGAGTGGAAATGGGACGGCATCCGGGCCCAGCTCATCCACAGGGAAGGCGAGGTGCTCCTCTGGTCGCGGGGCGAGGAAGTGATCACGCCCTCCTTCCCGGAGATCGCCGAGGCCGGACGCACGCTCCCGCCCGGGACCGTCCTCGACGGCGAACTCCTCCCCTGGCGGGAGGGCCGCCCCCTCCCGTTTGCGGAACTTCAGCGCCGTCTCGGCCGCAAGCGACCCGGTGCCCGGATTCTCCGGGAGGTCCCCGTGGTCTTCCTTGCGTACGACCTCCTCGAGTCCGGCGCCGAGGACCGGCGTGAGGACCCCTTTCGGGCCCGGCGCAGGGCGCTGGAGGAGCTCTGGCTCCGGCTGTCGGCGCCACCCTTCGCCACGGCGGGGAGGGGCGAGGCTGCACCGGAGATCGGAGAGGCCGCGGAGGCCCCCGGTTCGCACCCGCCCCCCGCCGTCTCGCGGATTCCGGGCCTCCCCCTCCTCCTCGCGCCTCTCGTGGACGCGGAGACGTGGGCCGACGCCGCCGGGCTCCGCGCCTCGTCCCGCCAGCGGCTCGTGGAGGGACTCATGCTCAAGGGGATGGACGCACCCTACCGGGGCGGGCGCGCCCGGGGGGGCTGGTGGAAGTGGAAGGTGGATCCGTTCACGCTGGACGCCGTGCTCCTCTACGCGAAGAAGGGGCATGGCCGCCGCGCCTCCCTCTTCACGGACTTCACCTTCGGGGTCCGGGACGGGGACGGATTCGTTCCCGTCGCCAGCGCCTACTCGGGGCTCACCGATGCCGAGTTCCGGAAGGTCGACCGCTGGATCCGGCGCCACGTCACCGAGCGCTTCGGCCCCGTCCGGGCAGTGGAGCCGGGGCTCGTGTTCGAGCTCGCCTTCGAGGGCATCCGACGTTCCACCCGGCACCGCGCCGGCGTGGCCCTCCGCTTCCCCCGCATGAGCCGGTGGCGCCAGGACAAGGAGCCCGCAGACGCCGACACCCTCGCCTCGGTCCTCGCCCTCCTGCCTCCCGACCCCGGGGCGACGGGGGAGCCGTGACCTCCCCACCCCCGGACACCCCGCCCACCGCCGCCCTCCGGGACTGGTTCGCCTCCCGGGGGTGGACGCCGTCCGCCTTCCAGGAGGAACTCTGGGGGGCCTGGCGCGCGGGCGAGAGCGGCCTGCTCATGGCCCCCACCGGGGTGGGCAAGACCATGGCGGCATGGGGTGGCGCCCTCGTGGACGGCCTGGCGCGTGCGCGCCCTTCCGGGGCCGAACCTCCCGCCGAGCCCCTCCGCTACCTCTGGATCACCCCCCTTCGCGCGCTGGCCCGCGACACCGCCGCGCAGCTCGAGGCCCCCCTCGCCCCTCTCGGCCTTCCCTGGACCGTGGAAGTCCGCACCGGCGACACCGCCTCGTCCCGGAAGCTCCGCCAGCGCACGCTTCCGCCCACGGCGCTGGTCACCACGCCCGAGTCCCTGTCCATCCTCCTCTCCTGGCCCGCCGCCGCTCGCCGCCTCCGGGGGCTCCGGGGGGTCGTGGTGGACGAGTGGCATGAACTCCTGGGTTCCAAGCGGGGGGTCCAGCTCGAACTGGGCCTCGCACGCCTCCGCCTCTGGAACCCGGGGCTCCGCTGCTGGGCCCTGTCGGCGACCCTTCCGAACGAGGAAGAGGCCCTGGAAGCCCTGCTGGGATGCGGAGGCCCGGGGCCGCAGGGGGGGCCTGTCCGGCGCGGACGGATCATCCGGGGTCCGACCCGGCCACCGCCGGAGGTGACGACGCTCCTCCCTTCGCCCGGCGAGACGGGCCGGTTCCCCTGGGCCGGACACCTGGGGCTCCGGCTCCTGCCCGGCGTGGTGGACCGGCTGGCGTCGCTGGATGCCTCCCGGGACGGGGCCGCGGGCGACCGCGCCACGCGGGGCCGGGCCTCGGCCCTCCTGTTCACGAACACCCGGTCCCAGGCGGAGCGCTGGCACGAGGCACTGGCCCGGGCGCGCCCCGACTGGGCGGAGCGTGGGCGGCTCGCGCTTCACCACGGGTCGCTGGACCGGCGGGAGCGGGCGCGGGTGGAGGCCGGGCTCCGGGACCGGAGTCTCCTCTGCGTGGTCTGCACGTCCACGCTGGAGCTGGGGGTCGATCTTCCCGCCGTGGAGCTGGTGATCCAGGTGGGCTCCCCCCGGGGCGTGGGGCGGCTCCTCCAGCGTGCGGGCCGGAGCGAGCACACCCCCGAGGGGAGGAGCCGGCTCCTGGGCGTTCCGACCCATGCCCTCGAGATCGTGGAGTTCGCCGCCGCCCGTCGGGCGCTGGAAGACCTCCGCCTCGAGCCGCGCAGACCCCTGGACCAGCCCCTGGACGTGCTGGCCCAGCACCTGGTGACGGTGGCGCTGGGGGGCGGCTTCCGCTCCGAGGCCCTCCTCCGGGAGGTCCGCTCCACGCGGGCGTTCCGGAACCTGTCCCCCACCCTCTGGGCCTCGGTCCTCGACCTCGTGACCCGCGGGGGGGCCGCGCTCCAGGCCTACCCGCGCTACCGGCGCGTGGTGGAGGAGGACGGGGTGTTCAGGGTCGTGGACTCCGACGTCGAGCGGCGGCACCGGTGGAGCATCGGGACGATCACCGACGACGCCCAGCTCCGCGTGCGCTTCCGGCGGGGCGCCACGCTGGGAAGCGTCGAGGAGTCCTTCCTGGCCCAGCTTCGTCCCGGCGACACCTTCCTCTTCGCGGGGCGGCGCCTGGCGCTGGTGGAGATCCGGGACCTCACCGCCTGGGTACGGAACGCGAAGGGCGGGCCGGCGTCGCCCCGGACGCCCCGGTGGATGGGAGGCCGGCTCCCCCTCTCCACCGAGCTCGCCGGAGCCGTGCTCGAGACCTTCCGGTCCTGGGAGGCGGCGGGGCCGGACGCCCCCGGCTCCCCCGAGTTCGAATCGGTGCGTTCGCTCCTGGCGCTCCAGGGAACGTGGTCGCGGATCCCGGGGCCGGATCGCCTCCTGGTGGAACGCACCCGGAGCCGCGAGGGACACCACCTCTTCCTGTACCCGTTCCTGGGGCGGCTCGTGCACGAGGGGCTGGGCGCCCTGGTGGCGCACCGGATCTCGCGGGCGACGCCCCGTTCCCTCCAGCTCTCGGCCAACGACTACGGCATCGAGTTCCTCTCGCCCGATCCGTTCGAGGGCATCCCGCCCTGGGCCGAGCTCCTGGCCCCCGGGGGGCTCGAGGCGGACATCCTCGAGGCGCTGAACGCCGCCGAACTCTCGAAGCGGCGCTTCCGGGGCGTGGCCCGGGTGGCCGGGCTCCTGGTCACGGGCCCCGGGGGCCGGGCGTCGGCCCGGCAGCTCCAGGCCTCGAGCGGCCTCCTCTTCGACGTCCTGACGCGGTGGGACCCCGACAACCTGCTCCTTGCCCAGGCCCGGACCGAGGCCCTCGAGTCCGAACTGGAGTTCACCCAGCTGAAGCAGGGGCTCGAGCGGCTCTCCGGGCTCGCGGAGGGGGGCCTGGTGGAGGTGGACACCCCCCGGCTGACGCCCCTCGCCTTTCCCCTCTGGGCGGAGCGCCTCCATGCCCGGGTATCCACCGAGCGGTGGATCGACCGGGTGACCCGCATGGCCGCCACGCTGGAGCGCGCGGCCGGGAGCGGGCGCCCACCCCGGAGCCGGCGCGGGGCCGGGAGCCCCCCGTGAGCGGGCACGGCGCGGAGGTCCTCTGGCAGGGCACCCCCCTCCGTCTGCTCCCGGGGGGGGCGGTCCTCTGGCCGGCCGGGCGCACCCTCTTCGTGGCCGACCTCCACCTGGGGAAGGCTCGGGTGTTCCAGGGGCGCGGGGTGCCGGTGCCCGAGGGCGACGACGCCCCCGACCTGGCGCGACTGGCAGGCATCTGCCACCGGTGGGAGGTGGCGCGAGTCGCCGTGCTGGGGGACCTGGTGCATGGCCCGGGATCGTGGAATCCGAAGCTCGAGGAGGCCCTCGAGCGGAGCCTGCCACCGGAGCGCCTCCTGGTCCGGGGCAACCACGACCGGTCGGGAGGCGATCCGCCCGACACGCTCGGGTTTCGGGTCGTGGCCGAGGGTGCAGCGCTGGGTCCCTTCGTCCTCCGGCACGCGCCGCGCATCGGAAGCGGGGGCCCGCCCCACCTCGCCGGTCACCTGCACCCGGTATTCAGCCTGCGCGGAGCCGGCGACCGCCTCCGCATCCCCTGCTTCGTGCTCGGTCCGGACTACCTCGTGCTCCCGGCCTGGGGCACCTTCACCGGCGGGCAGGCCTGGATACCGCGCCCGGAAGAGCGGATCTACCTCGACGTGCGGGAGGACGGGGGTTCGGTCGTCGCCATTCGCCCCGCATCCCCGGCAGGGCCGTAGAGCGGATCCTCTCCCCGGTGGATGCGAAGAGCCAGCGCCCCCACCGCGTCGATCATGTGCGAGAAGATGAAGGCGTGGGCAAAGAAGAGGGAGTACCAGTACAGGACGCCGAAGAGGCCCGCAGGCGCGAAGAGGGCGCTCTGGACCAGGCGGGTCCCTCCTGCTTCGGGGACGGCCTCCCACTGGAGCCAGGCGCGGCCGGGCACCCGCATCTCGGCCCGGAGCCGGAGAAGGCTGCCGGGCTCGATGGCCTCGACGCGCCAGAAATCCACCGCCTCACCCTGCTGGAGCTCGGTGGGGTGCCGGCGCCCCCTGCGGATCCCGGGCCCCCCGAACAGCTGGTCCAGGATGCCCCGGGCCCACCAGGCCGTGTTCCAGACGAGCCAGCCCCGGTTCCCCCCCAGGGAGGCGAAGGCCTGGAAGACGGCCTCGGGGGGCGCCTCGATCTTCCGCGTGCGGACCTCGCGCACGATTCCCTCCCGGTCCTCGTACTCGAAGGTCGCGCCGACCCCGAGGGCCCCGCTCCAGCGAGTGGGGACCGCGCCGGTCTCGATGCGCTCCAGCGCCAGTTCCACGGCCCGCAGGTAGGAAATGGGCCGGATGTCGGGGAAGATCTCCCGGCCCCGGGCGGGATCGCCCACCACCGGCTGCACGACGCCCTCGACCAGGGGAAGGGCGATGTCATGGGGGATCGGGGTCACGAGCCCCACCCAGAGGCCGGCGAGGCGAGGGGCCAGGATCGGGACCGGGATGATGTAGCGCCTGAGGCCCCGGACCTGGGCGTACCCTTCCATCATCTCCTGGAAGGTGAGCGGATCCGTGCCCACGTCGAGGACGCCCAGCGGTTCGCCGTGTTCGGCGGACTGGATCAGGTAGGCGAGGATGTCGCGGACCGCGATGGGCTGCACCTCGTTCCGGATCCAGCGGGGCGCCACCATGGCGGGAAGCCGCTCCGTCAGGTAGCGGACCATCTCGAACGAGGCGGAGCCGGACCCGATGATGGGGCCGGCCCGAAGCTCGGTGGTGGGGAGCCCTTCCCGGAGTATGCGCCCCACTTCGGCGCGGCTCCGGAGGTGCTCGGAGTGGGTCTCGGCCTCGGGGCCGGGCATGATCCCGCCCAGGTAGACCAGGAGGGGAAGTCCGTCGGCGGACGCGGCGGCGACGAAGTTGTCGGCGGCCTCGCGGTCCTTCCGGGCGAAGTCTCCGCCCCCGTACATGGAGTGCACCAGGTAGAACGCGGCGTCCACGCCTTTGGTGACCCCTTCGAGCGTTGCGGCGTCCGAGAGATCCCCCTTCCGGACATCGACCCGGTCCTTCCAGTTCCGCCCGAGGATGCGTCGGGGGTCCCGGACCAGGATGCGGATCTCGTGGCCGCGGTCCAGGAGGCGCTGGACGAGGCGGCCACCAATGTAGCCGGTGGCGCCGGTGACGAGGATGCGCACGGGGACTCCGGGCCGGGACGAGACTCTGGGTCGGGCCGCGCGGGGGCGGCCGGAGACCGGGGAGGAAGGGTTACTCCTTCCTCGCCCGGAGGATCCCGGTCAGGAACGGGAGGAGCTGCTTCTTGCGGCTCACGATGCCGTCGAGGCGGAAGACTTCGCCCTCGTCGAGCTCCGGGTAGGGGATCCGCCGGACCACCTCGTCGTCGCCCTGGACGAGGAGGAGCGAGTCCTGGCTCTTCACGTCGGTGACGAGGAGGGCGGCGAAGTCGAGACCCTCGGCGGCCCGGCTGGCCTCGAGGGCCCGGGCCAGCGGCTCGGCCTGCGTCCAGAATTCGCCGAACCCGATCTCCTCCACCTGCGACACGGCGAAGCGGTACGGGCCCTCCTCGTAGACCTTCCGGTCCAGCGCGATGACCTCCGGGGCCGGCTGGGCCGACACCACCGAACCCGACGAGAAGATCGTCTCGGCAAGCTCGGTTCCCGTCACGCCGGCGATCCCCTCGAGCCACCGGAGGATCTCCTCGTCCACCCCGGTCGTCGTGGGGCTGCGGAGGTTCAGCGTGTCCGAGACGAGCCCTCCCATCATCATGCCGGCCATGGCGGGCGTTACCTCGAGCCCCTCCCTCCGGTAGAGGTCCGCCACGATGGTGCAGGTGGAGCCCACCGGGCGGTTCAGGAAG
>REBP01000235.1 GCA_007692665.1 Gemmatimonadales bacterium | reverse complement strand
CCTCACATACCGAAAACCCCCTGCAGGTGGATCCGTCCACCTGCAGGGGGTTTTTTTGTGTTAACTTTCTAGCATGAATGAAACCACGGAGACTGGGGTCGCGGAGGCCATCGAGGGCATGGAGACACGCTGCGGGTTCGTGGCCATCATCGGGAGGCCGAACGCGGGGAAGTCCACGCTGATGAATGCCCTGCTCGGGGAGCACCTGAGCATCGTCACACCTCGGGCGCAGACGACCTGGGTGCCGGTAAAGGGGATTCTCACGCGCGGGGCGGAGCAGATGATCTTCGTCGATACGCCGGGCCTGCTGTCCGCGCCGTCCGACCTGCTCCATCACTCGCTCCTCGAGGCGGTTTCCATGGGGGTGAGAGATGCCGACGTCGTCCTCCTCCTGCTGGACCCGACCTGGGAGATTTCCGATGCCGAGCGGGAGGCGCTGCAGGTCGCGGCGACCAACGGTCGTCATCCGCTTGTGGTGGCCGTGAACAAGGTGGATGAAGCGAGCCCCGGTGCTGCCGAGCGCGAGAGGATCTGGGTGCGGGAGACCCTGGGGCAGGAGCCGTTGTCCATCTCGGCGGCGAACGGGGAAGGGCTTGAGGCGCTCCTGGCAGGGCTCTCGGCCTGCCTGCCGGTGGGACCCTTTCTCTTTCCCGAGGACGAGGTCGGAACCGCGCCGGTGCGGTTCTTCGTCGCCGAACTCGTGCGGGAGACCGTTTTCGAGGTCTTCCGGGACGAGATCCCCTGGTCCGTCCTCCCCCGGGTGGAAGCCTTCAAGGAGGGGGGTACGGATGGGGGCGGACGGACCTACATCCAGGTCACGCTGCACGTCGAGAGGGAATCCCAGAAGGGGATTCTCGTCGGCGAAGGTGGGCAGATGATTCGGCGGGTCGGCACGATCTCCCGGCGGAAGATCGAGGAATTTCTGGGCGAACCGGTGTACCTGGAACTCTGGGTCAAGGTCATGGCGCGCTGGAGGAAGAAGAAGGCGGAGCTGCGCCGCATGGGACTGCCGGTGCCGGAGGAAGGGGATGCGCGAAGCTGATTCGGGGACGGAAGGGCTGCGGCGGCCCGCGTACAGGGGCCAGCCCGGTGCTGTCGGGTTGCTCGTCCTCCTCGGCATGGCCCTCGTCGCCTGCCTCTTCCCCTCGATGGCGGAGGCCCAGGCCACGGATCCGGTGGGTCCGGATGCCGAGGGAGCTCCATTTCTGCTTCTCCCCTCCGGAGCCCGCGCGGTCGGGCTGGGAGGCGCGGTCACTGCGCTGTCGTCGCCCGAGGCGGCGTTCTGGAATCCGGCCGGCCTCGCCGGACTCTCCCGGGGCCGGATCCTCGTCACCCGGGGAGAACACATCACCGGGGAGGCCCTGGGGGTGTCGCTGCAGTACGGCTGGCAGCGGCGTGCCGTGCTGGGGGCCACCTATCAGCTGCTGGACGAGGGAACCCAGGACGCCACCGACATCGATGGCAACGTGATCGGATCCTTCACCTCGCGGAACCACCTTGCCGTGATGTCGGTGGCCACGACCCTCGCCTCCCGCCTGGATCTGGGGGCGAACCTCAAGTACCTGCGGTTCGAACTGGGCTGCCGGGGTCAGTGCCCGGACGGCCAGGTGCGATCCACCTCCTATGCCGTGGATCTTGGCGCCAGGGGCAGGCCGCTCTCGACCGTGCCGGTCGATCTCGGGATCAGTCTGCTTCACATGGGTCCCGATTTCCGGAACGAGGACGCCCAGCAGCAGGCCCCCCTCCCGGCGCGCATTCGAGCGGGGGTTTCGTGGGAACCGTGGAGCCTGATGATCGAGGAGGAGCGTCTGGCGGTACTCGTTCTCCTCGACCTGGAGGATCGGCTGCGAGATCCCGGGGACCCTGCCGTCCTCCTTGGAGCGGAGTTTTCGGCGGGTACGGAGGACAGGGTCTACGTGCGGGGAGGGTACACGCTGGTACGCGGCACGGGGCTTGAAGGGGCCGCCGCCGGCCTGGGCCTTCGGTTCGACCGCTTTGAACTGGAACTGGCCCGGTCCCTTCCCCGGGGAGCCATCGCCTCCCAGCAGGAACCCGTACATCTCACCCTCGCACTTCGATTCTGAACCAGGACAGCGCATGACGACTACCTCCGATCTCCCGGGTCTCGACACCATTCGGGAAGCACTGAACGCCTCCGATCGTGGCCCCCTCAAGGCCAAGGACCTGGCCCGTGTCCTCGAAGTGCCCCCGCGCCTCTACCGGCCATTCCGGGAGCGCCTCCGCGCCCTCGAGGCTTCGGGAGACCTGTATCGAAACCGGACCCAGCGCTACGCGGTTCCCTCCGAGATCCATCTCGTGGTGGGGAAGCTGCAGGTTGTCCGATCCGGGGATGCCTTTCTCAAGCCGGAAGAGACCGGCCAGCAGGACATCTACGTCTCCCAGAAGGACCTGGACAGCGCCATGGACGGCGACCGCGTGGCCGTCCGGATCGAGGGTCGACCCGCCGGGCGGAATCCCGTGGGACGCGTGGTCAAGATCTTCGACCGTGCGCGCCCCACGGTGGTCGGGCGCTTCCAGGCCAACCAGAAATTCGGGTTCGTGTCCCCGCTGGACCGCAGGATCGGCAGCGACATCCTGGTGCCGGAGGGTGCCCAGGGGAACGCCACGAACGGGGACATCGTCGTGGTCCGGATCCAGCAGTTCGGAGACGCCAAGCGAAACGCGGTGGGAGAGGTCGAGTCGATCCTCGGGCCCATGGACGCCCCGGGCGTGGACGTTCTGGCGATCCTGCACGGCCACGGGCTTCCGGCGGACTTCCCCGCCGAGGTCGAGGAAGCGGCGAGGGACGCGGCAGAGCTGACCAGGGAACCGGGCGACCGCGAGGATCTCAGGGACCTCCTCATCTTCACGATTGATCCTGCCACCGCGAGGGACCATGACGACGCGCTCTCCCTCGAGCACCGCGATGACGGGACGGTGGAGGTCGGCATCCACATCGCCGATGTTTCCCATTTCGTGACCGAGGGGTCTCCCGTCGACCTCGAGGCACTGCAGCGTGGAACCAGCGTCTACCTGGTGGACCAGGTCGTGCCCATGCTTCCGCACCTGCTTTCCTCCGACCTCTGTTCCCTCCGGGAGGGAGAGGACCGGTTTGCCCTGTCCCTCCTGGTCCGCATGGCGCCCGACGGCTCCGTGCGTTCGCACCGGTACTCCCGGTCTCTCATCCGCTGTCGGCATGGGCTCAACTACGAACAGGTGCACGGCATCCTCTCGGGTTCCGAGTCCGTTTCGGCCGAAGTGGACGGTGTGGTGCGTGAACTCGATGCCATGGCGCGGGTGCTCCGGGAGCGGAGGAGCGCGCGAGGATCCCTGGACTTCGACCTCCCCGAGGCCCGGGTCGTGCTCGATGCCGAGGGAGCACCCGTGGACATCCAGCGCGTCGTTCAGCTGGACAGCCACCGGCTCGTCGAGGACTTCATGCTCCTGGCGAACGAGCTGGTCGCCAGGGACGCAGTCAAGAAGAAGCTGGCCATCCCCTACCGTATCCACGAGCCGCCGCCGCAGGAGAAGGTGGAGGATCTTCGTGCGTTCCTCGGGCCCATGGGATACTCCATCGGCAAGAAGACGGTCAAGCCCAGGTACCTCCAGTCGGTCATCAATGCCGTGCGCGGGCGTCCGGAGGAACACCTGGTCTCCACCGTTGTCCTTCGCTCCATGAGCCGTGCGCGCTACGCCCCGGCCAACGAGGGTCACTTCGGGCTCGCGTCGGAGGCCTATCTTCACTTCACGTCGCCCATCCGGCGGTACCCGGACCTCGTGGTCCACCGCGTCATGAAGCAGCTCTTCGTCGACGGGAAGAAGCTCCCGGAGCGATGGACGAAGGCCATGGAGGAGGTCTGCGAGCGAGCCAGCGAGCGGGAGCGCGTGGCCCAGCAGGCCGAGCGGGACTCCATCGAGATGAAGAAGATCGAGTTCATGCGCCGGCACCTGGGGGAGGACTTCGAGGGGACGATTGCGGGAGTCACCTCGTTCGGCCTCTTCGTGCTGCTGGACCGCGTCTTCGTCGAGGGATTGATCCACGTGAGCACGCTCGGGGACGACTACTACAGCTTCCTCCCCGAGGCCTATGCGCTGGTGGGGGAGCGAAATGGTCGCCGCTTCCGCATCGGAGACCGGGTCGAGGTTCGAGTGGCCCGGGCCGACAAGGAGGAGAGGCAGATCGATTTCCTCCTCCTCGAGGGCGGGTCCCCGACCACGGGCCGGGGGAAGGGCTCGGGGGGCGGGGGCCGCGGCGGGCGGGGCGGCGGAAAGTCCGGCGGTGGTTCGAAAGGGAAGGGTGGTCGATCGAAGGGAAAGGGTGGCGGCGGGTCGGGCGGCGGTGACCCCAGTTCCGGAGGCCGCAAGCGGGGGAAGAGGTCATGATCGGGTTTGACTTGAGTGCTTCCGGCCCGTACCGTTCGGCCCTGCGTGTTCTCCCCCCCCCCGCGCCCTCACCCGCGCCTGGACCCTCGCCTGCTGACGGAGACGGTTGACGATATGGCCGCCGAATGGACGGTCCTCTTTTTCGATCGTGAGGGTGGGACACCTCCCGCCTTCGTGCGCTCCTTTGCGGAGGACCGCGGAATCCACCTCGTACCCGTCTCCTCCGCAGACTCGGTTCTGCACCGCATCAACCGGGGGCTCCCCTCCGCCCTGATCCTCGGCGGCTCCTCCGAGGCTTCCACCGAGGAGGCGCTGGATCTCTGCGAGCGGATCAAGTCGGACGCCTACACGTCGATTCTCCCGGTGGCGGTCCTTCTGCCGTCCGGTTTCGAGCACGCAGTCCCGCACGCCCTCGAACGCGGCGCCGACGAGGTGATCGCACTCGACCGCGGAGAGTCGGAGGCCGACCTGCGGCTCGACCTGCTCCTTCGTCGTGCCATGCGGGATGTGTCCGTACACCCCACGACCCGGCTCCCGGGCACCCCTCAGATCGAGCGCGATGTCCTGGCCCGGCTTCAGCGGGGCGAGCCGTTCGCGTTCTGCTACGCCGACCTGGACCACTTCAAGGAATTCAACGACCGCTACGGGTACAACCGGGGTGACCGGGTGATCTACCTCGTGTCCCTCGTGCTCCGGGACCTCGTCAGGGGGCTGGCTCCCGGGGGGTTCGTCGGTCATATCGGGGGGGACGACTTCGTGTTCACGGTGCCCCTGGACCGGATGGAGGAGTCGTGCGAGGAGATCATCGACCTCTTCGACGAGATCATGCCCTACCAGTACTCCGAGTCGGACCGGGCCGCGGGCTACTTCCTCGGGCGTGACCGCCGAGGTACACTCCACCGTGTTCCGCTCATGACCCTGTCCATCGGGGTGGTCACGAACCTCGCGCAGGCCTTCAGGCATCCGGCCCAGGTCAGCAGCCGGGCCGGCGAGATGAAGTCGTATGCGAAGACGTTGCCCGGGTCGGTGTACGTCGTGGACCGCCGGCATGATGGTGGGCTGGCGAGGAAGGAAGAGGAGGTGGCCACGTCCGTGGCCCTCCCGGACGAGCCAGCGGAATGAGAGTGTCCATGAACAGGGTTTCCCCGATGAACGTGTCGTGCCCCACCTGCGGAACGGGCTTTCCCGTCGATCCTGATCGGGTCCCCCTGAAGGGCGTCCTCGCGATCTGCTCCGTCTGCAGCCGGGCATTCCCGGTGGCCCGCCCCGCCGGCTGGGTATCGGTGGCACCGGCGCCGCAGCACGACTCGGCCGGGTCGGGCGACGAGGCTCTCCATGAGCTCGAGGCGGGAGATGGAGCGGGCGGCCCGGAGGTGGAGGCCGGCGCTGACGCCTCCTACCAGGCGTCGCCGGTCTTCGCGACCGAGGTTCCCTCGGAGTCTGACTCCGCTTCCGGACACCGGCTCGAGGAGGTGCACTCGGCCGATCCGGAGTTCGCCGTCGAGGCAGAGTTCACGGTGGAGGAGGATTCCGGGGACACGGGCGAGTTCACCGGGGAGGAGGACTTCGTGGTGGAGGACTTCGGGGTGGAGGCGGAGCCCGCGGTCGGGGGAGATGTCGCCGTCGGGGAAGATGTCGCCGTCGAGGAAGATGTCGCCGTCGAGGAGGACGCCCTGGTCGCCGAAGAGGAGGCCACCGGCGCCGAAGAGGAGACCACCGTCGCCGAAGAGGAGGTCACCGGTTCCGGGGAGGACGCCGCCATCGACGAGGAAGAGGCCCCCGTCGCCGAGGAGTCCGCCATCCGGGAAGGGGTCGATCCAGCCCCGGACGCGCGGTCGGCCGAGACGGGCCGGGAGTCCGCAGACCCAGGCGCTTCCCGGGACGGCCCGTGGACCCCCGCCACTGCCGGCGGCTCCGGTATGGCGACCGGGAGTCCTGCCTCGGACGAGGTACGGGCCGTCAGCGGGCAGGCGCGCTTCGGCTTCCGCGATCCGGCGAACCGTGCGCGGCGCCTGGCGCGGGTACTTTCGTCGGACATGATCACGTACAACCCGGCCCGGTATGCCGACGCACGTCGCAACGGCAGTCTGCGCCAGGACTTTCGCGACGAGATCGAGAAGTCGTGGGAAGAATACGTGGACCAGATCGGCGAGGAGTTTGCCGCCAGCACCCATCACTTTGCCGATGCGCTGAACGAAGTTCTCGCCCAGGGTGAGAAGCTCTTCGAGGGGCCGGGTTTCCCCTACTGATCACCCCGGGTCGACGGCCCCGCTTCCCCGGCCCCCAGGGGCTGTCGGTGAAGCGTCTCCGCATCGGCACCGGGCCCCCGGATCCATTGAGGGATCCTCCCTCCCGGGGTATACTTGAGGGCTGCGGCTTCACCCCGGGGGAGATCCCCCTCCCGGCCCGACGGATGCATCCCGCTCCAACGGGTACTTCGTCTCCGATTCGGGGTACAGCAGACGGGCGTGCCCCGACCCATCGCCGGAGACGACGACCGCCGCAGCACCACCACCCTCGCATCCACCAGGGGGCAGACGTCCCCCCACCGTACGCCAGTCGCCCGGACCCCAGCCGGCCGGACTCCAGCTGCCAGGACTCCATCCGCCGACCCGCCCGACCTGGCTCACGAAACCAAGGAAAACTCCACGCATGAACGCCGAACGCCTTTCCGAACTCCGCGCACTCTGCAAGCGGGTCGACGACCTAAGGGGGTTCCTTTGACCTCTCTCTCAAGGAACAGCGCGTAGAGGAACTCGAGGCCCGCATGACCAACCCCTCCTTCTGGGATCGTCCGGACGAGGCCCGGGCCGTCATGGCGGAGGTCACGCAGTTGAAGGGCTGGACCGAGACCTGGGCGGAACTCCACGCCAAGGCCGAGGAACTGCTCGAACTTGCCGAACTCTTCCGCGAAGAGCCCGATGCCGACCTCGAGGTGGAGTGGACTGCGGAAGCCGAGCGGTTCGAACGGAAGCTCGAGGCCATGGAGCTCAAGACCATGCTCCGTGGCGAGAGCGACCACATGGAGGCCATCCTGACGATCCAGTCCGGGGCCGGGGGCACCGAGTCGCAGGACTGGGCCGAGATGCTCCTGCGCATGTACCAGCGCTGGGCCGAACGGCAGGGCTACGCCATGGAACTCCTCGACATGCAGCACGGGGAGGAGGCGGGGATCAAGAGCGCGACGCTGGAGATCCGTGGAACCTCGGCCTTCGGATTCCTCAAGGCGGAGAAGGGCGTGCACCGACTCGTCCGGATCTCCCCCTTTGACTCCCAGGCGCGGCGGCACACGTCCTTTGCCTCGGTCTTCGTGTATCCGCTGGTGGAGGACGACGACATCGTCATCGAGATCGACGAGTCGGATCTGCGTGTCGACACGTTCCGCGCCTCGGGTGCCGGGGGGCAGCACATCAACAAGACGGACTCGGCGGTCCGGCTCACCCACGAGCCGACGGGGATCGCCGTGTCGTGCCAGAAGGAGCGCTCGCAGCACAAGAACAAGGCCACCGCCATGAAGATGCTGAAGGCGGCCCTGTACGAGCGCGAGATGCAGGAGCGGGAGAAGGAGAAGGCGGCGCTGGAAGCCACCAAGTCCGACATCGGGTGGGGAAGCCAGATCCGGTCGTACGTCTTCCAGCCGTACACCATGGTGAATGACCATCGGACCGAGCTCAAGCTCACCGATGTCCACGCCGTGATGGACGGGGACCTGGACCCCCTCATCGAGGCGTACCTCAAGAAGTTCGGAGCCCAGACCGCCGCATGACCGATGAACGCATGAACGACCCCGCGAACGAGCGCAGGCACGAGGGCGAGTCCGAAGAGCGCGAACTGAGCCAGGTGCTTCGGCACCGGCGGGAGAAGCTGGAGGCACTCCGGGAACGGGGCGTCGAACCCTTCGCCTACGCCTTCGATCGGACCCACCGCACCGACCAGGCCCTGGCGCACTTCGAGAGAGCCGAGTCGGAGGGGACGCTGTCCGACGGCGGCGAGACCGAGTCGCTGCGGCTGGCGGGGCGCATGGTTTCGTGGCGGAGCCATGGCAAGAGCGCCTTCGCCCACATGGAGGACGGAGGCGGGCGAATCCAGCTCTACTTCCGTCTGAATACGCTCGGGGAGGATGCATTCCGGATGCTGGACCTGCTGGACCTCGGGGACTGGATCGGCGTGCACGGGCCCATGTTCCGCACCCGCACCGGCGAGGCGACGGTGAAGGTGGAGGGGTGGGAACTCCTGGCCAAGTCGCTTCGCCCCCTCCCCTTCGGGAAGGAGGAGGTCGACGCCGAGACCGGGGCCCGCGTGGTGCACTCCGGGTTCCAGGACCAGCAGGCCCGGTACCGGCAGCGCTATGCCGACCTGGCCGTGAATCCCGAGGTCCGCGAGGTCTTCCTGAAGCGCACGCGGCTGATCCGGGCGCTGCGGGAGTTCCTGGACGCCAGGGACTTCATCGAGGTGGAAACGCCGGTGCTGCAGCCCCTCTACGGCGGGGCTGCGGCACGTCCGTTCACCACCCATCACAACGCCCTCGACACGACGCTGTACCTCCGCATCGCCGATGAACTGTACCTGAAGCGGCTCATCGTGGGGGGGTTCGAACGGGTCTACGAGATCGGGAAGGACTTCCGGAACGAGGGGATCGACCGGTCCCACAACCCGGAATTCACCATGCTCGAGTACTACCAGGCCTTCGCCGACTACGAGGAGATGATGAAGGGCGTCGAGGCCCTCCTGCGCCATGCCGTGACCGCGGTCAACGGCGGGGAGCGCATCCGGGTTCAGGGGGTGGAGATCGATTTCGAATCCCGCTTCCGGCGCCTCCCCTTCATGGAGGGGCTGAACACGAAGCTGGGCGTGGATGCGGGCGACCTGTCGGATTCCGACCTGCGCGCCCGGGCCGAGGCGCTGGGTGAAACCGGGCTCGAGGGTGCGAGCCGGGGACGCCTCCTGGACAAGCTCTTCGGCGCGCTGGTGGAGCCCGAACTGGTCCAGCCCACCTTCGTCGTGGACTACCCGGTGGAGCTCTCGCCGCTGGCCAAGACCAAGCGCGGCGACCCCCGGCTCACGGAGCGATTCGAGCTGTACGTGTCGGGCCGTGAACTGGCCAACGCCTTCTCCGAGCTGAACGACCCGCTGGACCAGCGGGCGCGCTTCGAGGCCCAGGTGGTGGCCAGGGAGGCGGGAGATGACGAGACGCACCCTGTGGACGAGGACTACCTCAGGGCCATGGAGTACGGCATGCCTCCCACCGGGGGCGTGGGGATCGGGGTGGACCGCCTGGCCATGCTGGTCACCGACTCCGCCTCGATCCGTGACGTGATCCTCTTTCCGACGCTCCGCCCCGGGGAGGGGGGGGGAAGCTGACGCGGGGGAATTCACCTGCACTGAATCCGATCATGGCCCAACTCGACTGGTTTCTCGCCCGCCGCTACCTGGCGTCCCGAAAGAAGGGACAGTTCCTGTCGTTCATCACCTGGATCGCCCTCGGCGGGATCACGGTGGGGGTGACCGCCCTGAACGTCGTTCTGGGGGTCATGAACGGGATGCAGACGGAACTCCGGGACAAGATCCTGGAATCCACCCCTCACGTGATCGTGCTTCAGACCGGGGGCGCGCTCCGCATGTCCGACTGGCGCTCGGTCATGGATACGGTCCTCACGGTGCCGGACGTGGAGGCGGCGGCCCCCTTCCTCCTGACCCAGGTCGCCGTGCTGCGAACCGCCGACTACGTCCAGACGGCCGATCTCTACGGGGTCTCTCTCGAGGGTACCCCGGAAGACGCGGTCACCGAGATGGAGGAGGCGATCCGGCTGGGGGTGCTGGCGCTGGAACGCACCGAGTCCGGGCTGGCCCCGGTGGTCGTGGGCGGGAGGCTGGCCACGCGAATGGGGATTCTCACCGGTGACACGCTCACCATCGCGTCCCTCGAGAACGTGGGGACCAACCCGTTCGGACTCTCCACTCCGTTCACGATGTCGTTCGAGGTCACCGGGACCTTCGACACCGGCATGTACGAGTACGACACCAAGAACATGTACGCCCCCCTCGAGGAAGTGCAGGCCATCCTCGGGCTGCGGGCGTCGGACCAGGTGTCGGGGCTCCGGGTGCGGGTCGCGGACCCGTGGGAGGCCAACGCCGCAGGAGAGCGGATCCTGGACCGCCTGGGGCGCGGGTACTTCACGGACTCGTGGATCACCCAGAACGCGCCGCTCTTCGCCGCGCTCCAGCTCGAGAAGCTGGCCATGGGGATCATTCTCTTCCTCATCGTCATCGTGGCATCCTTCAACATCGTGAGCACCCTGGTCATGGTCGTCGTGGACCGGACCTCGGAAATCGGGATCCTCAAGTCCATGGGGATGACGGACCGCGGCGTGCTCCGGGTCTTCCTGCTCCAGGGGCTCTCCATCGGCGTGCTGGGAACCCTGCTGGGGACGATTTTCGGCCTCCTGCTGTGCTGGTTTCTGGATCGCTTCCAGCCCATCTCGATTCCTCCCGACGTCTACTTCATCGAGCGGCTCCCGGTGGCCGTGAACCCGTCCGATGTGCTCCTGATCCTGGGCGGCAGCGTTCTGATCGCGCTTCTGGCCACCATCTACCCGGCGCTCCAGGCCTCCCGCCTGGAGCCGGTGGAGGCGATCAAGCGTGAGTGACGTCATCCCCCCCGTGCCCGGGGTGCCCCCTGCGGCCCCGAACCCGCTGGAGGCGAGGGCGGTGGAGAAGTCCTACACCCTCGGTGACGGCCGGCCCCTCCACATCCTTCGGGGCGTGAACCTCACCGTGCATCACGGGGAGGCCGTGGCCGTCGTCGGGCAGAGCGGGTCCGGGAAGTCCACCCTTCTGCACATCCTGGGAGGGCTCGATCGCCCCTCGGCGGGCGAGATCGTCCTGTCGGGGGAGCGGGTGGCGGGGCAGGGAAGCGAGGGGCTGGCAAGGATCCGGAACCGGGCGGTGGGCTTCGTCTTCCAGTTCCACCATCTGCTCCGGGAGTTCACGGCGCTGGAAAACGCGGCCATGCCGGCGCTGGTGGCCGGGGTCGCCGGGACCGAGGCCCGGGACCGGGCGGAAGTCCTCCTGCGCGCCACGGGCCTCGGGTCCCGTCTCGATCACAAGCCCTGGCAGCTGTCCGGCGGGGAGCAGCAGAGGGTGGCGGTGGCACGCGCCCTCGTGAACGATCCGCCTCTCCTCCTCGCCGACGAACCCTCGGGCAACCTGGACCCGGAAACCAGCGAGGGACTTCACGATCTTCTCTTCCGGATCCGCGAGGAACGCGGGCTCTCGCTGGTGCTCGTGACCCACAACCGGGAACTCGCACGCCGGGCCAACCGGATCCTCTCGCTGCGGGACGGGGTTCTCGAGGATGGACACGACCTCGAGCCACCGGGAGATCCCGATGAAGTGTGACGAATGCGGCGGGGAGAATCCCGTCATCCATCTGACGGAGGTGGAGGACAACGAGACCCGGACCCTTCACCTCTGCGCGGAATGCGCCGAGGCTCGCGGGGTTCACGGGACACCCGTACCGGAGAACTTCCTGCTTGCCGGCGTCCTCGCGCAGATCGAGGGAAGCGGCACGAAGGTCAACCCGGGACCGGGGAGTGAAGGGTCCGGGTCGGGGAGATGCGACTTCTGCGGCCTTACGATCCGGGGCTTCAAGGAGTCGGGCCGCCTGGGATGTCCCCATTGCTGGTCGACCTTCGAGGGTCAGCTCCGGCCGCTCCTGCACCGGGTCCAGGGCGCCGTGCAGCACGTGGGCAAGGTCTATCTCCCGCCCGATCCCTCGGCGTCGGAGCGCGAGAAGCGCCTCGAGGGGCTCCGCCGGAAGCTGGACCGGGCCGTGGACCTGGAAGACTTCGAGCGAGCCGCCGAACTCCGCGACCAGATCCGCTCGATCCGGAAGGCCGCGACATGAGCGATCTCCCGAACCGGGTCACCGACGCGGGGCTCGACTGGCTGGATGCATCCGGGGACCATTCGGACATCGTGCTTTCCACCCGGATGCGCCTGGCCCGGAACCTCCAGGGACGGGCCTTTGGTGCCCGCTCCCGCGTGAACGACCGGACCGCCGTCCTCCGGCAGGTGCGCGAAGCCCTCCCCTCGGTGCAGCCGCTGCAGGGCGCCGAGGTCCAGGAACTCCGGGGACTTCCGCGCCGGGGTGCCCGCCTCCTTCTCGAGCGGCGCGTCATCTCCCGGGAACTCCTCGGGGAGGTCGGCGCCTCGTCGAAGGCTGCCGATGCGACGACAGCGGACTGGGGTGCCAGCCCGGAGGAGGGTGAGGAGGATTCCGGCCGCGCCGTGGAGGGGGCCGCCGTGGTCCTCGCCCCCGCCTCCCCCCTGAGCATCATGCTCAACGAGGAGGACCACCTGCGCATCCAGGTCCTCGTGTCCGGACTCGATCTCCGCGAAGCCTGGAACCGGGTGGATCTCCTGGACGAGGAGCTGGGACAGCATGTGCCGTATGCCTATCACCCGGAGTTCGGGTTCCTGACGAGCTGCCCCACCAATGTCGGCACGGGACTGCGGGCCTCCGTCCTTCTCCACCTCCCGGGGCTCGTGCTCACCAAGGAAATCGGGAAGGTCCTGCAGGGACTCTCCCAGGTGGGGCTGACCTTTCGTGGCCTCTACGGCGAGGGATCGGAGGTGGTGGGCAACTTCTTCCAGCTCTCGAACCAGACCACGCTCGGCAAGACGGAGGAGGACCTGGTGGACCACCTCGACACGGTGGTTCGCCAGGTGATCCAGTACGAAGTGAAGGCCCGGCACGTGCTTCTCCGGGACGCCGGCGCCGTCACGGAAGACAAGGTCTGGCGAGCTTACGGTTTACTTCGGTATGCCCGGTCCCTATCCTTCGAGGAGCTGATGAACCTGCTCAGCGGGGTCCGGCTCGGGGCGAGCCTGAAACTCCTCTCCGGTCTCCGTGTATATCCGCTCAACAAGATCATGATGTTCACCCAGCCGGCCCATCTGGACGAAGCGGCCGGCCGGGTCCTGTCCCCGGCGGAAAGCGATGCCCACAGGGCGGCCTACGTTCGGCGAATACTTCTGGACGAGGGCAGTGTGGAAGAGTCGGGGCCCCCTTCCGGGTCCGACTCGGGCACTCCCTCCGAGGATCCGGCCTCCTGAGGCCGGTTGTCTCCCCCTGAGGGCACCATGCAATACAACTTTACCGATCGCGTTCGGAAGGTGCTGGCCATGGCTCGCGACGAAGCCATTCGGCTCCAGCACGACTATGTGGGTACGGAACACGTGCTCCTCGGCCTGATTCGAGAGGGCGAGGGCGTGGCCGCTGCCGTGCTCACGAACCTGAGTGCGGATCTGGACCAGATCCATGAGCAGATCGAGGAGAGCGTGAAGCCGGGAAAGGCCACGATCGCCCTCGGGGAGCTCCCGTATACGACCCGGGCCAAGAAGGTGCTCGAGTTCGCGATGACGGAAGCCCGTGAGCTCAACCACTCCTACGTGGGCACCGAGCACCTGCTCCTCGGTCTGCTTCGCGAGGAGAAGGGGATCGCGGCCCAGGTTCTCAACGCCGTCGGGATCTCGCTGGCGGATGCGAGGACCGAGACGCTCAAGGTCCTCGGTTCGGACTCGGGGTCATCCGAGCCGGCCGGCATCGGCGGAGGGGGCACCCCCCCTTCGTCGGCGAAGGGGGACAAGAAGTCCAAGACCCCGGCACTGGATCACTTCTGCCGTGACCTCACGGAGCTGGCGCGCCAGCAGAAGCTCGACCCCACCATCGGTCGGGGCGAGGAGATCGAGCGTGTCGTCGAGATCCTCTGCCGGCGGAAGAAGAACAACCCCGTCCTCATCGGCGAGCCCGGCGTCGGCAAGACGGCCATCGTCGAGGGCCTCGCCCAGATGATCGCCCGCGGCGAGATCACCGAGGCGCTCACGGACCACCGGGTGCTGGCCCTGGACATGGCGGCGGTCATCGCCGGCACGAAGTACCGCGGCCAGTTCGAGGAGCGCCTGAAGGCGGTGATGAACGAGATCTCGCAGAACCAGAACGTGATCCTGTTCATCGACGAGCTGCACACGCTGGTGGGCGCCGGTGCCGCCGAGGGCGCTATCGACGCTTCCAACATGCTGAAGCCGGCGCTGGCCCGCGGCGAACTCCAGTGCATCGGGGCCTCCACGCTGAACGAATACCGGAAGTACATCGAGAAGGACGGGGCCCTCGAGCGCCGGTTCCAGCCGGTCATCGTGGATCCGCCGGCCATCGACGAAACCGTGGAGATCCTGAAGGGCCTTCGGAGCCACTACGAGGACCACCACCGGGTCGTGATCCCCGACGAGACCCTCGAGGCCGCGTCCCGACTGTCGGACCGCTACATCACGGACCGGTTCCTCCCGGACAAGGCCATCGATGTCATCGACGAGGCCGGCGCCCGGGCCCGGATTGCCGCCCAGGTCCCGCCGCCGGACATGGAGGAACTCAAGTCCGAACTCTCCGCCATCTCCGAGCGCAAGGAAGCGGCGATCCGCGACCAGGACTTCGAGCGTGCTGCCGAGCTCCGCGACGAGGAGCGCGACGTGCAGCAGCGCATCCGGGCGCGCCAGGAGGAGTGGGAGGTGGAGCGGAAGAAGAACCGTCCCTCCATCGAGCCCGAGGACGTGGCCTTCATCGTGTCCCGCTGGACCGGCATCCCGGTGACCCGTCTCCGCCAGGCCGAGACCGAGCGTCTCGTGAACATGGAAGACGAGCTTCACAAGCGGGTGGTGGGGCAGCAGGACGCCATCGAAGCCATTTCCCGTGCCATCCGGCGCAGCCGTGCGGGGCTGAAGGATCCCAACCGCCCCATCGGCTCCTTCATCTTCTCGGGGCCCACGGGCGTGGGGAAGACCGAGCTGGCACGGGCCCTGGCCGAGTTCCTCTTCGCGGACCGGGACGCCCTGATCCGGGTGGACATGAGCGAGTACATGGAGAAGTTCTCCGTGTCGCGCCTCATCGGTGCACCTCCTGGATACGTGGGGTACGAGGATTCCGGTACGCTCACGAAGGCGGTGCGGCGGCGGCCCTATTCGGTGGTCCTCCTGGACGAGATCGAGAAGGCCCACCCCGACGTGTTCAACCTGCTGCTGCAGGTCCTCGACGAGGGTCACCTCACCGACAACTACGGCCGGGTCATCGATTTCAAGAACACGGTCCTCATCATGACCTCCAACCTCGGCGCCCGGGACATCACCAAGGGTGGCGGACTGGGTTTCCATACGAGCGCGGCGGGCTCCTCGTCCTACGAGATCATGAAGGGCAAGGTTCGCGAGGAGATCGAGCGGGCCTTCAACCCCGAGTTCCTGAACCGCGTGGACGACACCATCGTCTTCCACCCGCTGTCCCGCGAGGAGATCGCCCAGATCGTGCATCTCCTGCTGAAGGACGTGCAGGACCGGCTCCAGGCCGAGGAACTCACCATCCGGCTCACCGAGGGCGCCATCGCGTTCCTGGTCGAGCGGGGGTATGACCAGAAGTTCGGGGCGCGCCCCCTTCGTCGGGCCATCCAGCGATTCCTGGAAGACCCGCTCTCCGAGAAGATCCTCGTGGCCGAGTACGGCGCCGGCGCCGAACTCGAGGTGGATGTGGATCCCGAAGGCGAAAGCCTTTCGATCCGCGAAGCCTCGGCCACGAAAACCTGACGGACGTGTCCGTACGCATGTATTCATTCGAGACGTATTCCCCGCTTCGCCGCGCCAGGCTTCTTGCGATCCTGGCCGTCGGAGCGGCGGCATTGATGGCACCGGACCGGGCCCAGGCCCAGGATCCCGACCTCCCCCTTCCCGCCCAGGCTGTCGTGGCCGACACGGTGGGCGCAGTCCTCGACTCCATCGTCGTGGTGGGGAACCGTTACCTCGAGCCCCCGGTCATCATCGGGAGCTTCCGCGTTCCCCTCGGCGAGCGGATCACCTATCGGGATATCCGCGAGGGGCAGCGGCGTCTCTGGGAGACCGGGCTCTTCAGTGACCTGGAGGTCCTCGTCCGGGGAGGGGTCGAGGGGCTCCCCGTGATTCTGACCCTCCGGGTGGAGGAGCGGCCTCGTGTGCGCGAGCTTCGTGTGGAGGGGCTGACCCGGATTCCGGAGCGGACGGTGAGGGACTCCCTCGCGATCCGTTCCGGTGAACCGTATTCACCGGATCGTGCCGCCCGGGTATCCCGCTTCGTGCGGGACGAACTTGCGTCCCGAGGCGTCCCCTTCGCCCGGGTCGAGTTCCGCGAGGACATGGTGGACGAGGAGGAAGGTCTCATCGACCTGGTGTTCTCCGTGGAAGAAGGTGCCCGGGTCGCCATCCAGCAGGTGCGGTTCCTCGGAAACGAGGCGTTCTCCGACTCGGACCTCGAGCGGGTGCTCGGAACCCGGAGCGAAGGATTCCTCTGGTTCCGTACCGGCCAGTTCGAGGAGGCCACCCTCGAGGAGGATCTCGCCGTCCGCCTTCCCGAGTTCTACGCGTCCAGCGGATTCCTGGACTTCGCCATGGTGCGGGACACCCTCTACGTGGACCCCGCAACGGGGAAGGGCATCCTGGAACTCACGGTTTCCGAAGGCCCCCAGTACCGGGTGGGGAGCTTCTCCGTGGAGGGGAATCGCAGATTCCCCACCTCCCAGCTGGAGGCGCTGTACCGCGCCGAGGAAGGGGGACTTCTCCGGACGCTGGGGATCACCGGTCGGTCGAGGAATGCCGACGCCTTCGACCAGCCCGGCTTCCTGGAGGCCACGGCCCGGGTCGGAGAACTCTACGCGAACCAGGGCTACATCTTTGCCCAGGTCGACCCGATCATCAACCGCCGCCCGGCGGAGGAGCCCGGTGGCCAGCCGACGGTGGACCTGGTCTGGTCGGTGGAGGAGGGGACGCCGGCCTACATCCGGCGCATCCACATCACGGGCAACACCTTCACGTACGATCGGGTGATCCGGGAACAGATCAACCTGCTCCCGGGACAGCTCTACTCGCAGCAGGACATCATTGCCAGCTACCAGCGGATTTCGGGGATGGGGTTCTTCGAGACCCCCCTCCCCAATCCCGACGTGGTTCCGGATCCCGAAACCGGCGATGTCGACATCACCTTCGAGGTCGTGGAGCGCCAGACGGGCTCCATCAACTTCGGGGCCTCCATGGGAGGCGTTTCCGGGGTCGCCGGGTTCCTCGGGTACGAGCAGCCGAACCTGTTCGGCCAGGCGAAGTCCGGCAGCCTGCGGTGGGACTTCGGTCGGTTTCAGAACAACTTCGTGCTGAGCTACACGGACCCGGCCCTGCGGGAATCCAGGGTCAGCGGGACGATTTCCCTCTTCGACTCCCGCGACCGGCTCTTCTCCTTTTCGTCCGGGGAACGCAAGCGCCGGGGCTTCCTGACCCGGTTCGGCGTTCCAATCCCCGGGGCCCTCAACACCAGGGTCTTCACCGGATACTCGCTTTCCAGAACGGAGTACCGGCTCGCCGGTGGGGTGGACGACACCTCTCTCTTCGGGCGTCCACCGGGTACCCAGAGCCAGCTCTCGGTCTCGGTGCGGCGGTTCACGATGAACTCGCCCCTCTTCCCGACCCAGGGGTCCGAGCAGTCCTGGACCACCGAGTTCAACGGCGGTCTCCTGGGGGGAGACGGTGACTTCACGCGACACATGGCCGAGGGTACGTGGTGGATGCCGGTGGGGCAGCTCGGCGGCGGAAATGGCGGACGCCCCATCGTGTTCGCCCTGGGGCTCTCCACCCGCATGGGAGCCGTGGTCGGGAATGCGGACGATTTCCCCTTCGACCGTTTCTGGCTCGGGGGTGTACAATTTGGTCAGCAGCTTCGGGGATACGAGGAAACGACGATCACTCCCCTCGGCTACTTCGACCGGGGATCGAGAGGCATCTCCGACATCCAGCGGCTCGGCGACGCCTACATGGTGCTTGGTCTCGAGTACGCGGTGCGGCTGAACGACAACATCTCCGTCTCGTCCTTCTTCGAGGCTGGAAACACCTGGCGGAACGTCCGCGAGGTGGACCCGACCCGCATGTTCCGCGGGGGCGGCCTGGGTCTTCAGCTGGTCACGCCCTTCGGGCCCATCGGAATCGACTACGCCTATGGTTTCGACAAGCCGGTACCCGGGTGGCAGCTCCACTTCCGCATGGGCGGGGTGGGGGGTGGTTGACGGCCGCGCAGGGCGAAATCCTGCAGGCGTCGCTGGAAACGAGTTCCAAGGGCGGGCTCCGGGCACATTGCCAGGCCGCCATACCTTCATCGGAGAAACCTGATCATGCGTGTTCTTTCGTTCGCCCTCACCGGGATCCTCCTTCTCGGTTCCGTTTCGATGGCCGAGGCCCAGACGCCTCGGATCGGTTACATCGATTCGCAGGCGATCCTGGCTGAAGCCCCGGGTTCACGCGAGGCTCAGCAGGCTTTCGACCAGGAGATGAATCGTTACCGGGGCGAGATGCAGCGGCTCGGCGAGGAGCTCGACCGGCTCGTCACCGCCTACCAGCAGCAGGAGCGGAACCTGACGCCTGAGGCCCGCGAGGCCCGGCAGCAGGAGATCCGCCGGAAGGAAGGGGAATACCAGGCCCGCATGGAAGAGATCGACGACGAGGCCTCGAGGAAGCGTCAGGAGCTTGTGGAGCCGATTCTCGAGCGCATGTCCCAGGTCATCGAGACGGTTCGCGCCGAGGGAAGCTACGCGCTCATCTTCGACACGGCCTCCCGCTCGATCATCGCCGCGGATCCGGCCCTCGACCTCACCGACGAGGTTCTCCGGCGCCTGCAGCAGATGGCAAGCAACGGCAACTGAAGCGAGCGGCCCCCCGTGGCCCTGGCAGTTCCCGGACCCCTTCCTCCCGCGCGTTCCGGCGGGGGGAAGGGGTCCGCTGTCGTTTCACGGCGGGTCCTTCCCACCCGTTCAGGCACGAGGCGTATCCATGAGCAGTTTTCCCCTGCGCTCCCGCGCACCCCGGTCCCGCACCCTTGGCCAACTTGCCGGGGAAATCGGTGCGGACGTGCCGACCCTGGGCTCCAGCATCGAGATCCGGGGGATGGCTCCGCTGGACCGGGCCGGGGAGGGGGACCTCGGCCTCCTTTCCTCCGCGAGTTACGTGCACATGGCGAGCGAATCCATGGCGAGTGCGCTCCTTGTCTCGCGGAGCCTGGTCGCGGAAGCGGGTGACGCGCTCGCGGCGGGCCCCGGTCGGACGCCTCGACCCGTTCTCGTCGTGGACGACGCCCACGTTGCCATGCGCCGCATCCTCGAACTCCTCTTTCCCGAACTGCCCCCCGAGCCGGGGATCCACCCCACCGCGGTGGTTCACCCCACTGCCATGCTCGGCAATCAGGTCCAGGTGGGCCCCTATGCCGTCATCGAGGAGGACGTGCGGATCGGGAACCGGACCCGAATCGGGGCCCACGTCGTCGTGGGCGCGGGGGCGGAACTGGGGGACGCCGTCACGCTTCTTCCGCAGGTGGTGATCTATCCGGGTGTCCGCATCGGAAACCATGTCACGCTCCACAGCGGGGTTCGGGTAGGCGTAGACGGCTTCGGATACGTCTACGAGGAGGGGAGCCATCGGCACATTCCCCATGTGGGGGGGTGCCGGATCGAGGACGACGTCGAGATCGGGGCGAACTGCTGCATCGACCGCGGGTCCATCGGCGACTCGCGCATCGGTGCCGGGGCCCGCCTCGACAACCTGGTTCACCTGGGACACAATACCGTTGTCGGAGCGGGGACCATGCTTGCCGCGCAGGTCGGCTCGGCGGGCTCCGCCCGTATCGGCCGGGGCGTCGTGGCCGGCGGCCAGGTGGGGATCGGGGGTCACCTCGTCGTGGGCGATGGCGCGCGACTCGCCGGGCAGGCCGGGATCATCTCCGACGTGTCGGCGGGCGAGACCGTCATGGGATTCCCCGCACGACCCCGGATGGAGTTCCTGCGAAGTGCCGCGGCGACCCAGAAGGTCCCCGGACTTCTCCGGGAGATGAGGTCCCTGCGGGCCCGGGTGGAGGAGCTGGAGTCGGACCGTGGGGTGGAGGGGTCGAAATGATGTGCAGGTGTTACATTACGGGCGTTCAGGGCCCGGGGGGGACAGCCTCGCCCCCGGGTTCGATTTCGTCCCCGAGTGGAGTGTGATCGAGCCAACATGATCGGCGCCAGACATCGGACCGTAGCCCGCCCTGTGCACGTGACGGGGATCGGTGTTCACTCCGGCCAGGAGGCCCGGCTGACCATCCACCCCGACCCGGACGCCCGGGGAATCCGCTTCCTGCGAACCGATCTGCCGGACGCTTCCGAGATCCCGGCCACGCTGGACCACGTTCTCGCCACGGACCTGGGGACCACGCTGGGCACCGATGACACGAACCGGGTGCTCACGGTGGAGCACCTCCTCGCCGCGCTCGCAGCCGCCGGAGTGACGTCTGCCCGCGTCGAACTGGACGGACCCGAGCCCCCCATCCTCGATGGCAGCTTCCTTCCCTGGCTCGTTGCCATCGAGGAGGCCGGGATCGAGGAGCTGGACGCTCCGGTCCCCGTCCTGAAGGTGCGCCGGGCCCTGCACCTGGACGCCGGCGACGGCACGAGCTACGTCGTGGGCCCTTCGGACGGGTATCACCTGTCGGTGGCCATCGCCTTCGACCACCCCACCATCGGTCGCCAGACCGCGAGCTGGAAGGTCGACGCGGAGACGTTCCGAAGCGAGATCGCGCCGGCGCGAACCTTCGGGTTCCAGGCGGACGCCGAAGCGCTCCATGCCCGGGGCCGTGCGCAGGGAAGCTCGCTGGAGAACACCATCGTGCTCAACGGGAGCGATGTGCTGAACCCGGAGGGGCTTCGCTTCCCCGACGAGTTCGTCCGGCACAAGGCCGGGGACGTCATCGGTGACCTTGCCCTGCTCGGCATGCGGATCGAAGGACGCATCTTCGCCGAACTGCCCAGCCACCGGGGCAACGTGGAGCTGGCCCGGACGCTGGCCGTGGAGAGCCGACGGGATCCCGAGGGCGAGGCCATCGTGGATGCCGCCAAGATCATGGAGTACCTTCCGCACCGGTATCCCATGCTCCTGGTGGACCGGATCACCCACTTCGAGACCGGCAAGCGCATCGTGGGGATCAAGAACGTCACGATCAACGAGCCGTTCTTCCAGGGACACTACCCGGGCCACCCCATCATGCCGGGCGTTCTCATCGTGGAGGCCATGGCCCAGGTCGGCGGCCTTCTCCTCATGGACAGCATCGAGCGCCCCGAGGACAAGGTTGTCTACTTCATGTCGCTGGACAAGGTGAAGTGGAGGCGCCCGGTCACCCCCGGGGACCAGCTTGTCTTCGAGCTCGAACTCCTCCAGTTCCGACGGGGAATCTGCCGGATGCGCGGCGAAGCCCGGGTGTCGGGGCGCCTCGTGGCCGAGGCGGAACTCATGGCCCGGGTCATGGACCGATGAGCACGGCTGCGGAGATTCACGCCACCGCAATCGTCGATCCCGATGCGGAACTCGGGTCCGGGGTCACGGTCGGCCCCCACGCCATCATCGGCCCCCGGGTTCGCGTGGGCACCGGTACCGAAATCGGCGCCGGTGTCCTCGTGGAGCGGAACACGGTGATCGGGGAGAAATGCCGGATTCACAAGGGCGCGGTCCTCGGCACCGACCCGCAGGACCTCAAGTTCCAGGGGGAGGAGAGCTGGCTTCGCATCGGGGATCGCACCCAGATCCGGGAATACGCCACGCTCAATCGGGGCACCTCGGAGTCGGGCGAAACGGTGGTCGGGGACGACTGCCTCCTCATGGCCTATGTCCACGTCGCTCACGACTGCCGGCTGGGCAACCGGATCATCATTTCCAACGCCACGCAGATGGCCGGCCACGTCACCATCGACGACTGGGCGATCATCAGCGGCCTCGTAGCCGTCCACCAGTTCGTGCGCATCGGGCGCCATGCCTTCATCGGCGGCCTCTCGAGGGTGGCGCAGGATGTGGCGCCCTTCTGTCGCGTTTCGGGAAACCCGCCCAAGATCTACGGACTGAACACGGTAGGACTCGAGCGCCGCGGCTTCCCCGCCGAGTCCAGGGCCGCCCTCAAGAAGGCCTACCGCATGCTCTTTCACTCCGAGCTGAACCTTTCCCAGGCGCTGGTGCGGGTGAGGGAGGAGCTGGAGATGAAGGGCGAGGTGGGAGAATTCATCGAGTTCATCGAGTCTTCGGACCGCGGGGTGACGTTCTGATGCAGGGCGACCGACGGGTGGACACGGTCGGCGGCACCCCCGCGGGCCCCTTCCGGCTGGGGGTGGTCGGCGCGGGAAGCCTCGGATTCCATCACGCCCGCATCGCCCGGGACCTCCCGGAAACCCGCTTCGTCGGGGTTCACGAGGCGGACCCGAAGCGTGCCCGGGAGGTCGGAGAGGAACTCGGCGTCCGAACCTTCTCCACGCTGGAAGGCCTCCTGGACGAGGTGGACGCCGTCATCATCGCGACACCGACGACCACGCACCGGGACGTGGCCGTCGCCGCCCTGGAGCGGGGAATCCACGTCTTCATCGAGAAGCCCATCGCCCCCTCCCTGGAGGCCGCCGACGAGATTCTCGATGCTGCCGCCCGCGGGGGCGCCCTCGTGCAGGTGGGACACGTGGAGCGCTTCAACACCGCCGTCGTCGGTGCACGACCCCACCTGGACCAGCCCCTCTTCATCGAATCCCACCGCCTCGCGCCCTTCACCGAGCGGGGGACGGACGTCGCCGTCGTCCTCGACCTGATGATCCACGATGTCGATCTCGTGGGCAGCCTGGTGGGCCGTCCGGTCCAGGAGTTCCAGGCCGCCGGGGCCCCGGTGCTGACACGTTCGGTGGACATCGCGAACGCCCGGATCACCTACGAGGGCGGCGCTGTGGCGAACCTCACCTCCAGCCGCGTCTCGCTGGAGCGGCTTCGCAAGGTCCGCATCTTCCAGCGTTCCGGGTACCTGAGCCTCGACCTGGCCGCAGGCACCGGGGAGTTCCTCCGCCTCAAGCGGGACCTGCCTGCGCTTCAGCCCGGGCCCGAGGCCGAGGCCGCCATGGCCGGCCTCCTGGCCCGCGACCTCTCGTCGATCATCGAACGCATCCCGCTCCACGCGGAGCCCGCCGAACCGCTCCGCAGGGAACAGGACTCCTTCCGGGAGGCCGCGATGGGGCGGATCCCTCCGGCCGTCTCCGGGGTCGAAGGAAGAAGCGCCCTCGAGGTTGCCCTTGCCATTGAAGCCCGGATCCTGCGCCATGTCGCTGATACACGTTCGTCGTAGCCGAAAGAAGGCGGGGGCCGATGCCAGGCCGCCCCGCTCCCCCAAGATGCTGGCCTTCCTGTTCGTCCTGGTGGTCATGGCGATCTGGTACCTCACGTCCAGCTTCTAGGCAGCGCCGCACCGTGACCCGGCCTCGCCCGGACGCCCCGTCGGACGGCCCAGGCGGGCCCACACTCCTCCTGCTGGCAGGCGAGGCGTCGGGCGATCATCATGGTGCCTACCTGGCCCGGGCCCTCCGTGACCGCATTCCCGGCGCCCGGCTGGTCGGCATGGGGGGCGAACGCATGGCCGCCGAGGGGGTGGATCTCCTCGCCGGTCTGGACGACCTCGCGGTCATGGGCTTTGCCGAAGTCGCGGCCCGCCTCCCGTACTTTCTCCGGCTCGAGCGCAGGGTTCGGGCACTTCTCGATACGGGCACCGTGGACCTGGTGGTGCCCATCGACTACCCGGGGTTCAACCTGCGCATCGCGGCCGCCGCCCATGAACGCGGGATCCCGGTGGTCTACTACATCGCGCCCCAGGTGTGGGCCTGGAAGGCGCACCGCACGGCAAGGCTCGCCCAGACCGCCGACCGGGTCGCGGTCATTCTCCCCTTCGAGGCCGATCTCTTCCGGGCCGAGGGTGGGGATGCGAGGTACGTGGGCCATCCGCTCCTGGACGACACCGGGTCCCCCCCGGACCGCGCGACCTTCGCCCGCGAGGCGGGCGTGGACCCGGCACGGGAGATCCTGGCGATCTTCCCCGGCTCCCGGTCCCAGGAACTGCGCCGGCACCTTGACCCGTTCCTGGAGGCCGCCGACCGCCTCGCCCGGGCCCGCCCCGGGATCCAGCCGGTGGTGGCGCGGGCACAGGGGCTCCCCGTGCCGCTCCCGGAGAACCTGCCGTCCGGAACGCGATTGACCGCGGTCACCGACGGGCGGGGGCTCCTGGCTCATGCACGGGGCGCGCTGGTCAAGTCGGGCACGACCACCCTCGAGGCCGCCCTGGCCGGCGTTCCCTTCGTCGTCGCCTACCGCACGCACCCGCTGACGTGGAGAATCGCGCGCCGGGTGGTGCGGGTGGAGCATGTCGCTCTGGCCAACCTGGTCGCGGGCGAACGCGTCGTCCCCGAACTCCTGCAGGGTGAGGTGACCGGACCCGGGCTGGCGGACGCGCTTCTCCCGCTCCTGGAGGACGGACCGGAACGGACCGCGGCACTGGCCGGGCTGGCCGGCGTTCGCGCCCGCCTCGGCAAACCGGGAGCTGCGGGCCGGGTGGCTCTCCTGGTGGAAGAAGTGCTCCTGGAGCGCGGGATTCCGCTCCGGGGCCGGGGGGGCGCGTCGGCCGGGGCGGGGCGCAGGTCGCTTCCCGCGGCCCGGGACCTGCCGTCCGATGGATAGGGGCAGCGAGGAGGCGACGGGAGCCACCGCCGCGGAATCGGGGCGCGGGCTCCTCGAGGTGCTGGGCTCGGGCCTCCTCTGGTTTCTTGGCTGGAGCTGGCGCTTCGATCTCCACGGTCGCGAGCACTTCCAGTCGTTTCGGGAGGAGGGCAGACCGGTCATCTTTCTTTTCTGGCACTCCCGCATCCTTCCGCTGGCCCACCTCCACAGAAACGAGGGCGCCGTGGTCCTGATCAGCCGGCACCGCGACGGGGAGCTCATCGCCCGCCTGGTGGAACGCCGTGGGTTCCGGACCGTGCGTGGCTCGAGCAGCCGGGGCGGGGCCCGCGGGCTTCGGGGCCTGCTTCGGGCCCTCCGGGAGGGATCCGACCTGGCGATCACCCCCGACGGTCCCCGAGGGCCGGCGCGACGCCTGAAGGCCGGACCGCTCCTGGCCGCCCAGCGCTCGGGTGCCCCCCTGATCCTCGTGGGGGCCGGGGCCCGGAGGGCCTGGCGCGTGAAATCCTGGGACCGGTTTCTCGTACCCTGGCCCTTTGCCAGGGTCGAGGTGCGCTACGGCCCGCCCATCTTCGTCGAGCGTGACCTGGACCCCCGGGAACTCGAGGCGGTGGCGGCCCATGTCGATGCCGAACTCAACCTCCTCACGGACAGGGTCGACCGGGCGAACCCCGACCCCGTCCGCCCCGCCGGCCCGTGGACCCCTCCCGAATGAGCCGCCCCCCGCTGGAAGAACTGGCACGGGCCTACTGGGCAGGCGAGACCCGGGGTGCGACCTCGGTCCTCCTCACGGCCCTGACGGCTCCGGCCGCGGCGCTCTTCGGCGTGGGCGCCCGCCTCCGGAACCGGGCCTTCGACACGGGGCTCCTTCGCGCGGGCTCCGTGAAGGTTCCGGTCATCTCGGTGGGGAACCTCTCGGTCGGCGGAACGGGAAAGACTCCCGTGGTCCGCTGGGTCGTGGACCGGCTCCTGGCGCGAGAACTGCGGCCCGCGGTGGTGAGTCGCGGCTACGGGGCCGACGAGCTGGCCCTGCACCGCAGGTGGCATCCGGGCACGCCCGTGGTTGCCGACCGGGACCGGGTCGCAGCCGCCACCCGGGCCGTGACCGACGGCGCCGGGGTCATCGTGGTGGACGACGGATTCCAGCATCGTGCGCTGGCCCGGGACGCCGACATCGTCCTCCTCTCGGCCCACGACCCCTTCCCGCCACGATTGCTCCCCCGGGGACCCTGGCGGGAACCCCTCGGGGCCCTGGAGCGCGCCTCCCTCGTTCTCGTGACGGGGAAGGGGGTGGCGGGGCGGGAGCAGGCGGGGCGAATGGAGTCGGTCCTTGCCCGGGTCCCGCGGCACCCGCCGCTTGGCTGCGTCGGCCTCCTCGCCGGTGGCTGGCAGGACCTCGCAGGTGCCGCCTCGGAGGGACCTGCGACCCGGGAGAGCATCCTGGCCGTGGCCTCCATTGCCCACCCCCGCGGGTTCGTCGACATGCTCCGGGAGGCAGGCTTCGGCGACGGGGTGGAACTCGCGGCCTATTCCGACCATCATCCATACACCGCAGACGACGTGCGCCACCTGCTGAACCGGGCCGGGGGAAGACGGATCGTGACCACCGAGAAGGATGCCGTGAAACTGGGGGAATTCGACGCGATGCTCACGGCCGGCCCTGCGCCGAGGGTCCTCGCCCTGGAGGTCCAGCCGGCCCCGGGCGTGACCCGCCTTCTCGACCGCCTCCTGGACCGGGCCCTCGCCCACGGCGAGGCCCGGGCGTGATCCTTCTCGTTGCTGTGGGCAGGGTTCGCGGGCCTCTCGAGGCCCCCGTGGCGGAATACGAATCGAGGGTTCCGCACTACTGGAAGTTCGGGGTCGTGGAGGTGGACGCGGGGACCGGAAGAGGAGGACCGGTGGACGCGGAGCGCGTCATGGCTGCCGAGGGCGAGCGGATCCTGGCCCGTCTCCCGGAGGGCGGTGAACTCTGGGTCGTCACCCGCGAAGGGAAGGCCCTCGACTCCGTGGCCTTCGCCCGGGCGCTGGGCGAGCGCCAGCTCCATGCGGCACCGCCCCTGGTGCTCGCCCTCGGGGGCGCGTTCGGCTTCGCTCCCGAGGTCGTGGCGCGGTCCTCTCGCCGCCTCTCCCTCTCGTCCATGACCCTCCCCCACGAAATGGCCCGCCTCGTCCTGGTCGAACAGCTCTACCGGGCCGGGACCATCCTCCGGAACGAACCCTACCACAAGGGGACCCGTTGAGCGCCCCGGCACCCCCACCGGAGCGTGACGCCCTGGTGCCCTGGTATCGGAGCTGGTTCGGTGAGGAGTATCTTCACCTCTACCCGCACCGGGACCAGGAGGAGGCCGACCAGGCCGTGGCCCTCCTCCTCCGCGAGCTGGAGGACCCCAGGACCGGAGGGTGCGGCGGGGCCGGCGGACGGGTGCTCGACCTGGGATGCGGAGCCGGTCGTCACCTGAAGGCGCTGGCTGAAGCCGGCCTGCGGCCGGTGGGAATGGATCTCTCCCTGCCGCTCCTCCGCGAGGCGCGAAGGACGGCGCCCGGCTGTCTGAGGGTCCGGGGGGACATGCGCCACCTTCCGTTCGAGGAAGGCAGTTTCGACCTGGTGACCTCGTTCTTCACCTCCTTCGGGTACTTCGAAGCCGACTCGGAGGACCGGAAGGTCCTGGCCGAGATGGACCGGGTTCTGGGACCCGGAGGCCGGGTCTTCCTGGATTTCCTCAACGCCGAACGGGTCCGGGCAACGCTCGAACCCCGCGACGAACGCATCGTGGACGGAAAGCGCGTGGTCCAGCTTCGCCGTCTCGTGGACGGGGGACGCAGGGTCGAGAAGCGAATCCGGATCCGTGGGAAGGGGGTGGAAGAGGATTTCGTGGAGCGCGTCCGCCTCTACGACGCCGCCGAACTCGAGGCGCTCCTGGGCACGGTCGGACTCGAGGTCGAGGCCCGGTTCGGCGATTACGGGGGCGGGCCACCCGGCCCTGCAGCTCCCCGCGAGATCCTGCTTGCCCGGCGGGCCACGTGACGCTCCTGCCCATGCCCTTCTCGATCCCGGCACCGGAACTCCCGTGAACCTCCACATCCAGACGCTTTCGGGGACTCACCTCGTCCGCCAGTACCTGGCGGGTGAGCCTTCCGCCCTCGCCTTCTATCCCGGGGGGCACCCCGGAGACCCGGCCGCCTACCGGGCCAAGGCCGAGGAGGTCCGGGGGCGCTTCGATCAGGAATCAAGGGAGCGGCTGACCCGGATGCTCACCGGGGGGGGCGAGAACGGCCAGTCTCGACTCCGTCGCTTCGTTGAAGAGGGAGGGTTGGCCGTCACGACGGGGCAGCAGCCGGGGCTCTTCGGGGGGCCCCTCTTCTCCCTCTACAAGGCGCTGACGGCGGCGGCGCTCGCACGCTGGCTCGAGGAGGACCTGGGGGTTCCCGTGATCCCGGTCTTCTGGGTTGCGTCGGAGGACCACGACTGGGAGGAAGTCCGGCGGGTGTCGCTCCCGGACATGGCCAACGACCTCGTGACGCTCGAGCTTCCGGACCGGCCAGGCGCCGGGGAACTCCCCCTCCACCGGATGCCGATGGGCCCCGAGGGGCCGGAGGCGCTCGAGGCCCTCCTTGCGCTCCTTCCGGATACGGAGTTTCGCCCGGATCTCGAGGCGGACCTCCGGGCGGCCTACCGGGAGGGGGCGACGCTCCCCTCGGCCTTTGCCGAACTGCTCCGTCGGCACCTGGCGATGGCGGGCGTGTTCATCCTTTCGCCGGAGCATCCGGAGGCGCAGGCGGCGGCGCTCCCGGTTCTGCTCGCCGAGGCCCGGGGAGCGCGGGAACGCGCGGACGCCCTGGCGCGTCGGGCCGGAGAGCTCGAAGCCGCCGGGTATCACAGCCAGGTGACGATCCTCGAGGGCGGCGCCAATCTCTTCCTCGAAGGCGCCCAGGGGCGTGACCGACTCTTCGTGGAGCCGTCGGCGCAGGGCTCGGGGCGGGGGACAGGAAAGGGTGAAGGGAATGGCGAGGGGGGCGGCGCAGCGGAGGGCCCGCCGCTGCGCATGCGCAGGGAAGGGCGGGTGCTCACGCAGGAGGCACTCGCAGGGGAGGCCGGAAGGGATCCTGCGCTCCTGTCCCCCGGCGTGCTCCTTCGGCCCGTGGTCGAGAGCACGCTGGTTCCCACCCTGGCGTACGTGGCCGGCCCCGGCGAGATCGCCTACCTGGCCCAGACCGCACCGGTCTTCGCGGCCCACGGGATCCGCCCCCCGGTGGTGCACCCCCGGCTCTCGGCCGCTGTCGTCGAGTCGAGGGTCGAGAAGGTGCTCCGGAAATTCGGCCTGGAGCTCGCCGACCTTTCCCGTCCGCACCACGAGGTGGTGGGCCGGGTCATTCGCGACGACCTCCCCCCGGAGGTACGTGAGGCGATGGGCAAGCTTAAGGGGGCCATTGCACTTGGCAGCAAGGAGTTGCAAAAGGCGGTCCGTCAGGTGGATCCCACGCTGGCAGGGCCGGTGGACCACGTGAGAAACCAGGGGTTCTCTCTCCTCGACGACCTCGAGAAGAAGGTCGTGCAGGCCCGAAAGCGCGAGAGCGGGATCGCGGTGCAGCAGATCGAGAAGGCCCAGGTTCAGCTCTTCCCCGGGGGCACCCCGCAGGAACGCGTCTTCCCGGCGGTGTACTACCTCGTACGCTATGGCCCGGAACTCATGTCCCGCTGGATGGATGCGGCCCGGGGGGCCGTCCTCCCGGGGAGGTCACCCGGTGGGGAAGGAGGCGATGAACCGGGCCATGATCGCGGGCAGGGACCCGGGCATGACCTCGAGGCCGAGCCCGCCGGTCCCACCGGGTCCTGAAGCTCCCGCCGGCCAGATCCGTATCCGGTGAGGGGAGGCCGGTCGCCGGAGGGTCCGGGACGTGCCGTTGCCCCCCGGTCCTGCACCTCGGTACCTTTGACCATGCTCTGGATCGCACTCATCGTACTCGCCTTCATGATCCCCGAGATCCTCTCCACCGTTCTCGACTCCCGCCTGGGTCGGGCGCTGGCCGCGCGGGTCGAGGATCGCCGCGTCGGTTCCGGCGACGACGTGGTCGTGGACCGGGTCCGCTACCTGGAGGGCGAGGTGGACCGACTCTCCCGCGATGTGCAGCGCCTGCACGAGGAGGGGGAGTTCCTGCAGCGACTCCTCACCGAGCGATCCGAGGGCCGGCTCCCCGGTGGAACCCCGGACTGACGCCGATGGGGTCGCCGCGGAGGTGAATCCATCGGCGGGGGAGGTCCCCCGTTCGGACGCCCCCGGCGACCGGGAGCCCCTCGCGCCGGAGCTGGGTGCCCCCGAGCCTGGCGCTCCTCCGTCGACCCCGACGCATCCCGGCGCACCGCGGGCGTCCCGGAGTGCCTCCCTGGTTTCGGCGGGGATCCTTCTGAGCCGCATCGCCGGGCTGGCCAGGGAGCGGGCCCTGGGGCACTACTTCGGAGCGTCGGTCTACGCCGATGCGTGGCGCGCGGCGCTCCGGCTTCCCAACGTCATCCAGAACCTGCTGGGCGAGGGCACGCTGTCCGCCTCGTTCATCCCGGTCTACGCCCGCATGATCGAGGAGGACCGGCAGGAGGCCGCGCGGCGCTTTGCCGGCGCGGTGTTCGGGCTCCTCCTTGTGACGGCCGGGGCGCTGGTCCTCCTCGGCATGGCGCTGGCACCCCTGCTCGTCGGGCTTCTCTTTCCCCGATTCGACGCCGACCAGCACGCCCGGACCACCGCCCTCGTCCGGATCCTCTTCCCGATGACCGGGATCCTCGTGCTTTCGGCCTGGTCGCTGGGGATCCTGAATACCCATCGGCGATTCTTCCTCCCGTATGTCGCCCCGGTAGCCTGGAACGCCGCGATCCTGGCGGCCCTCGTGGGGGGAGGGTGGTACCTCGGGTGGGAAGGCGACGCACTCCTCCGCCTCACGGCCGGGGGCGCCCTGCTGGGCGGGTTCCTCCAGTTCGCGATCCAGCTCCCGGGAGCACTTCGCCTCGTGGGCGGGCTGCGCGTGACGGTCCTTCCGTGGGTCGCGAACCGGATCGAGGGCGTGAGGGAAGCGGTGCGGGCCTTCCTCCCGGTGCTTGCGGGTCGCGGTGTCGTGAACGTGGGCGGCCTTCTCGACTACGCCCTGGCCGGGCTCCTGGCCACGGGGGCCCTGGCCGTTCTGGGGTACGCGCAGGTGCTGTACATGCTCCCCATCTCGCTCTTCGGCATGGCGGTAGCCGCGAGCGAACTTCCCGAACTGGCCCGGAGCCAGGTGGCGGCGCGACGGAAGGAGGCGGAGGAAGTGGCGGAGAAGGAGGCCGGGAAGGAGGCCGGGAAGCTGGCCGGAAAGCAGGCGGGGAAGCAGGCGGGGCAGGGTACCCCCGGGGACCTGGACCTGGCCCCGGCGCGGGTGGATGGCCGTGCTGCCGACCTCTCCCCCGCGGCGCAGGCCGCCCTGGCCGGCTCCGTTCGGCAGGGGATGCTCCGGGTGGCCTACTTCCTCGTGCCCTCGGTGGCGGTCTACCTCTTCCTGGGGGACGTGGTCGTCGCCGCGCTCTACCAGACCGGTGCCTTCGGTCCGCTGGAGGTCCGGCTGACCTGGGCGATCCTCGCCGCCTACGCCCTGGGGATGGGGGCGTCGGCCACCTCGCGTCTCCTCTCCTCGGCCTTCTATGCGCTGGGCAACACGGCGACACCGGCCCGGGTCGCGGTGCTCCGGGTGACCCTCGCCCTGGCGGTGGGCGCGGCGCTCATGTTCCCGCTGGACCGGTTCGAGGTCGGGGGCGGGCTTCGCTACGGAGCCGTGGGGCTTGCGCTGGGCTCGGCACTCGGGGCCTGGGTCGAGCTCGGCCTCCTGCGGCGGCGCCTGGCGCGGGACATCGGGCCTCATGGGTCCGGGGTCGGGCCGCTCCTCCGGCTGGTGACGGGGGCAGGGGCGGCGGTGGCCGTGGGCTGGGGGCTGCGCCTGGCCCTGGCCGGCGTCGTGCCCGGGCTCCACCCGATTCCGGTGGCGGCCGTCACGCTGGGTGCCGCCGGCGCCGCCTACCTGGGCGTGACCTCTCTTCTCGGGGTGAGGAGTCCCCTGCTGGAGGCGCTGGGGCGCCGTGGCGGGTCGGCATGATCGACGACCGCCGCCTCGACGCCCTTCCCACCGCACCGGGCGTGTACCTGTTCCGGGATTCGAAGGGCGACATCCTGTACATCGGGAAGGCCAAGTCCCTCCGGACCCGGGTGCGGAGCTACTTCCGCCACGACCGGAACCGGGGCATCCGCCTCCAGCAGCTGGGCCACAGGGCCGTGGACGTGGACACCATCGTCGTGGACTCCGAGGCCGAGGCCCTCCTCCTCGAGTCCAACCTCATCAAGGAGCACCGCCCCCGCTTCAACATCCAGCTCCGCGACGACAAGCGGTATCCGTACGTGAAGGTCACGGTGAACGAGCCCTTCCCGAGGGTCTGGATCACGCGGAACGTCCGGGAGGACGGCGCCCGCTATTTCGGCCCGTTCACCCGGGTGGGTGCGCTTCGGCAGGCGCTGGAGCACCTGAAGCGGGTGCACACGGTGCGGTCGTGCCGCTACCGGCTCCCGAAGGAGGCGCCCCCGCGGCCCTGCCTGGATTACCACATCCACCGGTGCCAGGCCCCCTGCGTGGGCTGGCAGAGCCGGGAGGCCTACCGGGCCGACATCGACGACCTGATCCACATCCTGGAGGGGAACACGACGGCCCTCCGGAAGGAGATGGAGGCGGAGATGCGCACGGCGGCGGTGGAGCACCGGTTCGAGGACGCCGGGAGGTTCCGGGACATCCTCGCGGGCATCGAGTCCCTGGCCCGGGAGCAGCTCGTGGAACGGGTCGACGGCGGGGACCAGGACGTGGTGGGGATCGCCCGGGACGGCGACGACGGTGCCGCCGTGGTCCTGCGGATCCGCCGCGGCACCCTCCTGGGTCGGGAAACCCACCGGTTCGAGGGGCTCGCAGGAGACAACGACGCCGACCTGCTGCAGGCCTTCGCATCCCGGTACTACCTCGGAAGGGGCGAGGTGGGCATCCAGGAACTGCCGGCGGAGATCCTGCTCCCCCTGGAGTTCGAGGACCGGGCGGTGCTCGAGGGTGTGCTCGGCGAGCGCGCCGGGCGGAAGGTGGAACTGCGTGTGCCGCAGCGGGGCGGCAAGGTGCGGCTCATGGAGCTGGCCCGGACCAATGCCCGCCACGTGCTCGAGGACCGGGTGGCGGCGGAGGGGGATCCGGAGGTGGCGCCGGACCGGGCCGACACCCTGCTCTACGACCTGCAGGAGCGGCTGGGGCTCAAGGTCGTGCCACGCTTCATCGTCTGTTTCGACATCTCGCACACCGGGGGGACCGAAGTGGTGGCGTCGGCGGTGGCCTTCGAGAACGGCGAGCCCCGGAAGGCGCTCTACCGCCACATGCGGATCCGGGGGGACTGGGGGAACGACGACTACCGGTCCATGGCCGAGGCGGTGGAGCGATACCTGAAGCGGCGACTCGACGAGAACGCCCCCCTGCCGGAACTCATCGTCATCGATGGCGGAAAGGGGCAGCTCTCGGCCGTGCTCCCGGTCCTGGTGGCCCTGGGGACCGAGGAGGTGGCGGTGTGTGCGCTGGCGAAGAAGGAGGAGGAGGTCTTCCTTCCCGGGCGGCGGGACCCGGTGCGGATCCCCCGGCGGGACCCTTCGCTCCGGCTCCTCCAGCGGGTGCGTAACGAGGCCCACCGGTTCGCGGTGTCGTACAACCGGAAGCTCCGGACGAAGCGGACGATCCGGAGCGAGCTGGGGGACATCCCGGGGGTGGGTCCTGCCCGGCAGCGCGCGCTCCTCACGCGCTTCGGGTCCGTGCACGGGGTCAGGGAGGCGGGACCGGACGGGATCTCGAGGGTGCCGGGGTTCTCGCGGGTTCTGGCAGAGCGCATCCTGGAGTACCTTGAAGGCGACACTGCATCCTGACGGAGCCCGGTCCCCGGCGCACGCCCCTGCGACCGGCCCCCCTGCGCTTCCGGACCCCCCGATATCGACGAGTCCATGCCCATGGTCCGCACCCGCTTCGCACCCAGCCCCACCGGCCAGCTCCACCTGGGAAACCTTCGGATCGCCGTCTTCAACCACCTGTTCGCACGTCACCACGGCGGCGCCTTCGTCATCCGGGTGGAGGACACGGACCGGGACCGGAACGTGCCGGGTTCGCTGGAGGCGATCCTCGAGGACCTGGCGTGGGCCGGGCTGCACTGGGACGAGGGGCCGGACCGGGAGGGACCCTTCGGGCCCTATCGCCAGAGCGAGCGGGCCGACCGGCACCGGGCGGTGGCCATGGGGCTCCTCGCGGGGGGACGCGCCTATCGCTGCTTCTGCTCCGACGAACGGCTGGCCACACTCCGGGAGGAAGGGGAGGGGGGGGCGCCCGGCGTGGGGTGTCCCGGCGGGTGCCAGGTCGGGGACGCCGCCGAGGCGGAGAGGCGGGTCCTTGCCGGGGAGGCCGCAGCCATCCGGTTTCCGGTGCCGGACGCGCGCATCGAGTTCCACGACGCCGTGCGGGGCTCCGTCTCGTTTCATGGCGGCGACGTTGGAGACTTCGTGATCCTCCGGGCCGACGGGCGCCCCACCTACAATTTCGCCGTGGTGGTGGACGACATCGACATGGAGATCACCCACGTGATCCGGGGTGCGGGACACCTTTCCAACACCCCCAAGCAGGTCCTTCTCTTCGATGCCCTTGCGGCCCCGCGCCCGGTTTTTGCACACCTTCCGATGGTCCTGGGGGCCGACCGGAAGAAGCTCTCGAAGCGTGAAGGGGCCTCCGGTATCGGAGAGCTCCGCGCCGAAGGGTATCCCCCCGACGCCGTTGTCAACTACCTGTCACTGCTGGGGTGGTCCCCGGGGGACGACCGGGAGGTTCTGACCCGGGAGGAGCTGGAGTCCGAACTCACGCTGGACCGCGTGGGCGCCTCCGACGCCGTCTTCGATCCGGAAAAGCTGCGGTGGATGTCGGCCCAGCACCTGGCCCTCCTTTCCCTGCAGGAACTCGTGCAGGCACTGGAGCCGTTCCTCGACCGCGCGCGCTTTCCCATGGAGGGGGAGGAACTTCTGCGGTCCGTGGAAGCGATCCGCACGCGGCTGCACACGCTGGGAGAGGTGAACGACACGCTGGCGATCCTGCATCCCGGACCTGCGGTGCTCGAGTCAGGGGTCAGGGAGGTTCGGGAGGAGGGTGCGGAGGCCCGCCGCATCGTGGGCGGCGTCCGGGCGGCGCTGGCGGCGCTCTCGTCCTGGGAGGCGGACGTGCTGGGGCAGGCGGTGCGGGATGCGGGAAAGGAAGTGGGAGCGCGCGGACCGTCTCTCTTTCACCCGGTACGCCTGGCCCTCTGCGGCACCCGGTCCGGGCCGGACCTGGGCCTGGTGCTCGCCGCCCTGGGCCGCGAGACAACGCTGGAACGCCTCCAAGCTGCGGAGTGAACGAGCCCGTCCACGTTTGACGTGGCTCCGGGATCCTCGGTAGCTTACTGGGTTACCATGGATTTGCAGGGAAGATGGCGGGGCTCACCCTCCGGTGAGGCACCCGCCTCCTGTCCGCAAGGACAGGATCTCTTGGAACGCTACAGGGAGGATAGCTGGATGAATTTCCGATTCGGGGCCGTCGCGGTCCTGGGAGCGGCACTCTTCGTGGGTGGGTGCGCGACTGCGGGTGAAACGCGTGCTCCCGACAGCACAGTGCTGGGTGCGGGCGCCGAGGGCGACGAACTCCCCCAGTGGATCACGGATCTCCCCCAGGGCATCGAGCCCCGGGACAACGATCACACGAACCAGGCCGCAATCTCGCTGATCCAGGCAAGTGCCGCGTCTTCCGAGGAGCAGGCCCGGACGAGGTACCAGGATGCCCTCGGTCATGCCGAGGCAGGAATCGCCGAGGACCCGGAAAACCCCCAGTCCTACCTCCAGGCCGGTGAGGCCCTGATGGGGCTGGATCGGATCGAGGAGGCCGCTGCACGCTTCGACCGTGCCGAGGAGCTTCATCCCCCGTACATCCTCGAGACCATCGGACTTCGGGAAGCAGCATGGATCGAAGCCTACAATCAGGGTGTCGCCTACATCGAGGCCGACAATCAGGACGCTGCAGTCCAGTCCTTCGAGCTGGCCAACTCCATCTACCAGTTCCGTCCGGAGGCCTTGCTGAACCTCGGAAGCATCTATGCCCAGCAGGGTCGCTACGAGGAGTCCGCGGAGGCCTTCGGGCAGGTCGTGGAGATCATCGACGGGCCCTGGTACGACCGGGTGGATGACGAGGAGATGCGCGAGTCGTGGCGAGCCCTCAGGGAACCGGCCATGGTGAACCGTGCCCAGCTTCTCCTTCGCGCAGACCGTTTCGACGAAGCGGCAGACGCCTACGCGATGCTCGTGGAGGAAGACCCGGACAACCTGGAGCATCTGACCGCCTATGCGTCGGCCCTCGTGGCCGGGGGCCGGGGAGCGGATGCCCAGGATCTCTTCGCGGACCTTCTTGCCCGCGACAACCTCAACGCCTCCGACTACTTCACCATCGGGGTCGGGCTGTACCAGGTCGAGCAGTTCGAGGGAGCCGAGCAGGCCTTCCGCCGGACGTTCGAGGTGGTTCCGAACCATCGCGATGCCGTGTTCAACTTCGCGCAGACGCTGTACATCAACGAGGAGTGGACCGAGCTCGAGCAGGTCACGGCCAAGCTCCTCGAGATTGACGAGCTCAACGCGCTGGCCTACCGCTTCCGGGCCAATGCCCTCCTGCAGCTCGGCCGCGAGGACGAGGCCATGGATGTCTACACCACGGGCGAGGATCTCCCCATCGTCATGGATGAGATCACGATCCGTCCCGGTGGATCGGACGTCGTCCTGGCGGGACAGCTTTCGAACCACACCGCCCCGGCGGGCACCGAGGTTCGCCTTCGGTTCACGTTCTACGATGTTCGCGGGGCCGAGATTGGCACCCGCGAGACGACGGTACGCTTCGAGGGCGAGGGCGAGGCCCGGGCCTTCGAAGTCGAAATTCCGGACGGAGACCTGTTCGGGTACGGCTACCGGGTCATGGACTGATTCCCCACCCCGGAAGCCGTTGATCCAGCGTGTTGCGCGGCTGGTCCCGCTTGACGGCGGGGCTGGCCGCGCTACATTCCGGGTGCTGCTGCGGGCGTAGCTCAGTTGGTAGAGCATCAGCTTCCCAAGCTGAGGGTCGCCGGTTCGAATCCGGTCGCCCGCTTGAAGATCCGGCATTGAAATCGAAGCCCCCCGTTGCCTTGCCGGCGACGGGGGGCTTTTTCGTCCGGAACGAGAATGAAGCCGAGGGGAGGGGGAAGCGAGGGCGGGAGCGAGGGAAGCCTGGAGCGTACCCCCCCCCGTTGCCCCGTGGGTGTGCCCCGTGTGCGCCCCGTGTGGAGGGGGAGTGCACACCGGCGGCCTTCAGCGGCCCTGTGCAGCCTCGGTCGAGGGGCGGGGCGGGCCGGCGGCGAGGATCCGGTGGAGTTGGCGTTCGTGGTGACGCATGTGCTTCAGCAGGAAAGCCGCCGTGTCCGGGGGGGAGAGAGGGCCGGAGACCGGGTGGCGCATGACCGCCCGTTCCGGTGCCAGGGCCGCGGCCTCCCGAAGTCGAAGGCCGAGTTCGGCTCCGACAGTGGTCCACCGCGCCTCCACCTCTTCGAAGGAGAGGGGGGGCACGGGATCAACCCGACGTGTCGGCATCCGAACGCGGATTCGGAGAAGGAAGACCAGCGAAACCGCGATTCCCCCGACCCGGTCCCGAACCGTGCGGCGGCGGCGGCGCCGGTCATTCCCGGCGTCCCGGTCAAGTCCCGACAGGACCAGGGATTCCACCAGGAGGAGGTGCTGAAGGACCTGGACTGCTGTCCACCCGTCCCCCGTTCCAGCCTGTGCCGTGCGGATGTGCTGCGGGGAGGCGCGGACCTCGTCCAGGAGCCTGCCCCGGAGGTCATCCAGTTCGTGGAGAGCGCGAGGGGCCTTCAAGGAGCCGCCTGCGGAGACAGTGCTTCGGCAGGAACCAGGGAATGCCGATGCTGGCCGTCCCCGCGGGTGCGCACCCGGTAGAGGTTGCCGCTCCCCGAGACGATCCGGACCGGGACGTCATCCGCACGCACCGTCCCGGCGGTGCCGAAGCGGGCCGGGTCAACGCGGACCGGAGGGAGGGGGCTGGCCGGCTGGTACAGGTAGGGCCAGGGATCCACCGGCCCCTCGCCCCGGACGTAGATGCCGAAGTGCAGGTGGGGGGGCGTGGTGCGGGCGTTTCCGGTGTTTCCCACCGTACCGAGGGTGTCTCCGGGCTCGACCCGGCGCCCGGCCTCCACCGCCTGGGAGTCCAGGTGGGCGTAGTAGCGAGAGAGATTCCGCTCCTGGTCGAAGACCCACACCACCTTTCCCCCGATGGGGGTCTCGTTGACCCGTCGAACGACCCCCGGCCCGGCTGCGAGAACGGGGGTGCCGCGGGGCGCGAAGATGTCGACCCCGTGGTGCTCGCGGCGGCCTCCGTCGCGGGCAGCGCCGAACCGGCTCTGGATATCGCGGGTCGTGCGACCTGCCACGGGGAAGTCCATGGAGGGGCCGGACCGGATCTCCAGGGTGAAACTGCCCCCGGCGAGAAGCTCGGGCTGAGCCCTTGCCAGGTACCTTCCCGAAACGGAGGCCTCGTGAACCAGCGTGTCCGCGAGGCCTGAGCCCGCCTCGCTCCATGCCAGCGTGATGGGGCGCGGGCCGCCCTCCTCGGTCGGGCGGTCCGGGTCCCGGAGACGGTGCAGGTCGATGAACACACGGGAGCCCGATCCCCACTCCCGGGCCTCGTCCACCGAGTCGCCGTCCTCCTGCCGGGTGAAGACGACCTGCAGGTATTCCCCCCGGCGAAGGTCGAAGGAGGCGGAGAGAGCGGTGGGCTCTTCCGGAAGCAGCACCCCCTCCTCGCGGTGGGGGAGAGCTACCAGGGGACCCGATTCGAGGGCGGCTTCGCCGACGCGCATCCAGCTGCTCCCGAGGAGTGTCCCGTCCAGGCCGGCCCGGTCGAGCCCCTCGACGTAGCGCTCGCGTGGTGTCTCCCCCCGAAAAGCCTCCTCGACGCGCTCGGCGACGGCGCAGCCGGACGCGGTCAGAAGGACCACGAGAACGGGAAGCTTCGCCAGGATGGACGTCCACGGGCTGCACGGAGCACGGCCCGGGCCATGTGGGTGCGCGGATGCGGAAAAGCCCCGCGAAAGGGGCGTGCTGGACTGGAAGTGATTCATGATCGAGAATACCGGCGGCGCTCCGGGCAGGTTCCGGTCGAGGGAAAACCTTCGCATCCTCGTTGAGAAGAATCCCCTAATCCGTTATTCTTCAAAGCTGTGAATCGACGCGGTTACAGGAGTTCTTCTCCACTGCTCAGTGGGCAACCGTCCCCGTCGATCCATCGCCGGGTACGGGCGACCGGCAGCACGACCGGTGCCGCATCGGGCACGACGACCCGCGAAGATCCGCACCCTCGCAACCACGACCCCAGCGACGTGGAAGGGGGCGCGGAACGCCAGGGCCATGACCCGCACATTTACAGGACAGGACCTTACGTGATCACCATTGCCGAAATCGAACGGGGAAGCATCGCCGAGGAGCTGGAGCTCCGCATCGGCACCCGCGTCGTGCGCATCAATGGGGAAAAGGTCCGGGACGGGATCGATTTCACCTTTCTCCTGGCCGACTCCGAACTCGAACTCGAGACCGTGGACCCCGACGGCAACCGGGTGATCTACGAGCTGGATCGGGACCCCGGGGAGCCCGTCGGCATCGTGCCGGCTCCGGACACGATCCGGGAGTGCGCCAACGAGTGCGTCTTCTGCTTCATCGACGGGAACCCGAAGGACGTGCGCGGATCGCTCTGGCTTCGGGACGATGACTTCCGACTGTCGTTCACCTATGGAAGCTACGTCACGCTCACGAACCTGGGGCCTCGGGGACTGCAGCGGCTCATCGAACAGCGCCTCTCGCCCCTCTACGTGAGCGTCCACGCCACCGAGCCCGACGTGCGCATCCGGCTCCTCAAGAACGAGCGGGCCGGGCTCATCATGGACCAGCTGCGGGAACTCCTGGATGGGGGGCTCGAGGTCCACACCCAGATCGTCCTCTGTCCGGAATGGAACAACGGGGCGCATCTGGACCGAACCATCGACGACCTGTGGTCGCTGGGGGAGGGCATTCGTTCCCTCTCCGTGGTGCCCGTGGGGCTGACCAAGTACAATCTGAATCGCCCCGTTCGCCCCCTGACCGTGGCCGAGGCGGCGGAATCGGTTGCCCAGGTGGACCGCGCCCGCCAGCGAGCCCTCGCCGAGCGCGGATTCGGGTGGGCCTATTCCGCCGACGAGATGTATCTGAACGCCCGCCTCGAAGTGCCCGGCACGACCTACTACGATGACGGCTCCCTGATGGAAAACGGGGTCGGCTCGGTGCGGCGCTTCATCGACGACCTGGATGCCTCGCTCCCCACGCTTCCCCACCTGGGACCGGGCCGACGGATCCAGATCCTTACGGGCCGCTCGATGGCACCCTTCCTCATGGAACGTTCGGACCGCCTCAGCCAGGCTCTGGGGGGGACCTCGGTGGAGGTGACCGCGGTCACCAACCGGTTCTACGGGGAAACCGTTACCGTGGCCGGCCTTCTCGCCGGGGCGGACCTGCTGGACGCGGCCCGGGGGCGGGAACCGTCCCCGGGGGACCTCATCCTTCTGCCGGCAGAAACCTTGAATCAGGACGACCTCTTCATCGACTCTCTTCCCCTCCGCGATTTCCGCAGGGCCGTGGAACCCGCAACCGTCCTTCCCGCGTGGGAGATCCCCGACGCGCTGAGGTCCCTGTGAGTGCGCCGGCCGGGCTCCCGGTGGTCGCCGTTGTCGGGCGTCCGAACGTGGGGAAGTCCACGTTCTTCAACCGCGTCCTGGGTCGGCGGGAAGCCATCGTCCACGACCAGCCCGGCGTGACCCGCGACAGGAATTTCGCCCTCACCGACTGGGCCGGACGGTCGTTCTACCTGGTGGACACGGGCGGCGTCATCGAGGGGAGCGACGAGCCCCTGGACCGGATGGTTCGCGACCAGGCGATCATGGCGGTGGACGAAGCCGACGTGATCCTGCTGGTGACCGACGGGAAGATGGGCCTGCACCCCATGGACGAGAAGGTGGCCGACCTGCTCCGCGAGCGGGGCAAGCCGGTCATCGTCGTCGCGAACAAGATGGACAACCTCCCCCACGACCCCGGGCACCACGAGTTCTGGCGCCTCGGGCTCGGGGAGCCCATTGCGGTAAGCTCGATCTCGGGGAAGGGCTCGGGCGACCTGCTGGACCGGATCATCGCCGCCCTCCCGGAAGAGGGCTCGGGCGAACCGGAGGAGGGCGTCCTTCGCATCGCGGTGGTGGGGAAGCCCAACGTCGGAAAGTCCTCCTTCGTCAACCGCCTGTTCGGCGAGGAGCGCATGGTGGTGAGCGAGGTACCAGGGACCACCCGGGACGCCGTCGACTCCACCATGGTCTACCACGGCCAGAAGCTCGTCTTCGTGGATACCGCCGGTCTGCGCCGGCAGTCGAAGGTCGACGAGTCGGTGGAGTACTACTCGGCGCTCCGGACCGCGCGGGTCATCCAGTCCTCGCAGGTCTGCCTCGTGATGATCGATGCCCGCGAAGGGCTGACCAAGCAGGACATCCAGATCCTGGAGCAGGCATGGGAAGCGGGCTGCGGGGTGGTCCTGGCCGTGAACAAGTGGGATCTGCTGGAAAAGGACACGAGCACGGGGCCCGCCTTCGAGCGCGCACTCCGGCTCAAGATCCCGTTCCTCGAGTGGGTGCCCGTCCTCTTCATGTCGGCGCTCACCGGGCAGCGCGTGCGGCGGACCCTCGACCTTCTCCTGGAGGTGGAGGCCGCACGGACCCGGCGGATCGCCACCCACGAGGTGAACGAGGTCGTGGAAAAGCTCGTCGGGCGGCAGCCGCCCCCCCACGCCAATGGGCGGGCCATCAAGTTCAAGTACTCGACGCAGGTGGACACGGCGCCGCCCACCTTCCTGCTGTTTTCCAACCTGCCCGGGGAAATTCCGGATCATTACCTCCGCTACCTGCAGAACGGGTTCCGGAAGGCGTGGGGGTTCGACGGCGCACCCGTTCGCATCCGCCTGCGTTCCACCGCGAAGGATGAGCTCCGGTACGGGCGGGGAGGCGGACGGAGCCGGACCTCATGACGGGGAGTCTTCTCCTGCCTCTCCTGCTGGTGCTGGCCAGCTATCTCGTGGGTGCCACCCCCACGTCCTACTGGGTCGGACGGGGCTTCCACGGGGTGGACCTCCGCAGCCGGGGTAGCGGGAACCTCGGCGCGACGAACGTCTTTCGCGTCCTGGGCTGGCGCTGGGCCCTCCCGGTTGTCGTCGTGGACATTCTCAAGGGGTGGGCGCCCGTGGCCTTCTTCCCCCTCCTCCTCGCCGGCGGCGGGGCAGGGGGCACGGAGGTCTGGGCCCTGGTCTTCGGGGCCGCCGCCATTCTCGGGCACATGTACTCCTTCTGGGTAGGGTTTCGGGGGGGGAAGGGCGTGGCCACGAGTGCGGGGGTCTTCCTCGGGCTGGCGCCCTGGGCCGTGCTGGCCGCCTTCGTCGTCTGGGGCGTCGTTGTGGTGCTGACCCGGTACGTTTCCCTCGGGTCGGTGCTGGCCGCCCTGGTTCTTCCGGTGGCCGTGATCTCGCTGCCGCACCGGGGCGGCTCGATCCTCCCGTTCTTCGCATCGGCCCTGGCCCTGTTCGTGATCTGGGCGCACCGCGCGAACGTGCAGCGGCTCGTGCGGGGCGAGGAAAACCGGATCGGGAGGCGAGCATGAAGGCCGCCGTGGTCGGAGCCGGAAGCTGGGGAACGGCCCTCGCACTCCTGCTCCACGGCCGGGGGATCGAAACGATGCTGTGGAGCCATGACCAGGAGATCCCCCGGACGGTCCGGGAGAGTGGGGAGAATCCCTACCTCCCTGGCGTCTCCATCCCCGATGGACTGGAAGTGACGGATACCCTTTCCCGGGCCGTGGCAGGGGCCGAACTGGTGCTTTCGGTGAGTCCCTCCCAGTTCGTGGGTGACGTCATGGCCCGCGCCGCACCCTCGCTGCGGGAGGACGCGCTGGTGATCAGCGCCTCCAAGGGCATCGAGATGAAGACGCTCCGCCGCATGGACGAGGTCCTTTCGTCCGTTCTTCCCGCTTCGGTGATGGAACACTTCTGCGTGCTCTCCGGGCCCTCGTTTGCCGCCGAGGTCGCCCTCGGGGTGCCCACCGCCGTCGTGGTCGCCTCGCACTCCCGGGACGCGCGCATCCGGGCCCAGGAGGCGTTCTCCACGGAGCGCTTTCGCGTGTACACCTCTCCCGACGTGGTGGGGGTGGAGCTTGGTGGTGCCGTGAAGAACGTCATCGCCCTCGCCGCGGGGGTCGTGGCGGGCCTGGGGTTCGGGTACAATACCCAGGCGGCACTCCTGACCCGGGGTCTTGCGGAAATCACCCGCCTCGGGGTTGCCCTCGGGGCGGAGCCCGAAACCTTTTCGGGACTCGCCGGGATGGGAGACCTGGTCCTGACCTGTACGGGAGAACTCTCCCGAAACCGCAGTGTCGGTGTCCGGCTGGGCCAGGGGGAATCCCTCCGGCAGATCCTCGCGGACATGCGGGCCGTGGCAGAAGGCGTTCGGACCACGGCCGGCGTCCATGCCCTCGCGGAGCGTCACGGCGTCGAGATGCCCATCGTGCAGCAGGTGAACGAGTTGCTCGAAGGCCGGACCACGCCGGAGGAAGCCGTCCAGACCCTGATGATGCGCGGGCCCAAGCCCGAACAATGGAAATGACCGTCCCGAAGCCCCTGTCGCAACCGGCGCATCGGCCGGGGAGAGGCCTGCCGACATGAATGACGAACCGATTCTCAGGAAGGCGTACTATTCGATCGGCGAGGTCTGCGACCTCACGGATCTCAAGCCCCACGTGCTGCGGTACTGGGAGTCGCAGTTCGACGCCCTGCATCCCACGAAGAACCGGGCCGGCAACCGGGTCTACCGACCGCGGGAGGTGGAGCTCGTGCTCCTGGTCAAGCACCTGCTCTACGAGGAGAAATTCACCATCGACGGTGCCCGCCAGAAGCTCCGGGAGCTTCGGAAGGAGGGCGATCTGGCCGAGGAGAGGCAGGAGGTCGCCGGCCCGGAACTCTTCCAGGTGATGAAGGAAGAACTTCAGCGGGTCCGGGAACTCCTGACCCTCCCGGACCCGCCGCCGGGCCCACGCTCCCCGGCCGGGCCGCCTCGCGGCCGCCCCATACCGCACGGGGGCGATGACCCCGTATATTCCGGCCCCCGGCCGACGGGACCCGACGCTGCCGGTCCCGGGGCCCGGGATTCCTCCGACCCCGATTCCTCCAGAACCAACGCATCCGACGATCGCTATCCTCAGCTTCAGCTCGAGGTGGACGACGGGTGATTCGAGCTGACCGAGACATGCACATCCTCTGCACGAACGACGACGGCGTCCTTGCCACCGGACTCCGGGTGATGGCCGCGGCCGCGAGGTCCCTCGGACCGGTGACGGTGGTGGCCCCCGACCGGGAGCAGAGTGCCACCAGTCACTCGCTGACCCTCCATCATCCGCTTCGGAGCCGCCGGTCCACCGACGGATCCCTCATGGTGGACGGCACGCCCACGGACTGCGTGATCCTCGCCGTGAACGCGCTTCTCGACGAGCGTCCGACGTTCTGCTTCTCCGGGGTGAATCACGGGGCGAACATGGGGGAGGATGTCCTGTACTCGGGCACCGTGGCCGCGGCCATGGAGGCCACGGTGCTGGGAATCCCGTCGGTGGCGCTTTCGTACGCCGGTCCCGATTTCGAGTCCATCGAGGGGTGGGAGGAACCCCTCGCCGCGCTCCTCGCCCAGTTCGTCGGTCAGCGGGAGTTCCCCGAGGCGACGCTCATGAACGTGAACATCCCGCCCATCGATCCGGCGGATGTGAAGGGCGTCCGCGTGACCTCCCTCGGGAAGCGCCGGTACTCGGACTCCCTCACCCGGGCGCTGGATCCGTCGGGGCGGGAATACTTCTGGATCGGGGGCGGGTCCATGAGCTGGGACGGGCGCGAGGATTCGGATTTCCGGGCCATCGATGAGGGCTACGTGTCGGTCACGCCCCTGCATCTCGACCTGACCAACTACAAGCTGCTGCAGGAAGTTGAGGGCTGGGACCTCAAGTTATGAGTGACTACCGTTTCTCGGCGCAGCGGGGCGCACTCATCGAGGAAATCAGGGGGCGAGGGGTCACGGACCTGGAACTCCTCCGCCTCTTCGACCTGGTCCCCCGTCACCTCTTTCTTCCCGAGGGTGTCTGGAACCGCGCCTACGAGGACGCTCCCCTCCCCATCGGGTACGGGCAGACGGCATCGCAGCCGTCTCTTCAGGCCCGGTCCCTCCAGGCGCTGAGCCCCGGATCCGGGGACCGCGTCCTCGAGATCGGAACGGGAAGCGGGTTCTTCACCGCGCTCCTGTCCAGGCTGTCGGACCGGGTGTTCTCGGTGGAACGCATCCGGGAGCTCTCCCTTCGGGCACGGAAGGCCCTGGACGGCCTCGAGATCCGGAACGTCGCTCTCCTCGTGGGAGACGGCTCCATCGGCTGGAGGAAGTACGCGCCCTTCGACGTGATCACGGTGGCAGCGGCCTCCCCCTCCGTCCCCGCCGCCCTCGTCGACCAGCTGGCGCCCGGCGGGCGGCTTCTCCTGCCCGTCGGCACGCGGGAGGCGCAGGACATGCTGCTCGTGACCCGGGATTCGGAGGGCGAACTCCATGAGGAGGTCGCGATCCCCGACTGTACCTTCGTGCCCCTCCTCGGTCGCTACGGGTGGTCGGACGAGGAACCGGGGGGACGCAGGTGACGGAGCGGAGGCGGGAAGCGGATCCAACGCCCGGCCGTCGCGGGCTCGGGGGCTGGCTTGGAGTCTACGCCCGGGGCTTTGCCATGGGCGTGGCGGAACTCGTTCCCGGCGTTTCCGGGGGGACGATCGCGTTCATCACCGGCATCTACCTCGAACTCGTGCGGTCGATCCGGGGCATCGGGGCCGGCCTGGTTCGGCAGGTAGGGCAGGGGCGGTTCCGCGAAGCGTGGAAGGAGGGGAATCTCGGGTTCCTCGTGGTGCTCGGCGCTGGAATGGGCACCGCCATCGTGCTGCTGGCGCGGATCGTCGGCTGGCTCCTGGAACACCGGGAACTCCAGGTCTGGGCCTTCTTCTTCGGGCTGATCCTGGCCTCGGTCTGGTTCGTCGGTCGGTATGCAAGGCCGTGGACCACGGCCCGTCGGGCCCTTGTCCTGCTGGGTGCGGTCATTGGAGCCGGGGTCGCCTTCCTCACCGCGCTGGCCCTTCCGGTGACCCTGGTCACCATCTTCCTGGGTGGGGCCATCGCCATCTGTGCATGGATCCTGCCCGGTGTGTCGGGGAGCTTCATCATGCTGCTCCTGGGGCTGTACCCGGCCGTGGTGGGTGCCATCTCGGACTTCAACCTGGTGATCCTGGCGACCCTCGCTGCGGGATGCGCCACCGGCCTCCTCCTCTTCTCGCGGTTCCTGACCTGGCTGCTGGAGCGCCGCTACGAGGCCACGCTGGCCCTGCTGAGCGGATTCATGGCAGGGTCCCTGTTCAAGCTCTGGCCCTGGTATGTCCCGGTTGCCATCGTGGACGGAAAGCCCATGGGGCTCCGCCTGCTGGGGCCCGGGACCTTCGAAGCGGTGACAGGGGAACCTGCCGCGGTGGCAAGCGTGGTGGCCTCGATGGTCGCCGGGGTCGCCGTCGTGGCGGTCCTCGAAGTGGTTTCCCGGCGGGGCAGGGGAGGAAAGCCGGCAATGACGGCCCCTGCGGAACCGGAGCCCTCCCTCGGGTAGCGGGAGCGCGAGGCTCCATGTGCATCCTGGCCTTTGTCTGATTCGTCGACGGCGCGTACACTGTAGCAAGGCTTCCATTCCGGGCGCTGAACCTGCTGCTCCCACGGCCAGCCAGGAAAGATGATCATGGAGGTTGATGTTCAGTTCCAGGAGCGATGCAGCAGATCCCTGTCGGGATCCGGACGGAGCGCCGTCGAGATTGCGCGCTACCTCTCCGCCCTCGAACTGCTGGCCCCATATCGCAGGTTCCTCCGGGGTCGGGTCCTCGACTTCGGAGCTTCCTACGGCCTGTCCATGCTGGCGCTGACGGCCCTGGGGGTTGAAGAGGTCTGGGGCGTCGAACCCTGCCCGGACCGGGTCAGGGCGGGCCACGACCTGCTGACAGGGCTCGGGATGGTCGGGACCCGGTTGCAGCATGTCCCCGACACGCTCGCGATTCCATGGCCTGACGAAGCGTTCGACTCGATCCTGGCGCTCGCGGTGTTCGAGCATATCCCGCAGCCCAGGCACGGGTATTTCGGCGAACTCTGGCGCCTGCTCAAGCCCGGAGGCCACCTGCTGATCGCCGAGACCCCGAATCCCTACTTCCCGATCGACATGCACACGACGGGCCTGCCCTTCGTCCCCTGGCTGCCCTCCCGAGTGGCGCATGCGGTGGGCCAGAGGTGGGGACGGAATCCGACGTGGTACAACACCCCCGAGAAATGGCGGGCCTCCGGCTGGCGGGGGATGGGCTTCTATGAACTCGCCGGTGCGATCCCGGGGGACTTCGAGGTGATCCACCAGAACACGCGGCTCCGCCACGCGGTGCTGAAGCAGCTGGGGCTGTTCCCCGGGCTGGTTGATCCCTACCCCTTCTACGTCCTCCGGAAGCGGTCTTGAGCCGCGGCCCTGGATGATCGGGCTGTTCACCCGGGACAACCCCTCCCTCCTTGCCGGCCGGTGCCTGCTCCCGTCGCGGGGGCGTACCCCGGATCTCGCCTGCACTGGACGCGCCTGCGAGCGGAAGGGCAGGGGGTGACCGTCCTGCGCCTGTGCCCTATCTTTTCCCCTGACGGGGATTCGAGGGTTGCATGGGGGCACGGGGAGGACGCACTTCCGGTCTGCTCCCCAGCCGCTCCCTGAACGAAAGCGGCGGCCCGGCCGGAATCCCGCAAGTACTTGCAGGAAAACAACGTCCTCGTAGCTCAGGTGGATAGAGCGGCTGCCTCCTAAGCAGCAGGTCCCGCGTTCGAGTCGCGGCGAGGACATGGAAGAGGATCAAGCCCTCCAGCGGCCGGCGCCCTGGAGGGTTTGCTGCATCGAGCCCCCGGGGGACGCCTCCCGGGCCTTCGCCTGCAGCCCCCACGCCCCGTCTAGGTCAGCGCTCGCCAGCCTCCATAGGCCAGCAGCACCCAGCCGACGAGGAGGGCGGTGCCTCCGACCGGAGCCACCGCCCCCCAGCCGCGGACTCCGGTCAGGGCCAGGGTGTAGAGACTGCCGCAGAAGAGAAGCATTCCCAGGGCGAAGGCCCATCCGGCGCCCGAGAGGGCCGCGCTCGGGGTCCGCGAGACAAGCGTGGCCACGACGAGCAGGGCGACGGCGTGAAGGGCCTGGTACCGCGCGGCCGTCTCGAAGACCTCGAGGGCGCGGGGATCCAGGCGAGACGACAGGGCGTGCGCCCCGAACGCTCCCAGCGCGACGGAAACGGCTCCGTTGAGAGCTCCGATGACGAAAAGAATGGGGGCCGTGGTCATGGTTTGCCTTTCTGATGCCGTGGATGGAGTCCCGCGGGGCTTTCCGGGGTGCCGGCGGGGGGGCAGGGCGCTCCCCCAGCCAGACCCAACATAGCCGGAAGCTTTCCCCCTGCCGAAGTCACGTTGACCCAAGCGTGTCCCGCGAATATCTTCCGGGTCTGTGCATCCAACCATCCTCCAGCCGTTCGCACCCTCCGTGCGGGTCGTCCTGGCGGCAACGAAAGTGAGCAATGGTCCAGGGATCTTCTCCGTCCTCGAGCCCCGGTGGCCCTTCCGGCCCCGGTGCACCCAAAGGCACCGTGGATGACGCGTTCACCTCGCGCATCCTTCTCTTCACCGCATGGGCCCAGAGAAACACCCAGACCCTGATCCTCGGCGTCGTCGTCGTGGTCGTCCTGGTCGTGGGCTCGATCTGGTTCTTCGGCCAGCGCGCCGGGACCTACGCGGAGGCCGCGATCCAGCTGGAGCAGGTGCAGCAGGCCGCCGCCACCGCGCCGCCCGAGGAAGCCATCGCCGAAATCGAGCGCTACCTGGCTCGCTTCGGGGATACGCCCTACGGGATCGAGGCCCGCCTCGTCCTGGGCGAGATCCACCTCGATGCAGGAAACCCGGCCGCCGCCATCGACGTGCTCACGCCCGTCGCGCCCTCGTACCGGGACCCCCTTCGGCTGCAGGCGACCTTCCTGCTGGCCGTGGCCTACGAGCAGGCCGAGAACTGGTCGGAGGCGGCGAGCGCCTACGAAGGCCTGGCAGACCGCGCGGAGATGTCCTTCCAGCGGCAGGAAGCCACGGAAGGGCTCGCTCGTGCCCACCTTGCCCAGGGTGACACCGTGGCAGCCGCCGACGCCTTCCGCCGTCTTGTCGACGAGTTCGAGGAAGGGAACCCGGTCCGCGCCTATTACGAGATGCGCCTCTACGAACTCGGTGGCGCCTGAGGGTTCAGCGGCCCGGATCCCGGGACCCCTGATCCGAACCTGCGGAGGCACGCGGGACTGAAACGCCCCCAGCACCGGGATTTCCCGGCGCTGGGGGCGTTTTCCGTTCTGGCGCCTGGGGGGGGCGGAGCGAGGGCACGGGTTCCCCGTCCGCTTCCCACGAAAGCAGGAGAGGTCCGCGCTGAGGGGTTCCATGCTGGACACCCTGCCTCGGGCGACAACCTGCCTCGAGCGACGACCTGCCTCGAGCGACAACGGCCCGCACGCACGGCCCGCACGCTGCCGACGATCTGATCGGAGGGGTCCATGGCCTCGAATGCGTGGCAGTGCTCGCAAGGGCCCGGGGCCCGATGGGACCCGGGCAGCCGCGACAGGCACGGCCAGCCCGGCCCGGAGCCCTCGGTCCGGTCAGGAGCCCCTCGACCCGGGAGGTCCCGGTGGCTTCGTCGGCTCCGGTGCACGTACCCCTCCGGTGCACGCATCCCATGCCCACGTCAGCAACGATGTCGGAGGCTCGGGGTCTCCCCGAGGGAGGCTCGGGATCTCCCCGAGTCCGCCTTCTCCCACGCCGCACGGTTCCCACGCCGCACGGTCAGGGCGCCGGCCTCCGATGGGGAGAACTCGGGTTTTCCACATCTTCTCCGCAGGTTCGTATAATATATATTATGTAAAGTTGATGCGGAGCGGGTCGGGGCCTTGTCGTACCCCCTGTCGCATGCCCTCACCCCACCCCCTGGACTCGAGGCCGGAACCCGTGAGGCGTGACCGCGATCCGTCAGGTATTCAGGGCCAGGTACTCACGGGCTCGAGACTTCTTCCCACGGGCTGGCCGACCCCCCCGGCGTCAGGCCGTCCTCGCGCGCCGCTTCGCCCGAGAGTTCGAGGAGTGCCTCCCGGAGCCCCGTGCGCATTTCCGGGAGCGCGTCGTCGCGTTCCCGGCGGTCCCGGAACGGCCCCAGGTCCATGCGAGGGCCGAAGCTCAGGCGGATGACCGACTCCGGTCGTCGGAGCCGGCCCCATCGCGGGAGCATGTCATACATGCCGTCCAGGCCGACGGGAATCACGGGGATGCCCCGGTGGATCGCCGCGAGGCCCGTCCGGAGTGCACCCCGCCGGAAGGGCTGGAGCCTCGCATCCCAGCTCCTCTCCCCCTCCGGATAGATGCAGACCCATTCTCCCGCCTCCAGCAGGCGCAGGACCGTGCGCACCGACTGCGGGTCCACCTGGAACCGACGGACCGGGAAGGCTCCGAGGCGCGGGAGGACCCACTCCATGAAGGGGGACCCGAACTGCGTGCTCTTGGTCATGGCCCGGACCGGACGGGGAGACCAGGTCTGGAGCACGAAGGGGTCGAGTGCCGACTGGTGGTTCGCGAGAAGGAGGGCGCCGCCGCGATCGGGCAGGTTCTCGAGGCCGCGGACCTCCACGGGGGCGATGCGGGGGAGCAGAAGGCGCGCGGTTGCCTTTCCGAGGGGGTAGAGGACCGGGCTGCTCATCGGGGTGCCTCGGCCCGGATGCGGGGCTGGAATTCCTGTACGCTCCCCTTCCCCAGCAACTCCCACCGCCGGGAGATTGCATGCCGGAGGAGTTCGTCCCATCGGCGCGGGGAGTCGTCCGTGAAGCGGAACAGGACGAGACCCTGGTCCACGGTGGTGATCTGCACGGCCGAGGAGGACGTCTGGAGGGACTGGAGGGCCTCGAGGGGCCACGTCCGCCGGGCTGACCGGGTTGACTCCCCACGGGCCTCGCGGGGCTCCCCTTCCCCGATGTCGAGGATCAGGGCCTCGTCCGTGATCCGGAGGCGGCCCGGGGTGCCGGCACCGAACCGCTCGGCAAACCCCAGGAGGAGGCCCCGGTAGCGGATGGGGCGTTCGGAACCTGCGGCCCGGGCGCGCACCCCTGCGGCGTAGGCCAGGGTCCCGTCGGGTGCGGTGGCGCGAGGAAGGGCGCCTCCCATGGCCTCGATGCGGTCGGCCAGGTGGGAGGCGGGGACCTCGGAAGGCAGGGCGCCGGAGGGTCCGTGAACCCTCAGGCAGGTGGGGCCCGCAGCATTGCGGTCCACGACCAGGCCGCAGGCGGGGCATCGCGCCTCGTCGGCCTCGCCCCCCATGGGGTCGTGTCCGCAGCCCGGACAGCGGTAGAGGAAGTCCTTCAGTGCCAAGAGGATGAGCGTCCTTGTCAGAGGCGTCGCATGACGGACAGGATGCGGAGCTTCCAGACCCTCCAGATGGCCTCGCGGACGATGGCCCGCGACATCTTGGATTCGCCCTCGGCGCGCTCCGTGAACACGATGGGGATCTCCCGCAGCGTGAACCCCTTCTTCCAGGCGCGGAACTTGAGCTCGATCTGGAAGCTGTAGCCGTTGGACTGGATCCGGTCCAGCTGGATGGTTTCCAGGACCTCGCGCCGGAACATGTTGAAGCCGCCGGTGGCGTCGGAGAGCGGGAGGCCGGTGATGGTCCGGGCATACCAGCTGCCGAACACCGAGATGAAGAGGCGGGTGATCGGCCAGTTCACGACGTTGGCCCGGCCGCCAACGTAGCGGGACCCCACGACGACGTCGACCTCGTCGAGGGCCTCCAGGAAATCGGGGAGGCGTTCCGGGGGATGCGAGAGATCGGCATCCATTTCGCAGAGCCGGGCGTAGGGCCGCGCCAGCCCCCACTCGAACCCGGCGACGTAGGCTCGACCCAGCCCCTCCTTGGCGTCCCGGTGCAGCACGTGGACGCGGCCCGGGTGTTCGCGGGCCAGTTCCTCGGCCACCTCCCCGGTACCGTCGGGGGATGCGTCGTCCACGACCAGCACGTGAAGGGACGGATCCTGGGACAGGACCATGGGGACGATCCTCGGAAGGCTGTCCCTCTCGTTGTAGGTGGGGATGACCACCAGCGTCAGCTGCGGGCCTTCGGGGCTCACGCGGTCGCTCCTCTGAGTTCAATCCATGCGAAGATGCCGGCCGGGATCACTTCCAGGGCGGTCATCCAGAGGCGGGCCAGGATCGCCACCGCCATGGCCGCGGCGCCGAGTTGCGGCAGGAGGAGCCCGGCCAGGGCAACTTCGCGGATTCCCACCCCTGCCGGGGCGGCGATGAACAGGTTCCCCACGAGGTAGGCTGCGGCGAAGGCGCTGACGGCCTCGAGGGGCGGGACCTGGAATCCCAGACCATGAAGAAACAGCAGAAAGGCCGCTCCGTACACCCCCCAGACCGCGAGGCTCAGGAGGAGCCACCGGGGTCCGAAGGCGGGCCCGGGGCGCGGGGCCTCGTCGGGGTTCCGCCTCGCGATGCGGAAGAGAAGGCGGGTTCCGGCGCCGGAGATGGCGGGAATGGAGGAAATCGCCACGAGAAGGAGGAGGATTCCGAGCGTCCACGCTCCTGCGGTGGCACCGGCTCCGGCGCCCAGTCCTGCTCCCGCCCCGGTCCCGACAGCCGCGCCCCCGCCCCCGCCCGGGGCAAACCCTTCGCGGCCCCCGAGAAGCGCCGGGATCCCCCAGACCGCGGTGGCGGCCAGGGCAAATCCCTGCACGAGGAGGGACGCGGCGGTGGCGCCGGTGGCCGAGATTCCGCGTCGCCGGGCCAGAACGGCGAGGCCTGCCAGCTGCCAGATCTTTCCCGGGATGTAGCGCCCGAGGTTCGCTGCCAGGAGGAGTTGCACCGAGACCCGGGCGCCGGGGTCCGGGTCTCCCAGTTCCGCCACCATCCACCCCCAGAGCCGGGCGGCCAGCGCGTACCCGCCGAAGAGCACCAGCGAGGCCAGGAGGAGGGGGAGCACGGTGGGCGAGGCAAAGGCCCGGTCCAGGGCCATGGCGTCCTCCAGCGTTCCCCCGAGCGCCCGGAACACCAGGACGGTTACCACGGCCGTGAGCAGAAGCTGCAGAACGATCCCCAGGGTCCGGCGTCCTGGGCGCGCGGGTGCGTCCCCGGGGGCGTCGGTCATGCGTCGGGACCCGGCTCCCGCCTGGACGGGTGTCCGGGTACGGCGACTGCGGGGGGACCGGGAGGGGCTCCGCCGGCGCGTCGGGTGACCAGGCCCGACACGAGGCCGGCCGTCAGGACCACCAGAAGCGAGAATCCGCTGAGCAGCAGGGCCTGCTGCAGCTCGGTGGATTCGACGGCCATTTCCACGCGGTGGCGGCCCGCCGGAATGGCCACGGCCTGGAGCGCGTGGTCGGCCCGGAGCACCGGCGTGGGTTCTCCGTCCACCCGAGCGACCCACGACGGGAACCAGTTCTGGCTCATGACCAGAAGCGACGGTCGGTCGGCGTCCACCTCGAGGACGAGGCGATCCGGCAGGTCCTCGATCCATCGGACGGAGCCAGGCGGGTGAGGCGCACCGTCGGCCCGCGCCTCGGGAGCGAAGGGTGGGGCGTCCTCCAGGAGGACCTCCACACGGGGGTCGAAGCTCTCGTCCTCGAGCAGGATGGCCAGCGCCTCCCCTTCCCCGACCTGTCGGAAACTTCCCACGAGACGGGCGCGCGGGAGTCCGGGGTACGGGTAGACCGACGCCCAGCTTCGGCCATCCGCCAGCCGCACCTGGCTCACGGGCTCGACGCCTTCGAGTTCCCCGTACTGGGCGTCGGGCCACAGCACGTAGCGGACATTCAGGATCGCGAGGACCACCGGGTGGAAGGTCGCGAGGTGTTCCGGGATCCCGCTCCCCACCATGCCGATGAGTTCGCGGTAGCGACCCAGGTCGTTGGGGTGGTGGCCCGCCGCCAGGTCGATCCCGAAGGCGGAGGGCTGGACGTCCTGCCCGCCCTGGATCATGGAGAACACCCGGAAGGGCGGTTCGTCACGGGTGCGGGCCTCGAGGAACCGGAGGTTCGGGTCGGGGACGGTGACCCGGGTGGGGTCCACCACCTGGATGAACGGGGCGTTCACGCGGACCAGGTCCACGACCACGAGGGCCGTGACCGCGGTGAGAAGAAGGGGTGCCGCCAGCTTCCCTCTCCCCGCGGCCCAGAATGTCGCTGCGAGCGCTCCGGTCAGCCCCGCCACGAGGAAGAACCCCCGAACCATGTGGGGGTGGAGCGCCTCGAGGGCGGGAACCCGTGAGCCCGGCAGGTCCGGGTACACAACGGCCTCCCACACGGTGATCAGGACCCCGGAGGCGGCGAGAATGCCCCCGAACGCAAGCAGCGCCGCCGCACCCCCGGTCCACTGGAGAATGCGCTTCCGTCCGTCCTCCGTGGCCAGGAGTCTCGCCGCCCGGTCGAGGCCCAGCGCTGCAAGCGTCGAGACGGCGAACGCCGTCAGGAAGATGGCCATGGAGGGAGCCCGGAAGAGGGAGATGCCGGGAATGATCTCGTAGAAGACGCGCCAGACCGGTGTGTTTGCGCCCAGGGCGAAGAGGGCGGCCACCAGGGCCAGCCCCGCGAAGAACCAGCGGCCTGCGGGCCCGGGGCCCGGGGGCGGTCCCGCCGGGGTTCCGGGTGCCGGAACCGGCGGCGAGGCTCCCCCTCCCGCACCGGAGCGTCCCGGCACGAAGGCCAGGAGTGCCAGGAGGAGAAGCACGGCACCCAGGTATTCGTGATTCAGCTTGAAGGCGTTTCGCCCCCAGTAGGTTTCCGTTGTCCATTCGGCTCCCCCGGCGGAGTTGCCCACGAACTCCGGCACCACGAGGCTCATCGCCTCTTCCGGGTGAAGCGACCAGGAGGCGGAAAAATCGCGGGCCGCCTGCGGCGATTCGGCCCCGACGGTGGTGGCGGCGCGCCGGGAGAAGTCGGTGACGTAGCTGACCGCGGGGAGAAGCTGGATGGCTGCGGTGCCGGCGCCGAGAAGGGAGAAGGCGACAAAGATCGAGAACCCGCGGGCACCCACCGACCATCCGGCCGCCCGGCCCACCTGGATGGCCCGGAAGAGCATCCAGGCGCCCAGCGCCCCGAACAGGAAGTAGGCCATCTGGAAATGCGTCGAGAACAGCACGGTTCCGATGGAGAGGGCGAGGAGGGCCCCGGGCACCAGGTCCCGCCGGTGCCACATCCATTCCGCCAGCCAGAACAGCAGGGGGGTCATCGCCACGACGAACATCTTCCCGTCGTGCCCGGGATAGACCAGCGTCACGAAGGAAGGGGCCAGGAGCGCCCCGGTTCCTCCCACCAGCGCGGCCCCCCGGCTGCAGCCGAGCATCCGGAGCCACCCGAACATGAAGATCCCGGCCAGGAAGACATGGATGACGAGCTTCCACCCCAGCGCCCGGTAGGGTTCGACGAGGTAGAAGAGCGCCACCGACAGCGGATGCAGGGAATCCCCGCCTGCCAGGGACTCGATGAAGGGCGTTCCCCCGAGGATGTGGGGATTCCAGAGCGGGAACCCGGTGGTGCGGAGGGCCTCGGCAAAGAAGAGGCGGGCCTGGTACCCCAGCGTCATCGTGTCCATGCCGAACAGCATCTCCCGGGAGAACACGAAGGACCGGAAGAGGAAGAGCGTCAGGACCGCGAAGAGCACCGGGGGGACCCACCCCGGCACCCGGTCCAGGCCTGCGGCCAGCGAGGCGTCGGTGGCCGGAGCGGCGTGGGGTCGATTCCTGCGGGGGGATCGTGGATTCATCCGTGGGTCCTCTCGTGGGTCCTCTCGTGGGTCGTGTCGGGGGTGGTGTCGGGGGTCCGGGACCTTCCGGTACCGGGGCGCCGCTCGGCGAGCAGGGTCCGGTAGATCTCCAGATGCCGCTCGACCAGCCGGTCGTTGCTCCAGTGGTCCACGACGCGGCGGCGGGCCCGGGCGCCGGCTTCCAAACGGTCCGGACGCCCCAGCGCCCCGATGATGGCGGCCGCCAGCGCCTCCGGATCCGCAGGGGGAACAAGGGCGCCCACCTCGGCGTCGACGATTTCCGGAAGGCCGCCCACGTTGGAGGCCACCACCGGCAGCTCGCAGGCCATGCACTCGAGGGCCGCAACCGAGGTGGCTTCCATCAGCGACGGAAAGACCGCGAGTTCCGCCGAGGAAAGGACCCCCGGCATCTCCTCGTGCGGTCGCGACCCGAGAAAGCGTGCTTCGCCGCCCACCCCGAGCTCGCCGGCCAGCGCTTCGAGTCGGGACCGCTCCGGCCCGTCGCCCACGAAGAGGAATCGGACGCCGGGGATGGCCTTGGCCACCAGCGGAAGCGCGCGGACCGCGAATTCCACCCCGTTCTTCGGAAAGAGTCGCCTGGGGATCACGACCTGGCGCGTCCCCGGTTCAGGCGGAAGGCTGGGGGCCACCGGACGGAAGCGATCCGTCTCGACCCCGTTTGTCACCGCCTCCACCCTCGTGCCCGGCGCCAGCGCCTCGGCCACGGCGGCGATCTCGGCGGAGGCCGCGAGCGCGTGGTCCGGCCACTCCACGAGTCGACGGAGCACGGGCTTCCACCGTGGAACCTGGGCCCGCACGAGAAAGTGCGAGGTGTGAAAGGTGGCCACCAGGGGCTTTCCTCCCCCATCGGGATGCGTCTGTCCCCCGCCGAAGGTGGCGAGGTGGCAGGGGAGGATGGATGCAAAGGCCTGCGCATGCACGACGTCGGCCCACCGGGCCCCCTCCCGCGTGGCGGGCATGGAGCCCAGGGCGTGGAGGATCCACCCGGCAGGGGAGCGGGAGGGGAACCAGCTCCGGATCACGTCCACGCCGCTGCGCTGCTCGCGGGGCGCCGCGTGGGGGAGGGACCGCGACGTGACCACGCGGACCTCGTGCCCCCGCGCCGCGAGCCCTTCCGCGAGGGCCGCAACGTGGCTCTCGAGTCCGCCCACCTCCGGCGGATAGTACACGCAGTGAAGGAGCACCTTCATGTCCCGACCCGGGGGGAACCCGTGGAGCTGGCCAGGAAATCCACGACGGCCTCCGCGATGCGGGAGCCCGCCTGCCCGTCCCCGTAGGGATTCCGGCCGCGACGCGCGTTCCTGGCCTCCGGCCCCTCGTCCAGCCGGGCTCGCGCACCCCGCAGGATCCGCTCCGGATCGGTGCCGACGAGTTCGGCGACGCCGGCGGCCACCCCCTCGGGGCGCTCCGTCACCTCCCGAAGCACCAGCGTGGGCGTCCCGAAGGTCGGGGCTTCCTCCTGGATCCCCCCGGAATCGGTGAGAACCAGCCGAGCCCGGTACAGCGCCCGCACGAGATCGGGATACGAGAGCGGGTCCACCAGGTGGATGCGGGGGTGGCCGCCCAGGATCCGCTGCGCCGGCCCGCGGACCTCGGGGTTCGGATGCACCGGGTAGAGGATGCGGAGATCCGGGCGCTCGTCCACCAGGGTGCGCACGGCCCCGAACACCCTGGCCAGGGGCTCCCCGAACGACTCCCGCCGGTGCGCCGTGAGCAGCGCAAAGGGAGGCCCGCCACCGGGTTCCGACAGAAGGGCGGCCAGCGTCCGATCCCGGATCGGAAGTTCCGACGCGCTCACCCGGAGGAGTGCATCCACGACGGGGTTTCCGGTCAGGAAGATGCGGTCGGTGGGTACGCCCTCGCGGAGAAGGTTGTCGCGGGCGCCGGGGGTGGGGGCGAAGTGGAGATCGGCCAGGACCCCGGTGAGGCGGCGAAACCCCTCTTCGGGAAAGGGGCGCCGCAGGTCCCCGCTCCGCAGGCCGGCCTCGACGTGCCCCACCGCCACGTGCTCGAAGTAGGCCACCAGGGCGCCGAAGAACACGGAGGCCGTGTCGCCCTGCACGAGGACGAGGCGGGGGCGCCGCGTCTCCACGAGTCCCCGGAGGCCGTCCATGCACCCGCGGGCCACGTCGTAGAGGGACTGCCCCTCCCGCATGAGGGCCAGGTCGTGATCCGGCTCCAGGCGGAACACCTCGAGCACGTCGGCCACCATGTCCGTATGCTGGCCGGTGAGAACAAGTTCCGTCTCCACGATCCCTTCGCGCTTGCGGAGGGCGTGGACCACGGGCGCCATCTTGATCGCCTCGGGGCGGGTCCCCACCACCACCATGACCCGCGGGAGTCGGACCGGGGTCACTTGCGCGCCCTGCGGCGGAGTTCCGACACCTCCTCGCGGAGCTGGGCCACCATCTCCGCCAGCAGGCCGAAGCCGAAGAGGAGGAACCCGAGCACTTCCAGCAGGAGCACGAGGGTGAGGAGGGGCCGGAACCCGAACCCGTGCACGAAGCGGAGCCAGATGGCCACGACCCCCACCAGGGCGCCGACGAAAATCATCGCCAGCCCCAGGGTGCCGAAGAGGAGGAGGGGCTTTCGCGAAAAGAGGAGGAGGAACCAGACCGACAGGAGGTCGATGACGCCCACCACCACGCGCCAGCCACCGGTATACTTGGAGGTCCCGGCGCGCCGTGGCAGGAGCTCGATGTCGATCTCGGTGGCCCGGTACCCGCGGGCGTGGGCCAGCACCACGAAGAACCGGTGCCAGTCGTGGCGCAGGTGGAGTTCCTCCAGGATCTCGCGGCGAAAGGCCTTCATGGAGTTCAGGTCCGAGACCGGAACCTGGAAGATCTTTCGCGACAACCGGTTATAGGCCGTGGAGACGGCCTGCTTGTCATAGGCCCCGATCTTCCGGCCGCAGACCACGTCCCACCCCTCCGCCATGCGGTCCAGGAAGCGGGGGATCTCGTCCGGGGAGTGCTGCAGGTCGGCGTCGAAGAGCACGAGGACGCTGCGCTCGGTGGCGCGGGCCGCCGTGAGGATGGCCTCGGTCTTCCCGAGGTTCGTGCGGTGAGGAAGGACCCGGAGCGTATCCCACCCGGCGGCCGCCTTCGCGATGACCTCGGCCGTCCCGTCGGTGGACCCGTCGTCCACGACAAGGATCTCGCCGGCCAGCCCGTGCCGCTCCCACGCTTCGCGGAGTTCGGCCACCAGCGCCGGGGCCACCTCCGCCTCGTTGAAGGCGGGAACGACGAGGGCAAAATCCCGTCGGAGCAGGAGGTCAGACACGCTTCCGCATCCGGGCCGGGAGAATTCCCAGCTGATCGCGGTACTTGGCCACGGTACGTCGGGCGATCTGGATCCCTTCTCCATCCAGCAGCTCGACGATCTTCTGGTCGGTAAGGGGCTTCTTCGTGTCTTCCTGGTTCACCAGGATCCGGATCTTGTCCCGAACGCCCCGTGCCGAAATGTCCTCGCCCGACGTCGTCGAGAGCCCGCTCGAGAAGAAGAACTTGAGGGGGAAGACGCCGCGGGGGGTCTGGACGAACTTCTCGTTCGTGACCCGCGACACCGTGGATTCGTGCATCTCGATGTAGTCGGCCACCTCCCGCAGCGTGAGGGGGCGCAGGTGCTGCACCCCCCGCTCCAGGAACTCCCGCTGCCGGTCCACGATGAAGTTCATGACCTTGAGCATGGTCTGCCGCCGCTGCTCGATGGCCTGGATCATCCAGTTGGCCGAGTTCAGCTTGCTCGAGATGAAGTCCCGGTTCTCGCCCTTGAACTCGTTCTTGTTCCGCGCCACCTCCCGGTAGGACCGGGAAATCCGCAGGCGGGGGAGGCTCGTGTCGTTCAGGAAGACGTGGTAGCTCCCGTCCACCTTCTCGACGATGAGATCCGGGAGGATGTAGGGATCCTCGTCGAGGGCGTGCTGGAGTCCCGGCTTCGGATCCAGGTGGGCCAGCCCGTCGGCCGCGTCCTGAACGGCCCGGGGAGAGATGCCGAGGCCCCGGGCAATTTCCGTCCACCGGTGGTTGAGAAGGTCGTCGAAGTGGTCGGCAACAAGTGCATATCCGAGAGACTCTTCCGAACCCTCCCTCCGCATCTGGATCAGCAGGGACTCGCGCACGTCCCGGGCCCCGACCCCCGTGGGATCCATGCGCTGGACCACCTCGAGCATCTGCTCGGCTTCCGTCTCGGTGTAGGGTCGGAACATCTCCTCGAGCTCGGCCATCTCCTCCGACTTCTCCTCCGGATCCGGGATCTGGCGGGCCCGGGCATACGCAACCTCCCCTACCTCCTCCAGCCACCGGTTCGCACCCTCCAGGACCACTTCCAGGCCGCAGGAGAGGAAGCCCGAGTCCTCGATGTTCCCGATGATCTCCTCGCCGAGCCGGGTCTGCCGGTCATCGAGGGGAAGATGCTCGAGCTGCCGCATCAGGAGATCGCGCAGATCCTTCCGCTCCACCGGGGTCGGCTGGTGGAACTCCTTCTCCTCGTGCTGGCCCCGCGGAGATCCACCCGGTTCCCAGCCGTCCAGAAGGATCTCCTCCCAGTCGATCTCCTCGTCCTTCTTCTCCTCCGGAGCCTCCTCGTCCAGGCTCACCTCGTTCGGGGCATCCGCCTCCGTGAGCTCGAGAAAGGGGTTCTCGGCGAGCTCGGTCTTCAGGTGAGCCTGCAGGTCCAGCAGGGGCATGTACAGGAGCTCCATCGCCTGGTAGAGGCGAGGGTTGATCTTCATCTCCTGGCGGAGTTCGGTGCTCTGGAAGAGCCGATTCGAGAGAGGTGCCATGGGGTGCGTCCGGGTCAGCGTTCCAGGTCCTCGATCACCTCGGTGACCTCGGCGGGGCGTTCGTAGCGGCTGCGCATCCTGTGCGTGAGGGTCGGCCCCAGGTAGATCTCGGCCACCTCGTCGTTCCACACCAGTTCGGAGACGGTGCCGCTCACGCGGATGCGGCCTTCGTACATGATGTAGGCGCGGTCCACGATGTCGAGGGTCTGCTCGACGTTGTGGTCGGAAATGATGACGCCGATACCGCGGTGCTTGAGTCCGGCAACGATCTGCTGGATGTCGTTCACCGCAATGGGGTCGATGCCGGCGAAGGGTTCGTCGAGAAGCATGAACTTGGGCTGCTGCACGAGGGCCCGGGTGATCTCGAGGCGCCGGCGCTCGCCGCCGGAGAGAGCATAGGCCTTGCTCTTCCTGAGATGCGCAATGGAAAGTTCTTCGAGCAGGCTCTCGAGGCGCTCCTTCCGGGCCTTCCTGCCGAGCGGAAGGGTCTCCAGGATCGCCTTGACGTTGTCCTCCACCGAGAGCTTGCGAAAGACCGACGGCTCCTGGGCAAGGTACCCGACCCCGAGGCGGGCCCGCTTGTACATGGGCACCCGCGTCAGATTCCGGTCGTCCAGGAAGATCTTCCCCCGGTCGGGCGCGATGAGGCCGACCACCATGTAGAAGCTCGTGGTCTTCCCTGCCCCGTTCGGCCCCAGGAGGCCGACGATCTCGCCCTGGGCCACCTGAATGTCCACCTCGTTCACGACCTTGCGGCGCTGGTAGATCTTCGTGAGCCCCTGTGCCCGGAGCACGCTGGATCCATGGCGGACGGGGATGGCCGAGTCCGCGGCAGGCGTCGGCTCCGCGGCGGGTGGGGACTCCTGGGGTGCCCCGGCCGGGGCAGCCGGGGCCGCGGCTGACGGAGCCGCAGTGGCCGCTTCGGCCGAGGAGGTGGGCGGATTCTCCACCGCGGCCTCGTCGAGCGTGTCGGTTCGGTTCTCTTCGATCATCCTGCTCCTCCCTCGCGCGGCTCCAGCTGGAGACCGCGAACATTGCCTTCGGCCTCGAGTCGACTGACTTCGCCGTCCTCGAGATAGATGACGATTCGGTTGGCGAGCACGTAGGAAATGGAAAAGCGGCGCCCCGCGCGAGCGGCTGCTGCATCCCCGGGCGCTGCAGGGGCCTGCGCCTCGACGGTATCCGGCTCCGGGGGGGCGGCGTCGGAGGGTGTCGCGTCGTCCCCCGCAGGCTGTTCGTCCGGCTCCGTTCGGTACAGTGCCGCGGCGTTGGTCGTGGATTCAAGGCGGATCAGTCGCCACCCGTCGGCCGCGTCAGGATCCGCCTCGGGGGCGGGGAGGGCTTCGAAGAGCGCGATGATTTCCTCTCCCTCGATCCAGTCGCGGTCCGCGAGGCCGGCCAGGTCCCCCTCCTCCTCCACGGGATCGAGGGCAGGCACCTGCACATCCCCCGGGGCGGGAACATCGGACCCGGCGCCGGCGGCTCCGAAGCCCTCTCCCAGCGCCTCGGCGCGAGCCGCCCCGGTGGCGGTGAGGAGCCGGCGTCCATCCTCCGCGTCGGCCACGTGAATGCGCGCCCCCCGGAGAAAGAGGTTCTCTCCTTCCAGCGTCGCGATGATCGCTTCGCCGGTTTCCGGGTCCTCCCCCCCCTCGGCGAGGATCGTCTCCAGTTCCTCGTCCTCGTCCAGCGACACCTCCACGCTCATGCCCCTGATGGAATATTCACCGGTCTCGATGCGCCCCGGGTTCCGGGCCGCGAGGGTACGGAGCTGATCGTCCACAAAGGTGAGGTTCAGGTTCTGACCCCTGGCCAGGACGTCTCCCCGAACCACCTCCGCATCCCGATTCAGAATCAGAAACTCGGATTCCCGGTCATAGATGAGGGAGTCCGCCTGGGCGCGCAGGTCCTCGCGCTCCACCTCCACCTCGCCGTCCCCCCAGAAGAAGCGCTCCCCCTGGAAGCGGAGTCGATTCGCGGTGACCTGGAACGGCACCCCCGGGGAGCCGTCCGGGCGGGTTTCGGCGGGAAGCGTTGCCGTGGGTCGCCCTCCCGACACGGTGACCTGCTCCTCGCGTCCGGGCCGGCCTTCCAGGTAGTCCAGGGACTCGCCCCGGACCTCGGTCCCCTGCGTGAGGTCGCCGAAGATCACGTTGCCCCGGGCGAGGAGCTGCCCCTCGCGCTGGAACCAGTCCGCGACGTCGGAGCGGAGATCCCGCTCGGGGGTCGTGAATCGGACGTTCCCGATGAGTTCGTTGCGGCCCGTCTGCTCGTAGATCACGGCCGAGTCGGCACGAATCCGCAGGCCGTCGGGACAGCGCAGATCCGGAAGCCCGATCCACACGATGCTGACGCCCGGCGAGATCTCCTGGCTCCGGATTCCGCGGAAATCGTCGCTGAGATCGCAGCCCCCCGCGAACTGCTGGGCACCGGCCGGCAGGGCGGTGAACGACGCGATCAGGGCCATCGCCAGCGCGCCCAGGCGCCATGCGTGGCCCGTCGCAACGGGGGACCCGGTGAAGCGCCTCATGGCCGAGCCGCTCCGCGACCGACGATCTGGAAGTTCCGGAACTCGAGGTCCGACCGGAAGGCCTGTCCTCGCCTCACCCTCGATCCCTCCGTGAAGACAAAGGCGGAATCGCTCCAGATCTGGTCACCCTGCGGATCGTAGTGGAGTTCCTGGCTCTCGATGCGGCGCGCGCTGGCAGGGATGATCATGACCACGTCGCCGTAGGCGGTCATCCGGTTGGTCCGGGTGTCGAGCATGCCCGTGCGCGAGGTGACGTGGGCACGCTCGCTTCCGTCCTCTTCCATGACCGTCAGGTCGACGCCCCGCAGATGCACCGCCGAGGAGTCCTGCCACTGGATCGCAGTGTCGGCGTGTACCAGTCCCTGGACCCGTCCGTCCTGCGTGATACGGTGCACCATGCCGAAGACGATGCCGTCCGCGTCGAAGGCCAGGTAGTCTGCCGGGATCGTGGTCACCGTGTCCTCCGAGCTGCACCCCGCCACCAGGGACAGGAAGAGCACCAGGAAGAACACTGGGCCACGCCGGTTGCGTGATGCGGACACGATGCTGTGGGACATGACTATACGACTCCCGACTTGAGAAGGTCATGGAGGTGCACGACCCCCTGGAGTCGGCGGTCGTCCGTCACCACCGGGAGGGCCATGATGCCATGGGTTTCGAGATCGTGAATGACGGCGCCCGCGAGCTGCCCGAAAACGGCCACGCGTGGATCGACCGTCATGACCTCCCGAACCGGCGTGTCCAGGAACCCTTCGGGATCCCGTTCCATGAGCCGCGTCAGGTCGCCCGCCGTGACCACGCCGACGACCTGCCGGTCGTCGTTCACGATGGGGATGGTACCCCGCATCCGGGCGAGCGGTACGATGCACGCGCGCATGGGGAGGTCCGGTCCGAGCGACGGGTATCCCTCGCTGACCATGACATCCTCCACCCGCAGGGTGAGCTTCCTTCCCAGGGCGCCCCCGGGGTGAAAGCGGGCGAAGTCGTCGGCCCGAAACCCCTTCTTCCGGAGGAGGACCATGGCCAGCGCGTCCCCCAGGGCCAGCGCGGCGGTGGTGGACGACGTCGGCGCGAGGTCCAGGGGGCACGCCTCCTCGGTGACCCCGGCGTCGAGGGTGACCCGGGCGCTTCTTCCGAGGGGGGAGTCCACCTGCCCGGTAATGGCGATCATGGGGATCCCCAGGCGCAGCATGTACTCCAGGAGGCCATGAAGCTCCGACGTCGCGCCGCTCTTGGAGAGGAAGATCCCGACGTCGCTCCTCGACACGATCCCCAGGTCCCCGTGGAGGCCGTCCACCGGGTGGAGAAAGGTCGCGGGGGTCCCCGTGGAGGTCAGCGTGGCAGCGATCTTCCGCGCGATGATCCCGCTCTTTCCCACCCCGGTGACGACCACGCGCCCCTCGCAGCCGTGGAGAAGATCCACCGCATGAACGAACTCGGGGCCCAGCCGCGAGGCAACCGCCTCCAGGGCGCCGGCCTCGAGCCGGAGGACGTCGCGTCCGGCTTCAAGGAGATCCATGCTCTCCCCTCCTGGCGTCCACGTAGGCTTCCACCCGGGCCTGCCATTCTCCACGAGCCTCGAGCAGCACCCGGCAGAACTCCCGGACGGCTCCATGCCCGCCACTGCGCCGGGTCGTCCACAGTGCGGCCCCGCGCACCTCGCGCACGGCGTTCCCCACCGCCACCGGCAGTCCCACGCGCTCCATGACGGGGAGGTCGGGAAGGTCGTCGGCGACCATCGCCACCTCGTCCCATTCGAGTCCCCGTTCCTCGCAGAGGGCCCGGACCACGGGGAGCTTGTGGGCGCCCGACACCTGGTGGCACGCCTCGATGCCGAGTTCCCTTGCCCGAACCTCGGTGGCCCCGGAGACCCGGCCCGAGACCAGGGCAACCTGGATTCCCGCATCCTGCAGGAGCCGGAGCCCGAGCCCGTCCTGGATGTCGAACCGCTTGAGTTCAACCGCCATTCCCGAACCGTCCTGCCCCAGGTACACGCCGGCGTCGGTGAGAACGCCGTCCACGTCCAGGACGACGAGGCGGATCTTCCGCGCGATGTGGGCCGGGATGCGGGCTCCGCCCGGCGTTGCATCGGGAATCATGTCCACCCCCCGGAGCTGTCCACCGCGGCCCGGATCGCCATGACCTGTCGGAGCAGCGCCTCGAGCCGGTCCAGCGGAAGCATGTTGGACCCGTCGGAGGGTGCCGACCGGGGATCCGGGTGGGTCTCGAGGAAGAGGTGATCGCACCCCGCGGCAACGGCGGCACGAACCAGCGACGGAATGTGTTCCGGGTCTCCGCCGCTTGCGCCGTCGGCCTTTCCGGGGCGCTGCACCGAGTGGGTGCCGTCGAAGACGGTGCCGCATCCGGTGGCCTCCCGCATCCGGCGGAAGGAGCGGAAGTCCACGACGAGGGAGCCGTATCCGAAGAAGGTGCCCCGCTCGGTGACCACCACGTTGTCGGCTCCTCCGATCCGGATCTTCTCCACCACGGCCTTCAGCTCCTCCGGTGCCATCCACTGCCCCTTCTTGACGTTCACCGCCACCCCCGCCGATCCGGCGGCCAGCACCAGGTCGGTCTGCCGGGACAGGAAGGCAGGGATCTGGAGGACGTCCACCACCTCGGCCGCCGCCGCCGCCTGGCCCGCCTCGTGGAAGTCGGTGAGGAGGGGGAGCCCGGTGGCCGCGCCCACCCGCTCGAGGCGCCGGAGCCCCTCGTCGAGGCCCGGTCCCCGGGGTGCATCGACCCGGGAGCGGTTGGCCTTGTCGAAGGACGACTTGAAGATGACCGGCAGGCCGAGGCGCTCGGAGAGTCCGGCCAGCGCCTCGCCCACCCGGAGGTTCAGGTCGTCGTTCTCGAGGAGGCAGGGCCCGGCGATGAGCGTGAAGTCCGAGAAGAGCGCCATGGTCAGCCCCCTGCCCCGTCTTTTCCGCCGATCCCCGCGCGACGCCCCGCCGCGGCGACGAAGGACGCGAAGAGCGGATGGGGCCGGGTGGGCCGGCTCTTCAGCTCGGGGTGGAACTGGCACCCCACGAACCACGGGTGGTCGGGGAGTTCCATCATTTCCACCAGCTGCCCGTCGGGAGACACCCCGCTGAACCGGATCCCGCACTCGACCAGTGCGTCCCGCATCTCGTTGTTCACCTCGAAGCGGTGCCGGTGCCGCTCGGAGATCTCGTCCTCGCCGTAGATCTCCCGGACACGGGACCCGGCCTCCAGCCGCGCCGGGTAGGCGCCCAGCCGCATGGTCCCGCCCTTGTCGGTGACCTGCCGCTGGGAGTCCATGAGCGCGATGATGGGGTGCGGGGTCTCGGGGTCGAACTCCAGGGAGTGCGCGTCTTCCATGTTGCAGACATTCCGGGCGAATTCGATGACCGCGCACTGCAGACCCAGGCAGATCCCGAAGAAGGGACGCTCCACCTCGCGGGCCCAGCGGATCGCCTCGAGCATCCCCTCCACCCCCCGGGGACCGAAGCCGCCGGGAATCAGCAGGCCGTCGTACCCTTCCAGGCGCGGGCCCGGGCCGTCGTCGGACTCGAACCCCTCGGACGAGAGCCAGTCGATGTCCACTTCCACGTCGTTGGCGATTCCGCCGTGGATCAGTGCCTCCTGCACCGACTTGTAGGCATCCACCAGCTGCGTGTACTTCCCCACCACGGCGATCCGCACCCGTCCCCGCGACGGGGCCCGGGCCGTCTTGACCATGCGCCCCCAGGCCTCGAGGTCGGGGGCCGGCGCCTCCAGGCCGAGGAGTTCCAGCACGTAGTCGTCCAGCCCCTGCCGCCGGTACTCGAGGGGCACCTGGTAGATGGAGTCCACGTCCAGCGCCTCGATGACCCCGCGCCGGTCCACGTTCGTGAAGAGCGAGATCTTCCGCCGGATCTCCTCGTCGAGCTGGTGCTCGGAGCGGCAGATCAGGACCTGGGGCTGGATCCCGATCTCCATGAGCTCCCGCACCGAGTGCTGCGTGGGCTTGGTCTTCAGTTCCCCTGCCGCCGCGATGTACGGCACCAGCGTCAGGTGCATGAAGATCGCGTTGCTCGAGCCGACCTCCTGCCGGAACTGCCGGATCGCCTCGAGGAACGGGAGGGACTCGATGT
>REBP01000083.1 GCA_007692665.1 Gemmatimonadales bacterium | reverse complement strand
CGCAATTGCTTGCATCAAATATAACGGCGGGTTTTGCGACCTCCGGAAAGGGCCCTGCAAGGCGCGAGGAGGAGGGTGGGGGTCCCCGCGAGGTGGACCCGGCGGGGATCGTCGGCCCAGGGCCCCGCGCAGGGTGCGACAGGGCGACGCTCCCCGGGGGATCGAGCCCAGGGGGCCCGGGGCCCGAAAAAGCTGTCAACCCCCCGAAGGCTGGATTTGGGGACGACTGCATGGGGATCGGGGACTTCGGACGCTGGGGGGATCCGGCTCGAGTGGGCTGCGCCGGGAAAGCGAATCTCGCGTTTCACATGAAAGGTTTCATGGGTGCGGTGGCGTGGGGGCTCACTCGCTGGACAGGCAATGGGGGTCAGACCGTGGCGGCCGGGGTAGTCGGACTCCGGGAGCACGGTGCCATCCGTCGCTGGCGTGAGATGTGCAGTCCGAGTAGGACCGGGAGGATGCCGCCGTCCCGCCGGCCGCCTGCCGTCGTCTCGTTCACCCATTCCCGTTGCCGGGAAACCGGTCGCCACGCTCCTGATGAATTTCCTCTTTCTCCTGGTCGGCGCAGGGCTTCTGTCCCTTGTCATCGTCGACCTGCTCTGGACGACCCTCTGGGTCGACGGTGGGTCCGGTCCCATCTCCGGTCGGCTCTCGTCGGTGATCTGGAGTGGTCTCCGCAAGATCGGACCTCGTGGATCCAGGACGCTGAGCCTCGCCGGCCCGATCATCCTGTCCACCACCCTCTTCATGTGGGTCGCGCTGATCTGGGGCGGTTGGACCCTCATCTTCGCGGGCGATGCCGGCTCCCTCGTCAATGCACGTGTCGACGAGCCGGTATCGTGGACAGGGCGGATCTACTTCGTGGCGTTTTCGATGTTCACGATGGGGAACGGGGACTTCTATCCTGCGGAAGGCTTCTGGCAGATCGCCACGTCGCTGACGACAGCGAGCGGCATGCTGTTCGTGACCATGGGTGTTTCGTACGTGCTCTCCATCCTGGGGGCCGTTGCGACGAAGCGGTCGTTTGCAAGTTCGGTCACCGGACTTGGCTCACGGGGCGAGGATCTGGTCGCAGCGGGGTGGGACGGCAAGACCCTTCACGGGCTCGACCTCCCGCTGAGCGCGGTCGGGTCCCAGCTTGGCAAGCTCGTGGAGCAGCACAGAGCCTACCCGGTTCTTCACTACTATCACAGTGCTGCGAGCAAGGACGCCTCGGCCGTTGCCGTGGCCGTGCTCGACGAGGCGCTCACCCTCATCCACGCGGGAGTTCCCGCAGATGCGCAGCCGGAGCGCGCCCTTGTCACGGGCGCGAGATCGAGCGTTGCGAGTTACCTCGACACACTCAACTCCGCCTTCATCGAGCCCGCCCATGATCCGCCGCCGCGGCCCGACCTCCATCATCTCCGCGCCTCCGGAGTTCCCACCGTCCAGGACGATGCGTTCTCGGTTGCCCTGGCCGACCTGGAGGCTCGGCGCCGCAAGCTCCTCGGGATGGTCCACGCCGACGCATGGGAGTGGCCGACCGTGGCGGGGCCGATCTCGTGACCTCTCCCCGCCCCCCCCGTTCATGACCCCCGCCCACGCTCCCCCGCTTCCTGGACCCCCCTGACCCACCCACCTCATGCTCAGCCTCTTCATCGGCACCGCCCTGATTCTCCTCACCGTGGTGGACGCCCTGTGGACGACGCTATGGGTAAACGGCGGCGGGGGGCCTTTCTCCTCGCGCCTTGCGAAGGTGCTCTGGTGGGCGCTCCGGAAATGCACGAGTGAGGGCAGGAGCTGGCCCCTCGGCCTCGCCGGGCCGGTCGTGCTCGTCGTCGTCTTTCTGGGATGGGTGGGGCTCCTGTGGGCCGGCTGGACGCTGGTCTTTTCTTCCGATCCCGCAGCCGTCTCGTACGTCGGGAGCGGGGAGTCCCCCGACTGGACCGGGCGGGCCTACTTCACGGGGTTCACCCTCTTCACGCTCGGGATCGGGAACATCGTTCCCCAGCGGGGTGGCTGGGAGATCGCCACCGTCGTGGCGTCCGGGAGCGGAATGCTTCTCATCACGCTCGGGATCTCCTATGTACTCTCGGTGCTGGGTGCCGTCGTCACCGGTCGCGCGTTCGCCGGCAGCGTCGCTGGTCTTGGGGACGACGCCGAGGGGATTGTCCTCCGGGCCTGGGATGGCGAGCGGTATGCGGGGCTCACGCTCGCACTCTCCACCCTGAGCTCGCAGCTGGAGACCATGAGTCAGCAGCATCTCGCCTACCCCGTCCTGCACTTCTACCACGCCCGCGATGCGAACACCGCCCCTGCCGCCGCGGTGGCCGTCCTCGACGAGGCACTCACGGTCCTGCGCTTTGGCGTCCCGGCGTCCTGCCGACCTCCGGAATCCGTACTCGAGGGCGCCCGGGCCAGCGTTCAGAATTACCTGAGCACCCTGAAGGGGGCCTCCGTCGAACCGGCCGACCGGATCCCGCGCCCCCCCGCGCTGGATCGCCTGCGCACCGCAGGCCTCCCCACCGTCTCGGACGCCGCCTTCGCCAGGAGCCTCGAAGCCCTCGAACGGCGCCGCCGAACTCTCCTCGGGATGGTCGAGACCGACGCCCGAACCTGGCCACCGGAGCAATCATGAACGAGGTCGTCTACTTCTTCGGGGGATGGGACCCCGTCATCAGGATCGTGGTCCTGGGTGTGCTCATGTACGTCGCCCTCGTCCTCATTCTCCGCATTTCGGGAAGCCGCACGCTGGCCAGCATGAGCGCCTTCGACTTCATCGTCACCGTCGCCATCGGGGCCGTTTTCGGGCGCACACTCACGACGCAGGGGGTCGCCCTCGTGGAATCCCTCACCGCGCTGGCCCTCCTCGTCGCCCTGCAGTTCATCGTGACGTGGCTTCAGACGCGGTGGCCGGTCTTCAAGGGCGTACTCACGAACCCGCCTTCCCTTCTCTACTTCCGGGGAACGTTCCTGCGCGATACCATGCTCCGCCAGCGGGTTACCGAGGAAGAGATCATGGGTGCCGTTCGGAAGGAGCAGACCGGGTCCATGAAGGAGGTCGAGGCCGTGGTGCTCGAGACGAGCGGAAGCTTCTCCGTCATCCGGGCCGTCGGCGACGGTTCCGCGCTGGGGAAAGGGCTCAGGGAGCAGATCGAGAGGCAGACGGGAAGGGAGACAGGGGCGCAGAGGACGAAGGATCCGGCCCAGGAGGCATCAGGGGGTACTTGCGGAGGTCAATCGAGCGCGGCAGACTGACGAGGAAACCGCCCAATCTGCCGAGTCGGCCCCACCGGGCGTGCTCCGCTCCTCCTCTCCTCCCGCGAGGTCCGCATGAAACCCGACGCTCCCTCCGCCCGCTTCGCGCGGCCTTCAGGCCGTCGAATTCACCTCCTCCTTCTGTTCGCCCTCGGCGCAGGGGTCGCCCTGCAGCCGGCAGAGCTCCTCCTGGCACAGGGTGGCAGCGCACAGCAGTCGGAGCTGCGGGCCATGACCTTTCTGGACGTGCAGCACCTTCGCTCATGGGGGTCTCCCGCCATCAGCCCGGACGGTGCATGGCTCCTCCATACCGTGAACACTCCGGATTGGGACGAAGCCCGGTCCCAGTCCGACATCTGGATGGTCCCGACGGCCGAGGGGGCGCCCGCCGCCCGCCGGATGACCTTCACGGAGGAGAAGAACGAGACCTCGCCCAGCTGGTCCCCCGACGGCAGCTTCTTCGTCTTTCTCTCGAACCGCGATGCCCCCCAGAACTCGCAGAGCCGGAACCAGCTCTACCTGATGCGTCCCGGCGGAGGTGAGGCCCAGCAGATTACCACGGCCTCCGAGGGCGTCTCCAATTTCGAATTCAGCCCCGACGGGAACTGGCTTGCCTTCCGGAGCGGACCGTCGGGACGCGAACAGCTCTACAGGATGCCGGTGGAGGGATCCTCCGGCTCCAGGGCCCTCGAGCCCGGGGACGGCGAGAAGGTGACCGACCATGGTGCAGGAGTGGGTTCGTGGGAGTGGACGCCGGACAGTCGGGCCATCTACTTCGTGGCCGCAGATTCGCTGGACAGCCAGGAGCGGCTCCGGCGCGAGAAGGGATTCAGCGTGGACATCCGCAACATGGAGACTCCCCTGGCCTCCCTCTGGCGGGTGGACCCGGCCACCCGGAACATCACCCGTGCCGCCGGGGGCGACTCCTTCTCGGTGAACGGCTTCACCCTCTCCGACGACGGTCGCTGGGTGGGCATCACCGGGGGGGCCACGGAGCGGTACCGCCGGAACATCCAGGAGCAGGGGCTTCATTCCGACCTCTATCTGCTGGAGATCGCCACCGGGCACGTGGAGCAGCTCACGGAAACGAACGAGGTCGGTCCCGGCGGAATGACCTTCTCTCCGGATGGCCGGTGGGTCGCCTTTTCCGCACCCGAACAGCTCGATGCCTACTCCATGGCGAACCGCCACCTCCACATCCGCGAGGTGGGTGACCGGGGAGGAGCCTGGCGCATCCTGGGCAGGGACTTCGACGGCCACATCTCCGCCTCCTTCTGGTCCGATGACGGGAATACGGTCTACTTCAACGAGGGGATCCGGGCCACCCGTCAGCTCCTGGCCCTGGACGTGACCCGCGACGAGGTTCGCCAGGTCACGCAGGCCGAGGCCGCCCTCTCCGTCGGCCGGGACACCGACACCGGGGCGATCCTGGTCACCTACCAGGATCCCACCACCCCCTCCACCCTCTACCTTGCCCCCTCGATGGAGGCACTGGCGGACCGGGCGCGCTGGACCCAGCTCACCGACGTCAATCCGCAGGTCCGGGAATTCGCCCTCGGTGCACAGCGGGAGATCACCTGGACCTCTTCCGACGGCGTGGAGGTGGGCGGTGTGCTGACGCTCCCGGTGGGCTACCGCGAGGGAACCCGGTACCCCCTCATCGTGGCCATCCACGGGGGTCCGGCGTCGGCGGATGTGCTGGGATTCAACGGCGGGTACGGCTCCCAGATCTACGCCGGTGACGGATATGCCGTCCTCAAGCCCAACTACCGGGGCTCCACCAACTACGGCGAGGCCTTCCGCACCGGGATCGTGGGCAACTACTTCCCGCCGGGGTACGAGGACATCATGACCGGCGTGGACCATCTCATTGCCGAGGGGATCGTGGACGGCGAGCAGCTCGGGGCCCTGGGGTGGAGCGCCGGGGGGCACTGGTCCAACTGGATCCTGGTGAATACCGACCGCTTCAAGGCCATCAGTTCCGGCGCCGGGACCTCCAACTGGATCTCGATGTACGCGCAGAGCGACGTGCAGCGGAACCGCCAGTTCTACCTGGGCGACCAGCTCCCGTACCACGACTTCGATGCCTACTGGGACCAGTCCCCGCTCAAGTACATCACGAACGCGCGCACCCCCACCATGATCCACGTGGTGGAGGGCGACCCCCGGGTGCCGAGCCCCCAGTCGGTGGAACTCCACATGGCCCTTCGTCAGCTCGGGGTACCCACCGAACTCTTCATGTATCCCGGGCAGACCCATGGCATCACGCAGCCCAGGAACCGGCTGGTCAAGTCGGTGAGCGAGAAGGCGTGGATGGACCATTACGTCCGGGGCATCGGCGAGGGCTTCGAGTGGCGGCAGGTGCTGGAAACGCTGGAGGCCCCGACGGCCGAGGTCGTCGACTCGAATGATCGCTGACGCCGGGGGTGCGCCTCACGATGCCGCTTCAGGGGGCGTCGTGAGGCGGCGTCGGTTCCCCCGCCCGGTCCCGCGGCAGCTACGCCTCCTTGGCCTGGCGCCGGTCCTCTTCCTCGCCGGATGCGGAGGCGCCGGCGAGGGGGGCCCGGGTTCGGACCGGGGCGGAGACGGCGACGCAGGCAGGGCCGCAGCCACCGCCCCGGAGTTCCTCCTCCTGGGAGGCATGGTGCTGGACGGCTCCGGCGCGGCGGAGGAGCGCCTCGACGTGGGGATCGCAGGAACCCGCATCGTCTTCGTGGGAGACGCCGCCGCCCGGGGGGTGGAGGCCCCGGACACGGTGGACGTCACCGGGTACCTGGTGACGCCGGGCTTCATCGACATGCACTCCCACGCCGAGCTGGACGAGCCCTGGGGACGCGACGCCCTCCCCTTCATTCACCAGGGAATCACCCTGGCCATCATGGGCGTGGACGGGTACGGCACCAACGAACTCACCGCCCAGTTCCGGCGCTGGCTCTCCGACGGCATCGGGGTCAACGCCATGGCCTACGTGGGGCACAACACGGCGCGCGGGGAGATCATGGGCGACGACGACCGGGCCCCCACCCCGGAGGAACTGGACGCCATGCGCGCCTGGGTCCGGCAGGGGATGGAGGAGGGCGCCCTGGGCCTGTCCTCCGGGCTCTTCTACACCCCCGGCTTCTACGCCGAGACCGAGGAGGTCATCGAGCTGAACCGGGTGGCGGCGGAGTACGGGGGGATCTACGACACCCACGACCGGGACCTGGGGGCCGCCTACCAGGGGATCGGGCTCCTGGCCTCCATCGACGAGGCGATCCGCATCGGCGAGGAGGCGGGAACGGCCGTCATCTTCAGTCACTTCAACCCGCAGGGAGCCCACAACTACGGCCAGGCCCCCGAGGCCGCCCGCCGGGTCGAGGACGCGCGCGCGCGGGGGGTTCCGGTCTACGCGGCGCAGCACGTGTACACGGCCACCCAGGCGAGCCTCCAGGCGTACGCCATCCCGCGGTGGGCCTCGGCGGGAGGGCGCGCCGACCTGCTCCGCCGCTTCGAGGACCCGGACACGCTGCGCATTCTCGACCGGCAGACCATGGAAATGCTCGAGATCCGCGGGGGCGCGGAGAAGATCCGGATCGTGGCCCCCACGCCCGAGCTGAACGGCCGCAGCCTGGCCGAGGTGGCGGAGGGGTGGGGGCTCCCGGTCCCCGAGACGGTTCGCCGCATCCTCCGCGACGGCAACGTGCCGGTCATGAACATGGACCTCTACGACGACTGGAACACCCGGTACCTGGCCGAGATGCCCTGGATGATGACCTGCACCGACGGGCGCACCCCGAACCCGGAGCAGGCCATCGCCCACCCCCGCCCCTACGGCGCCTTCACGCGGAAGCTCCGCACCTTCGTGCTGGACGAGGGGCTCCTGACCCTCCCCTTCGCCATCCGGAGCATGACGGGGCTCGCCGCCGACTTCCTCGGTCTTCCGGACCGCGGCTACGTGCGGGAAGGGATGTACGCCGACCTGGTGGTGCTGGATCTCGAGAACCTGAGGGACCTCGCCACCTACGAGGAGCCGCAGCAGTTCAGCGAGGGGGCGGTGCATGTCCTGGTCAACGGAAGCTTCGCCATTCGGAGCGGCGAAGCCACCGGCGCCCTCGCCGGCCAGCCCCTCCTCCGGGGCGGCGAGGTCTTCGGGGGCGGGGTCCAGGTGGCGCGCTCTCCCCACGGCATGGTGGTCTCGGCCAAGCCCCTGGCATCACGCGTCGGGGCCCGGGTGCTGGAGCAGGGAGGAAACGCGGTGGATGCGGCGGTGGCCACCGCCCTGGCGCTGACCGTGGTGGAGCCCGCCATGTCGAGCCTGGGGGGGCGGACGCAGATCCTGGTGCGGGCTCCCGGGGGCGAGATCGTTGCGCTCGACGGAGGCAACGAGGTCGTGGCCTCCTTCGACCCGGCCCGCATGCCCGAGAGCCCGGACCCCACCGTGGGCTACGGGACCGTGGCGATTCCCGGAACGGTGGCGGCGCTGGCCGAGGCGCTCGAGCGATGGGGCAGCTGGCCCCTGGCCCGGGTGCTCGAGCCGGCCATCGCGCTGGCGGAAGGGGGCTTCCTCCTGACGCCGGGACAGGGCGAGCGCTGGGAGGAGGCCGCCCCCCTGCTCGCCCTCCACGAGGGGTCGCGGAGGCACTTCCTCCGGCCGGACGGATCTCCCTACCGCGGGGGCGATCGCTTCCGCCAGCCCGCTCTGGCCGAGACCCTGCGGACGCTGGCACGGGAGGGGCCCGAGACGTTCTACCGGGGCGCCATGGCCGAGGCCATTCATGCCGACGTCGAGGGGAACGCCGGATTCCTCACTGCCGGCGACCTGGCCGGCTACCATGCCCGGGAGGCGCGGGTGGTGGAAGGACGCTACCGGGGCCACCGGATCGTGGGGAGCGACCTGCCGGCCTCCGGAGCCTGGGTCGTGAGAATCCTGGAGATCCTGGAGGATCAGGGCTCCCTTCCCGAGCCCGGTACGCCCGCGTGGGCCGGTGCCCTCGCCGATGCCCTCGTCCAGGGATTCGAGGAGCGGGACCGGGCCTGGGCGGCCGCCGCCGGCAACCAGACGGCAGGCGCGGGCGGAGGTCACGATCACGCCGGCGAGCCGGCCCACACGACCCACCTCTCGGTGACGGATGCAAGCGGGATGCTGGTGGCGCTGACCCAGTCCATCGGGCCGTCCTTCGGGTCGCATGTGGCCAATCCCGAACTCGGATTTCTCTACGCCTCCACCCAGGGCTACCTGGCCACCGAGCCCGGGAGTCGCCCCTTCTCCTCGATGAGCCCGCTCCTGGTCTTCTCCGACGGCGAGCCCTCGTGGGTCCTGGGAGGCGCCGGCGCCCGCCGCATCATCTCCGCCATGGTGGCGGTGCTGAGCCACGGGATCGACGGGGGTCTTCCGCTGGGGGAGGCCATGGCGGCGCCCCGCTTCCACGCCACCGGCCCCCGCGAGCTCCGCCTGGAGACCCGGACCGGTGCCGACTGGGGCGGGGATGCCGTGGAGGCCCTCACCCGACTCGGGTACAACGTGACCACCTCCGACGTCCCGGACTACTTTGCCCGCCTCCACGTGATCCGTCGCGATCCCGTCTCCGGGGTGTGGATGGGGGCCGCCGATCCCCGCAGGTCCGGTCAGGCGGTGGGGGCGGGGGTCGGCCCGCGCTCGAGCCCGGCAGCCGGCGCCGGTACTCCGGTCGCGACTCCGGAAGGGGCTGCCGCCGCCAGGTAGGCCCTGGCATCCACGGCCACCACCCCGGCGGAGGTGGCAAAGACCGGGTTCATCTCGATCTCGGCAATTTCGGGGAGGGCCTCTGCGCATCGGGCGAGTCCCTCCACCAGCGCGGCCAGGGCCGACAGGTCGACCCCCGGCTGGCCCCGGTACCCCCGGAGAAGGGGTGCAATACGGAGTTCTTCCACCATTTCCGTCACCTCACCCTCCGCGAGCGGGAGGATTCGCACCGCCACGTCCCGGTGCACCTCCACCGCCACTCCTCCCGCTCCCAGACTGATCACGGGTCCGAAGGAGGGAGAGCGTCGCATCCCCACGAGCAGCTCCACCCGGGGGGGCGGGAGCATGGGGCTCACCAGGACGCCGCGGAGGCCGTGCTCCAATCCCCTGGACATGGCAAAGCGGGTCACGTCCTCCAGGACCCGGGCGTGGGCGGCGGAAACCTCGTCCGGGGTGGTCAGACCCAGGGCCACCCCGCCGGCCTCGCTCTTGTGGAGAATCGTGTCGGAGACGGCGCGGAGGACCACCGGGGCACCGAAGCGCTCCAGCGCTGCCACGGCGTCTTCCACCGAGGTGCAGAAGTGCGCCGGGACCAGGGGTACGCCGAAGCCTGCAAGGAGGGCTCGTGTCTCCGTTTCCAGGAGGGTGGTGCGACCCTCGGCGCGTGCGACGGGGACCGGGTCGACCGCGATGCCGGCGCCGGGATCCGACCGGAACCCGGGGGGCTCGGGGTGCGACGCACCGGACGGACGCGGCGCACCCGACGGAAAGGGCACCCGGTGCAGACGCTGCAGGAGCCGGGCCCGCTCCCACGTGGCTGCAGCGGCCCGGCAGGCGGTCTCCAGCGATCGGAACAGGGGCACACCCTCGCGGTGGAGGATCCGGATGGCGGGGGTGTCGGCCTCCCCGTAGATGGAGTGGATCACCAGCGGTTTGCCGGCGCCCCGGGCACGGGAGGCGAGGGCCAGGGCGGCCTCCCCTTCTGCGCCCTCCAGTTCGGCGGCGAAGCGAAGGGCGTAGCCGCCGAAGAGGCTCACCATGAGGACCCCGGCCACCGCAGGATCCCGAAGGACAAGCTCGAGGGCCCGGGCGAAGACCCCGGGGTCCCGATCGGCTGCCCCGGCCAGGTCCACCGGGTTTGCCAGCGCGGCATTCGGGCCCAGCAGCGTCCGGAGGGCGGTCCGGGTGGCTTCGTCCGGCACGGCCAGGGGAACGCCGAGTTCCTCCAGCATGTCGGCGGCCAGGGTGCCCTGCCCGCCGCCATCGGCGAGGATGAGAAGTCCGGCTCCGGTCTGCTCGGTCCCGGTGCGCCCGGCCGGAGGGGCGGCCGGGGGCTGGGTGGCGAGGGTGCGGCCTACGGCGAGGAGGTCGTCGGAGCGCGTGACCTCGATGATCCCGGCCCCCCGAAGCCCGGACCGGATCACCGCGTGGTCCGTGGCCACCGCACCGGTGTGGGAGCGGGCCGCCTGGTCCCCGGCCCGGGTCCGTCCGCCCTTCAGAACCACCACCGGGGTGTTTCGACCCACCTCCCGTGCCGCCTCCAGGAAGCGGCCGCCCTGCCGGAAGCTCTCGGCGTGGACCAGGATGGCCCGGATGCCGGGATCGGCACCCAGGAGCTCCAGGTATTCGTGGAAGGCCGCGTCCGCCTCGTTCCCCACCCCGATGACCATGGAAAAGCCCTCGCCCGGGCGGTCTGCCGCTTCCCTCAGAAGGGTGAGCGACATGTTTCCGGACTGGGTCAGGAGGGCGAGGCTCCCGGGGCGGATGCCGGCGACCCCGATGAGGTCGAGCCCCAGGGGGAGATTCAGGATTCCCGAGGTGTTGGGGCCGACGACGCGCACGCCAGCTTCCCGTGCCGCGCGGACGAGCTCCGCCTCCAGCGCCTCGCCTCCCTCTCCCAGCTCCCCGAAGCCGGCCGCGAGGACCACGGCACCGGCAATCCCCCGGCGCCCACATGACCGGATCACCTCCGGAACCGAGGCGGCGGGGGTGCAGATCACCGCCAGGTCCAGGGGGCCCGGCGCCGACTCGAGAGAGGGGGATGCGGGGAGGCCCAGAACCTCACCTCCCGCGGGATTCACCGGAACCACGGCTCCGCCGAACCCTCGGTCCAGGAGCGCCCGGACCACCTGGTGGCCGCGCTTGGTGGGATCCCTGGAGGCGCCCACCACGGCGATCCCCCGGGGGTGGAGGGCCCGGTGGAGCGCAGATGCCTCGGTGCCTGTCGCCAGAGGGGTCGGCATCATTCTCCCCTGTAGAGGGGGGTGCGACGGGTCCGGAAGGCCTCGACCCCCTCCTGCCAGTCGTCGGTCTGCATGATGCGGAAGAGGGCTTCCCCCTCGGCGCGAAGGGTCGCGGCGGCCCCCCGGTGCGGGGCCTCGCGGAGGAGGCTGCGTGCCGCCTGGAGGGAGAGGGGGGCCATGGCGGCCAGCTCGGTGGCGAGCCCCAGCGACGCCTCCAGGACTTCACCGGCCGGAGCTTCCCGGTTGGCCAGCCCCATCTCGAAGGCCTCGGCTCCCGTAAACTCCCGAGCCAGCAGGAGGATCTCCCGGGCCCGGGCCAGCCCCACCCGCCGGGGGAGGGTGTAGCTCACGCCCCCTCCGAAGAGGGTGCCCAGCGCAACCTCGGGCAGCCGGAGCTTCGCCTCCCGGGCCACCACCACGAAGTCGGCCGAGAGGGCGAGTTCGAGCCCCGCCCCGATGGCGTGGCCGTTCACCGCTGCCACCACGGGACAGGGAGCCCGCTGAACCCGCAGGTTCACCCGCTGCGCCAGCAGGATGTAGCGGTGTCGCTCCCGGTCCGTCGGTGTGCCACTGGCGTGCGCCTTGAGGTCGGCGCCGACGCAGAAGGCGCGACCTGCGCCGGTGATGACAACCGCCCGTATGTCCCGTCGGCGGTGGAGAGAGGCCAGCGTCCGGTCCAGTTCCTGGTAGAGCTCGGGGCTCACGGCGTTCAGCCGGTCGGGCCGATTCAGGGTGACAAGCAGGAGATCGCCTCGGCGCTCCTCGAGGACGGGATCGGTCACGGCCCCTGTTCTCCGGCTGAAGTGTTCCATATTATGCAACCGTATTCGTGATTATGGCACAACATCCTGCGTTTTTCTCTCCATGGCAAGAGGCTCCGATGATCGGGCAGACCATGCGGGTCCTCCGGCTCTTCGGGCCCCAGCGCCGGGAGCTCGGGGTGACCGAGGCGGCCGCGCTCCTGGATCGACCGAAGAGCTCGGTCTCGCGGCTCCTCCGGACCATGGAGGCCGAGGGGTTTCTTGCACGGGATCCGGACACGGGTCGCTTCCGGCTGAGTCTCGGACTGGCGGCGCTGGGAGAGGTGGCCCGTGCCTCGACCTCCATGCAGCGACTGGCCCGCCCGGTGCTGGAGGAACTGGTGGAATCCACCGGCGAGACCTCGAACCTCGTGGTGCTGGACGGCACCGAGGCCGTCAACGTGGAGGTGGTCAGAAGCTCACGGGCCGTGCACCATGTGGGTGTGCTGGGCCGCCGCCTCCCGCTGCATGCCACCGCCGCGGGTAAGGTGCTCCTGGCCTGGGCCTCAACGCCCGGCGTGCTGGACCGGGTTCTCTGCGGCCCGCTGCCGCGGCTCGCCTCCAGGACGCTTACCAGCCGGGGAGCGCTCGAGGCGGAACTGGCCCGGGTCCGCGAACAGGGCCATGCCCTGGCCTGGGCAGAGCTCGAGGAGGAGCTTGCCGCGGCGTCTGCGCCGGTCCGCGACCACCGGGGGGCCGTGGTGGCGGCCATCACCACCAGTGCACCGATCTCCCGCTTGAACGAGACCACGCGGCCGGCTCTGGCCCGGAAGGTCATGGCCGCAGCCGGAAGGCTCTCCGACGCTCTCGGCCATCGCCCCGGTTGACGGCGGGCCGCATGCTTTGCCGCGGTTTTCAGGTCTTTCTTGACAATTCCCGAACGAGGACCGTAAGCTGCGAGCAGGCTGAGGAGAGTGTCCTCCCCGCCACCGGGTCGGAGGGGACTTCAGCCGCCATCTCAAGCTCGGGAGGAGAGAATGCGACGCTTGATCGTTCGATCAATGCGGGCACTTCTGCTGGGAGGCCTGATGCTGGGCCTTCCGCTGCAGGAGGTTTCCGCACAGTCCACGGGGACGATCCGTGGCGAGGTAACGGATGCCGTGACCATGCGGCCCCTCGCCGGGGCCCAGGTGCAGGTGGTGGGAACGCCGCGCGGAGCGGTCGCCAACGCCCAGGGGGCGTTCACGATCCCCGGCGTCGAGCCCGGCACCTTCACGGTCCGGACCCAGATGATCGGGTACCGCGCCGTCGAGGAAGAAGTCACGGTGGCCGCAGGACAGACGGTGACCGTGAACTTCAGCATTCGTCAGTCGGCGGTGCAGCTGGACGAGCTCATCGTTACCGGCGTCGCCGGCGAGACGCAGCGGCGGTCGGTGGGGAATACGGTGTCCACCATCAACGCCGAGCGCCTGACACAGCTGGCGCCGGTGAGCTCCATGAACGAGATGATGGGCGCCCGCGCCCCCGGGCTCACCGTTCTCGCGAGCTCCGGACAGGTAGGCACCTCGTCGCGGATCAGGATCCGCGGCGCCGGATCCCTCACCGCCGGACAGGAGCCGGTGATCTACGTGGACGGGATCCGGGTGCAGTCCGGTACCGTCGGCGGCGGCAGCACCGTGCAGTCCCGTGATGCCCTGGACTTCATCAACCCCAACGACGTGGAATCCATCGAGGTCATCAAGGGTCCGGCAGCGGCCACCCTCTACGGGGCCGACGCTGCAGGCGGCGTGATCCAGATCATCACGAAGCAGGGACGCCAGAGCGGTGGCGACGTGCAGTGGACCGCCTCCTACGAGCAGGGAAACATCGGCTGGATCCTTGATCCGCCCACGAACTACTTCACGTGCACCCAGGCGCGCATCAACAACGCCGCGGGATTCCCCGGCTGTCAGGGGCAGGCGGTGGGGACCCTGCTTTCGGAAAACCCGATTCTCGACACGCCGGGTGCGATCCGTGACGGGGGCCATTCCACCTTCGACATCTCGGCCCGGGGCGGCGGCGAGGCCTACCGCTTCTTCCTCTCCTTCCAGGACGCACGGTCCGAGGGGGTCTACTTCAACAATTTCCATGACCGCCGCTCCGGCCGTGCAAACTTCACGGTGATTCCGTCGGCGACCACCAGCTTCTCGGTGAACATGGGGTATTCCCGGACGCACACGCAGATGCCCCTTGCCAACAATGCGTCCAACAGCATCCTGCGCAACGGCCTGCGCGGGCAGCCCGGGGCCAACTCCCCCTGGGAGCCGGGATGGCGCGGCTTCCCCTGGTACCTCGCCAACGAGTTCGACCAGCAGGAGTGGGTCGAGCGAACCACCATCGGCGTGACGGGGAACTGGAACCCCTCCGACTGGTTCAGCAACCGGATCACGCTGGGGATGGACAAGGGCGACCGGGTCAACCAGACCTTCTACCGCATCGACGAGACCGGGCGCTCCCCCTGGGGGGCCGTGCAGGGAACCGGGCAGGTCAGCCGCTTCCTCCCCGTCGTTCACCAGTGGACGGTGGACTACGTGGGCAGCCTGAACCGCCGTCTCTCGGAGGACTACGAGGGCGGACTCTCCTTCGGGCTCCAGTTGAACCGCCAGCAGGCCGAGTCCCACACGGTCACCGGGAGCGGGCTCGTGGCCAACAACCTGAACCTGGTCAGCGCCGCCGCCATTACCGAGGCGGCCCAGGGTCGCTCCGAGCAGACCTCGCTGGGCGTCTTCGTTCAGGGGGAGGTGGGGTGGAGGGACCGGCTGTATGGAACCGTGGCGGTCCGCATGGATGACAACTCGGCCTTCGGAAACGAGTTCAGCTACGTGACCTACCCCAAGGCCCAGCTGGCCTACATCATCTCGGAGGAGGCCTTCCTCCAGGACGTGTACTGGCTCGACGAACTCAAGCTCCGGACCGCGTGGGGCCGGGCCGGGAACGCACCGCCCCCCTTCGCAGCCGACCGGACCTACAGCCCCGCCACCACGGTTATCGGGGATGCGACGGTGAACCAGCTTCGCGCGGCTTCGTTCGGAAACCCGAACCTGAAGGCCGAGACCGGCCAGGAGCTGGAACTCGGATTCGACGCCTCCCTCCTGGAGGGGCGCATGGGTGTGGAATTCACCTACTACAACCAGCAGACGAAGGACGCCCTGATCTTCGTTCCCAACGCCCGGTCCTCCGGGTTCGAAGGGAGCAGCCGGCAGAACATCGGCCAGATCTCCAATACCGGCCTCGAGCTGCTGGTGACCGGCACACCGGTCTACCGCCGGAACTTCGAATGGGAGGTCCTGGCCTCCTTCGGGACGAACAACAACGAGCTCGTTTCCTTCGGAGGAGCCCTGGACGAGATCCGCTTCGGATCCTTCGCCTCGGTGCAGCGGCACCGCGAGGGCTACCCCCTTGGCGGGTTCTGGTCCGTGGACGTGGTCCGGGATGCCCAGGGCAACCCGGTCATCAACCCGAACGGTTCGGTGACGGTGGACTTCGACAACGAGACCTACGAGGGCCCCCTCCTCCCCACCCGCGAGATCGGGTTCTCCAACACCTTCACCTTCCTGGGGAATCTCTCCCTCTACACCCACCTGGACTACAAGGGCGGAAACAAGCAGTGGTGCGCCATCTGCTCCGTTCGGAGCCGACTTGACCAGAACCACTGGGAGGTCAATGACCCGAACGCCCCGCCGGAGCAGGCCCTCGTGTGGACCAGCCTGCAGACCAGGACCCACATCTGGGATGCGGACTTCGTGAAGCTCCGAGAAGTCTCCCTCAGCTACCGTCTCCCCTCCGACCTGGTGAGGGCGGTCCGCGCCACCGGAGCGACCCTGACGGTGTCCGGCCGGAATCTCGCGCTCTGGACAAAGTACGAGCCGTGGGGGAAGGCCGACCCCGAGGTGGTCTGGGACCCGACCTCCGAGTTCGGAGGACTGGACTACGCTTCCACGCCCATGACCCGTCGCCTTGCCGTCGGCATGCGCTTCGAGTTCTGAGCCATGGATGCCATCGACACGATGACCGACTCGACCATGTCCAATCTTCGGAGAGGGAGAACACCGATGAGAACCCTTGAAACCCTGGCCCGCCGGGGAGCCGTGGCCCTCACGGCCCTGACCCTGGTGGTGGCCTCGGGATGCGATGACCTCCTGAGCGTGGAGAACCCCGCGCAGATCATGGAGGAATCGCTCGATAATCCGCAGCTCATTCCGATCCTCTACAACAGCGTGATCGGCGACTTCCAGGCCATGTACGACGATCCCGTCATCTGGCGGGGCAGCATGTTCACCGACGAGCAGATCACCGGGGTGAACTGGGAGGCAACGGCTCGTCTCAGCCAGCGGATGATCCGCTTCGACGAAGGCGACGCCAGCGGGATGTTCGGCTCCCTGTCCCGGGCGCTGGTCATGGCCGACAGCGTGAGTGGACGCTTCCGGGGCGGCCTCCTGCCGAACCCGTCCACCGACGCCCGACTGGCCACGACGCTGACGTATGCAGGGTACAACTACGTGCTGATGGGCGAGATCATGTGCGAGGCCTCGATCAAGCTGAGTGCCCGCACCTACTCGCCCGAGGAACTCTTCGCCATGGCGCTGGAGCGCTTTGACGAGGCCATCACCATCGCCCAGGCGGCCGGGTCGAACAATGTCCTGAACTTCGCCCGGACGGGAGCGGCCCGCGCCGCGCTCGGCCTGGGAGAGCCGTCGCGCGTCATGTCCTACGCCTCCAGCGTGCCGATGGGCTTCAAGTGGTGGGCCGAGTACGGAAACAACTCGGCCTCCGAGCGGAACACCATGTGGACCGGGGTCACGGGCGCCAACCACAGGATCGGCGTCCATCCGAAGTTCCTGGCCGGCCCGTTCGGCCAGCAGGGGCTCGTGGCCCAGCAGACCGACCCGCGGGTGCAGCACACCGCGAACTGGACCTTCGGCCACAATGCTCTGACCCGGCTGTACAAGCCGTACCAGGGTCTGCGCTACGGCGGCTACAACGGCCAGACGCTGGCCACCGGGGGCCAGCCCCTCCTCTACGGGCCGGACACCAACATCCTGATCGCCGACGGCCTCGAGGCCATGCACCACTACTACGAGGCAGCCGGCCCTGCCGGCACCGGTCCCGCCGGGACCACGCTCGAGTTCGTGAACTCGCGGCGCGCCTACGGCAACCAGCCCCCGGTGAACCTTTCCGGGGCCGCCCTGATGGCCGAGCTGCGCGATCAGCGCGGACGTGACCTCTACCTGGGCGGGTTCCGCCTGGGTGACCTGCGTCGCTGGAAGGCGCAGGGCGTTGGTGACTTCTTCCCCTCCGGCACCCACCCCACGCCGGAGTGGGGCCAGTACGGGGACGCCGAGTGCTTCCCCCTCCCCTCCACCGAGTACGAGGGTAACCCGAACCTGACCCGGCCCTGATCGCAGGGCGGCCACCGTGCCCCCCCGGTCGCCACGTGGCGATCGGGGGGGTTCTGTGTTTGGGACAACCGTGTCCAGCCGTTCGAGTTCTCTCTCCCCGACCCATGAAGCTCTGCCTTTCTGCTGGAATCCTGGCACTCTTTCCCCTTCTTCTTCTGGGATGCGCGGAGGCCTCGCCCGAGAGCGCGCCCCCTGCACCGGCCGTCCACTTCACCGCGATCGGGTCCGCCCTCCCCGATCTCGGTCCCGATGAGGGCGCCCAGTTTGCCCGGGGGCAGGCCCTCTTCCGACGGATCTTCACCCCCGAGGAGGGGCTCGGCCCCCTCTTCAACGAGAATTCCTGCAATGCCTGCCACACCGATCCCGCCGACGGTGGCACGGGGGACCAGTTCATGGTGCGGGCCACGGCGCTCCTGCCCGATGGGAGCTGTGACACCCTCGAGGGAGAAGGGCAGAACATCCGACAGCAGGCCACGCCGCTCCTCCGGGCCCACGGCATCCTTGCCGAAGAAATCCCGGAGCGGGCGACTGCCGTGACCCGGATCAACGTTCCCTTTCTCTTCGGGCTCGGGCTCGTGGAGGCGATCCCCGAGGAGACCATCCTGTCCAGGGTGGGCGATCCCGGACCGCATGGGGAACTCTCGGGCCGGGCCGGGCGCGACCCGGAAGGGCGCCTGGCCCGATTCGGACGCAAGGCGGATGTCGCCACGATCTTCGATTTCGTGGAGGAGGCGGCGCGCCTCGAAATGGGGCTGACCACCCCCCTCCACCCCGACGAGCGCGGGCCGAATCGGCGGCCTCTTCCTCCGGGAACCGACCCCGCCCCCAACCCGGAAATCCAACTGGAGCCGCTGGCGCAGCTGACCGACTTCGTCAGGTACCTGGCCCCGATGGCGCGTCGTGTGCCCGGGGACCCCGATGCGTTCGAGCTCGTGGACCGGGGGGCCGAACTGTTTCGGGAGATCGGCTGCGCGGGATGCCATGTCCCCTTCATGGACACGGGTCCCCACGAAGTCGAAGCCCTCTCGCGAAAGAGGGTTCATCTCTATTCCGATCTCCTCCTCCATGACATGGGTCCCGAACTGGCCGGGGTCTGCACACCTGCAGCGGGACCGGCAGAGTGGAGGACGGAGATGCTCATGGGTCTCTCGGAGCGAGAGGTATACCTGCACGACTCCCGGGCCGGGACCCTCTGGGAGGCCATCGGTTATCATGGAGGGGAGGCCGCCGGGACCCGGGCGCGCTTCCAGGGGCTCGATCGAATCGAGCAGGAGGCGGTGATCCGCTACCTTGGCACCCTCTGAGAAACGGGTCGACGGGAGGCCTCTGGCATGAAGACGGCAGGAAGGGTAGTGGTTTCGGGACTCGTTGCCGGGATGCTGGCCATTTCGGCCGTGGGTTGCATGGGGCAGGGCCAGGCGTCGGAACGACGGAGCGGCTCCAGCGTGATCACGGCGGAGGAAATGCAGGCACTTTCCGTTTCTTCGGTGACCGAAGCCGTCCAGCGACTGCGGCCCAACTGGCTGGCGACGCGTGGCACCCTCAGTATCCAGAATCCCAATGCCGGGCGGCCCATCGTGTTCGTGGACGGAATCCGGTTCGGCACCGCCGAATCCCTGCAGCGGGTTCGTGTGGCCGACGTGGAGTTCGTGCGGTATCTGAACGCCCGCGATGCCACCACGCGTTATGGAACAGGCCACGCCGGTGGCGTGATCGCCGTCACGACAAAGCGCTGATCCCCGGTGCCGGGGGAGGGAGGATCCCGCGTGAGGAGGCTTCCACTACCACTGCCGCTCCCGCTGCTCCTCCTCCTCCACCTCCCGTTCTGGCCCGGCGTGCAGGCACAGGAGCCGGAGCGGACGCCTTCGATCCTCCCATCCCCCCCTCTCCCGGTGGCCGTCACCGGGGTCGTGACCGACCGGAGACTGGGCGTGCCGGTGGCTTCGGCGGCGATTCTCGTGGTCTGGATGGACGGGGATGACGCCGCGGACGGCCCTCCCCTCCAGGTCCTGAGCGGGTCCTCGGGGAGGTTCGCCTTCCCCAGCCTGGTTCCGGGGCGATACCTCCTTGCCGTCAGCGCCCTGGGCTATTCCAGCGTGGAGGAGGAAATCGAGGTCACCGGAGTTTCGCTCCTGGAGATCGCCCTGGTCCCCGAGGCGGTCGAGCTCGAGCCCGTCGTGGTGGTCACACGCCGGAGCCGCTACCTGGAGAATGTCGGTTTCTTCCAGCGCCGGGAGGCAGGACGGGCCCGGAGCACCTTCACGCGGGACGAGGTACTCGCGGTTTCGGGCAACCTTCTCAGCGACGTTCTCCGAACCGTCCCCGGCGTCACGCTCCGTCGAACCCGAACGGAGACCTCTGCGGTTCTCTTTCGAGGGGGGTGCCAGCCCGACCTGGTGCTGGACGGCGTCAACCTCGGGCGGGGAGCCTTCATCGACGACCTGATCCGACCGCGCGACGTGGAGGGACTCGAGGTCCACCGGGGCGGAACCATGTTCCTCCCCTTCAGCAACAGCGCCTGTGGTGCCCTGGTGGTCTGGACTGCGGACCCCTCGGCACGCACGGGGGGAGACCCCTGGAGCTGGAGACGCATGATTGCAGCCGGCTGGATCGTCCTGGGCGTCCTGGTCCTGACCCGGTAGGCGGCATCCGCGGGTCCGTGGTGAGGTTGGCCGAAGCCCGAACCACCAGCGGCGGCGGAGCGGGGTCGACACAACCCCATGAATCCCAGCGTCTTGCAATTCCCCATAGAATACTCTGTAAATAAAACTGGACAAGTCTTGGTGACAATTTTACTTTACATGCTGGCGGCTGATTTCGATGGAGCGGCGGGGCCACGGCGGCCTCCTTCCGAAGCACCCCAACCCAGCGAGGCAGGGCATGCGCGTTCTCCTGATCCACCCCAACTATCACTCCGGTGGCGCCGAGATCGCCGGGACCTGGCCACCGGCATGGGCGGGATACGTGAGCGGCGCAATCAAGGCAACGGGCGTCACGGACGTGACGTTCATCGATGCCATGACCGATCGGATCGAGGACGACCGGCTGGAGGCCCTGCTGCGTTCCGGCCCCGCCCCGGACATGGTCATGGCGACCGCCATCACCCCGGCCATCTACAGGGCGCAGGACACCCTGAAGCTGGTTCGGGAGATCTTCCCCGACACGCTGACGGTGCTGGGCGGGATCCACGGCACCTTCATGTACCAGCAGGTGCTGGGCGAAGCTCCCTGGATCGATGTCATCGTCCGGGGCGAGGGGGAGCACATCGTCACAAACCTCGTGAACTCGGTGAAGGCGGGGACCTTCCTGGAAGATCGTCACGAGATCCGGGGGCTCGCCTTCCTGGACGAGGACCGCCTGATCGCTACCGCTGCGCATCCCCCCATCCAGGACCTGGATGCGCTCACGCCCGACTGGGGCATCCTGGACTGGTCCAAGTACATCTACATCCCGCTGAACTGCCGGGTGGCGGTCCCGAACTTCGCCCGCGGGTGCCCGTTCACCTGCAGCTTCTGCTCCCAGTGGAAGTTCTGGCGGACCTACCGCACCCGGGACCCGATCAGGTTCGTGGACGAGATCGAGACCCTGGTCCGGGACCACCAGGTGGGATTCTTCATCCTGGCCGACGAGGAGCCCACCATCAACCGGAAGAAGTTCGTCGCCATGTGCGAGGAACTGGAGCGCCGGAACCTCCCGGTGAAGTGGGGCATCAACACGCGCGTCACCGACATCCTCCGGGACGAGGACCTTCTGCCGCTCTATCGCCGAGCCGGCCTCGTCCATGTCTCCCTCGGGACGGAAGCGGCCGCCCAGCTCAAGCTTGATCGCTTCAACAAGGAGATCAAGGTGGAGCAGAGCAAGCGGGCCATCGAACTCCTGCGGGAAAACGGGATCGTGGTGGAAGCCCAGTTCATCGTCGGGATGGAGAACGAAACGCCCGAGACCCTCGAGGAAACCTACGAGATGGCGCTGGACTGGAAGGCGGATCTGGTCAACTGGAACTGCTACACGCCCTGGCCCTTCGCCGACCTGTTCGAGGAACTGGGCGACAAGGTGGAGGTGCGGGACTACGCAAAGTACAACTTCGTCACTCCCATCATCCAGCCTGATGCCATGACCCGGGAAGAGGTGCTTGCGGGCGTTCTGAAGAACTACCGGCGGTATTACACGAAGAAGGCCTTCGGCGGCTACCTGTGGGACCGGGACCCGTTCCGCCGCAAGTACCTGCGGGGGTGCCTCAAGGCCTTCCTCAAGAGCTCGATGCAGCGCCGCTTCTACGATCTGGGGCGCATCAACTACTGGGGGCAGGACAAGGTGGACTGGGGCTTCGACGAGACGAAGATCCTGACGAAGGACGAGCTGGTGCGTCACCGCCAGAAGGGCGAACTGGTGCAGATCCAGCGGGTGAACAAGCGGAAGATGCGTCCCTCACAGCACGAGATGCTGGCCTGCGGCGGAGGCGCACAGCTGCATCCGGACCCGGAATCCGGCCCGGAGCCCCGCCCGTGATTCATTCTGCCGCCTGTGAATACGCCATCCGCGCCGCTGCCCACCTGGCGTCCCGGAACCCGGACGAGCCGGTGAAGCTGCGCGAGATCGCTCGCCTGGAGGACATCCCCCGACCCTTCCTCTCGGCCCTCCTCCCCCGCCTCGTCACCGCGGGGCTCATGGACTCGACCCGCGGTCCCACGGGAGGGTATGTCCTGTCCCGAGCGCCGGACAGGATCCGCCTCCATGACATCGTCGTGGCGGTGGACGGTCTCGATGCCCTGGAACGCTGCGCGGCCGGGCTCGGTCGGTGCTCGGACCTCGTGCCCTGCCCGCTGCACGACGCATGGAAACCCATTCGGGAAAGGGTGCGCGGCTACCTCCGGCAGACGACGCTCGCCGACATGGCACGCGCCATCGAGGTGAAGCGGTCCCGCATGGAGGGGTCTCCGGGGAGGGCGGTCCCCTCATGACGACCCCCACCCACATCGGCCTCCGGCCCCAGGCGGAGTCGCGGGAGGCGTCCACGCCGGACGGCTGCACCGCCTGTGGTGCATGCGGGTCCGCGTGCGGGAGCACCGGCGCACCCCCGGAGGTCGCGCGCATCGGGCCCAATGCCCTGATCCAGACCGCCCGGGCCCTCGAAGCCCTGTACGGGGTCGCCGAGGCCCGCCGGCTCCTTCGCCTGGGCGGGATGCAGACGCTGTCCGACCACGACCCCCGGGACATGCAGGACGAACGCGACTTCTTTCGCCTGGTGACGTTCCTGGAAGGCGTGCTGCCCCGGCGGGAAGTCGCCGCGGTCCTCGGAGATGCGGGGCGCCGGACCGGAGCCTACGTACTGGCGAACCGGATCCCCGGCGCAGCGCGGCTGGGTCTTCGCATGCTTCCCCGGAGCCTCCGCCTGCGCCTGACCCTTTCCGCCATGGCGGAGCACGCCTGGACCTTTGCCGGAAGCGGCACCTTCGCCTTCGAAACCCGCCCCCATCCCACCCTTCGGCTGGCCCACGGCATTCCGGCCCGGACGATCCCGGACCCGGCCCCCCTCCATGCCTTCTACCGAGGGGCCTTCGAGGTCCTGCTCCGGGGGATGGTGGCGCCGGGTACCGTGCTCGAGGAAGGGGTACCCGACAGACCTCCGCCCCGGGTCGGGGTGGCCTTCCGAATCCGGTTCGACCGTTCCACCTCCCGGGTCGACCCCACCCGCTCCCGTTCCTTGCGGATTTCCCCATGATCGACCTTGCTGCGCACCCTGTCGCACCCCCGCCGCCCGGCCTCGATCTGACCCCGGAGCGTGTGGCCCACTACAATCGTCCCGGTCCCCGGTACACCAGCTACCCTCCCATCCCCTTCTGGAGCGAGAAGATCGGGGAGGAGGACTACCGCGAGGCGCTGGGGCGGGCGCGGGCGGCGCCCGACGAGGCGGTGGCCCTCTACGTGCACCTCCCCTTCTGCGCCGAGCGATGCGCGTATTGCGGCTGCAACGCGACAGTGACGAACCGGGCCTCGGTGGTGGACGACTACCTGGACCGGGTGGAAGCCGAGATCGGGGCCGTCGTGGAAACCCTCGGCAGGGGGCGCAGGGCGCTGGAACTCCACCTTGGGGGGGGTACTCCGAACTTCCTGACGCAGGGCCAGATGGAGCGGCTCCTCGGCTGCCTGGAAGGGGCCTTCTCCCTGGGGCCGGAGGTCGACCGGTCCCTGGAAATCGATCCTCGCATCGCCACCCCGGCGCAGGTCCGGGCCTTTCGGACCCTGGGGTTCACGCGCATCAGCCTGGGGGTCCAGGACATGGATCCCCGGGTTCAGGAGGCCATCGGTCGCATCCAGCCCGAGTCCCTGACCCGGGAGATCTTCCAGGCCGCCAGGGAGGCGGGGTTTCCCAGTGTGAACCTGGACCTGGTCTACGGGCTCCCGTACCAGACGCCGGAGGTCTTTCAGCGTACGCTGGATGCGGTGGTGGAACTGAGACCGGATCGGCTCTCCTGCTTTTCGTACGCGCACCTCCCCCATCTCCGGCCCAACCAGAAGCAGGTGGATGCCCGCGGCCTGCCGGCCTCCGCGTGGGAAAAGTTCTCGCTCTTCCGGCAGGCCGTGGAGCAGTTCACGAGCGCGGGGTGGAGCTGGATCGGCATGGACCACTTCGCCCTGGAGTCGGACTCCCTGGCCCGCGCCCTCCGGGAACGTCGCCTGCACCGGAATTTCATGGGCTACGTGGAACAGGCCGCTCCCCACCTGGTAGCCTTCGGGTGTTCCGCCATCGGAGAGGTGGGAGGGATGCAGGTGCAGTCGAACCCGAAGCTGGGCGCCTGGCAGCGCACACTGGATGCCGGCAGACTCCCCGTGATTCGGGGGCATCACCTCACCCCCGAGGACCTGCGTCGCAGGGAGGCCATCCATCACCTTCTCTCGAACCTCGAACTTCCGCTCAGCCTGCTGGACGCCGTGCCGGGAGCCGGGGGCAGCGATCTCCCGGCGCTGGATCGGGCGCGGAAGGCCCTGGAGGCCCACGCCGAGCACGGGCTTCTCCGGCGCCACGACAACCGTTTCGAGGTGACGGAGCTCGGGCGCTGGTTTGTCCGGAACCTCTGCATGGAGCTGGATGCGTATCTTCCGGTGACCCTCCCCGCCGGCAGCTCCGGCGGACCCCGCTTTTCCATGACGGTCTGACTCGGCCCACGGCCGGAAGGATGGACACTGGTGACCAGGCTGGATGCCGTTGTGGTGGGGGGTGGGGTCTCGGGGATGGGTGCAGCCTGGGCCCTCCACCGGGCCGGGGTCTCCGTGAGGGTCCTGGAGGCGGGGCCCGAGGTGGGGGGTGTCGTGCGGTCCGTGACGGAGAACGGCAGCGGGGAGGGCCTCCTCCTCGAACTCGGGCCCCAGACCCTTTCGACCCGGGACCCGGCGCTCCTGGGGGCCCTTGCCGACCTCGGCCTCGAGGCCGGGATGCTGGAGGCGGATTCCGCGGGAGGTCGCCGGTACGTGGTGCACCGGGGGGTGCCCGTGGCGGTGCCTCACGGCCCCGGCGGCCTCCTGTCGACGCCCCTCCTCTCCCCCGGTGCAAAGGTGCGCCTGCTCACGGAGCCCTTCCGGCGCCGGGGAGGCGAAAGGGACGAGTCGGTGGCCAGCTTCGTCCGCAGACGACTTGGCCCCCAGGTCCTGGAACGCCTTGTGGATCCGTTCGTGTCGGGGGTCTTCGCCGGAGACCCGGAAACCCTCGCCCTCGGGGCGATCTTTCCGGACCTGGTCGAGGCGGAGGCCCGGCACGGAAGCGTCGTGCGGGGCATGCTGGCCCGAGGCCGGAGCGCCAGGGCCGAACGCGGGGGAGCGCCCCGGCCCCGGTCGCGGATCCTTTCGTTCGACGGGGGGCTCCAGTCCTGGCCCCGGGCCGTTGCCCGTCGCCTGGGGAAGGAGGGGCTCGAGGTCGACGCCGGCGTCCACATGCTGTCCCGCGACAACGGAAGCGGGAGCTGGCGCGTGGCCTGGGACGGTGGCGAGCTCCAGGCCCGATCCGTGATCCTGGCCACGCCGGCCCGGGCGGCCGCCGGGCTCGTGGAAGCGCTGGACCCGGAGGCTGCCGGCGCCCTCCGGGGCCTGCCCTATGCACCGGTCACGGTGGTGCACCTGGCCTGGCCCCGGGCTTCGGTTGCGCATGCGCTGGATGGATTCGGCGCCCTGGTCCCCTCCGCTGAAGGGCGCAGGGTCCTGGGGTCGCTCTGGCCGGGAACCCTCTTTCCCCTTCGCCTCCCCCAGGACCTCGTTCTCACGGCCAATTTCGTCGGGGGGGCGCGGACGCCGGAGCGGGCATCCCTTTCCGAGAACGACATCCTGGCGCTGGTGAGGGAGGAACTCGAGGCACTGCTGGGGGCCCGGGGCACCCCTTCCCTCGCCCGGGTCACGCGGTGGCCGGAGGCGATTCCCCAGTACGTCCGGGGGCACGGGGACCGCATCGCCGCGGTGGAGCGCCTGGAAGCGGGGGTGGAAGGCCTGCGACTGGCGGGGAACTGGAGAGGCGGGGTCAGCCTCGGCGCCGCATGGTCGGGCGGGGTGGCCGCCGGACAGGCCGCAGCCTCAGCGCTCGGAGCCCTCGCCGAGGGCTGAGGCACCGGAGACCACGCCATCGCGGGCGAGGCGGACGAAGGCTTCCACCAGCGCGGGATGGGCACCGACACAGGGCACGCGAAGAAAGCTGCGCCCGCCTGCGGCGAGGAATTCCTGCCGGGCCTCGACCCCGATCTCCTCCAGCGTCTCCAGCCCTTCGGTGAGAAATCCGGGGGTCAGGACCGCCACCCCACCGATCCCCTTTCGGGCCAGCTCCACCAGCGTGGCATCGGTTGCCGGGCCAAGCCACGGTTCCGGGCCGAAGCGGGACTGAAAGGTGGTGGTCGCCCGGGTCGGGTCCCACCCGATGCGCTCGAGAAAGGCCCCCGTGGTCCGGTAGCATCCATCCCGGTAGGTCCCTCCCTCCCGTCGATCGTGCCGCACCGGAATCCCGTGATACGACAGGACCAGGTGCTCCGGCACCTCCGTGGCGCCGGCCCTCGCCTCGTCCCAACGGCCGGCCAGGGCCTCGATGTACCCGGCATCGTCCGGCTCGGGATGGAGGAGCCGGACCGGGTGGCCGTCCCCCTCGGAGACGACCTCGGCCACCAGTGCATCGAGCGTCCCGGTGGTGGACGACGTCCGGTGCGGAAAGAGCGAGATCACGACCACCGGCCCGCGGGCCCGCGCGTCGCGGAGTGCCGCAGCCAGGCCCGGCGTTCCGTAGCGATAGGCCACCTCCACCCGGGCCTCCACGCCCAGGGCGGCCTGGAGACCGGCACCCAGCGATTCCGTGCCCACCCGCAGCGGGGCACCGTCCTCCGACCAGATGGAGGCGTAGAGGCGCGCCACTCGACGCGGACGTGACCGGAGAACCACCCTCTCGAGCACCGGTCGCCAGAACCAGGCAGGCCAGTCCACGACACGCGGGTCGCCAAGGAATTCGCGGAGAAAGCCCCGTACGGCCTCGGGGGTGGGAGCATCCGTCGTGCCGAGGTTGACCAGGAGAATGGTAGGCGTCACGGCGAAACCGGTAGGTGGGGGAGAGCATCGGGCGGGTGCCGGGGCAGCCCCTTGTCAGACAACCGCGGGGGGCAATTCCCGTGCCCGGAGGAAAGGCCCGTGAAGGCCGCGCAGACCCGGGCAGATGCAGGGCCGGCCGGGCGGATCGCGGTTGGCGAGGGCCCGGGCGAGCGAGCCGCCGATGGGGCGAAAGGTCCTCCCCGGAGGACGATCCGCCCCGTCGTCAGGGAAGGTGCACACCCGGGTTGAGCGTGCCGGCCGGGTCGAACCCCGCCCTGAACCGACGGAGTTCCTCCACCCCGTCCGCTCCGAACTGGATCGGCAGCAGGGCCAGCTTGAGGCGCCCGATTCCGTGCTCGGCAGTCACGGATCCTCCCAGCCGAACCGCCTCCCTGGCCAGCTCCAGGTGAAGCGCCCTGGCTCTCTCGAGCTCTTCGGCGGTCCGGGGGAGGAAGTTCAGGTGCAGGTGGTTCTCCGCCGCGTGCCCGAAGAGCACCGAGGGCATGTCGGCCTCCCCCCTTGCCTCTTCATAGATCCGGGCCATCTCGGCCGAAGCCTCGTCGGGGACAGCCAGGTCCGTTCCGACCTTGTGGAGGGTGGGAACGGCGCGCCGGAGCCGGGCGACCCGGGCGTTGACCGCTTCGGGAACGGCGTGTCGGAGGCGCCGCATCCGGTTGCGATCTGCCGCGTCGAATCCTGCCCACGTGTCCTCCACCGAGCTGCCATGCTCGGAAAGGACACGTTCCAGGCGCTCGAATCCCGACTCGACCTCCTCTTCGCCCTCGAAGGCGAGCTCCAGGTAGAAGGCAGCGCCTGCATGATCCGGGAACGGGGGGATCTCGCCCCCGCGTCCCGCCGCCCGCTCCCCCCGGAGAAGGTCGAGACTGGCAGGATCCAGGTATTCGAGGGCCAGCAGCGAGAACCCCTTGGTCTCCCGAAGCGCCGAGACGAGCTCGGGGACGGGGGCGTCCCGGGGGACAAAGCAGAACAGCCCGACGGTGAACGCCGGGTCAGGGGCCAGCGCCAGTTCCGCCTCCACCACGACGCCCAGGGTCCCCTCGGATCCGACGAAGGCGTCCACCA
>REBP01000216.1 GCA_007692665.1 Gemmatimonadales bacterium | reverse complement strand
GGTCTCGTCGTCGTGAAACTCGGAGTATCGATCGAGGAATTCGTTGCAGTCCATGGAAAGCCTCGGCCATGGGAGAAGGCCCGGACGGACCTTCGGTGGGGAAGCCGGGGGGTATCCCCGGGCAGTGGGGTGCGGGTACGGGAACCGCTGTGTAGATGGTACAGACTTCGCGGCCTCCGGGTTCCCGTTCCCCTGCCGAGTGTCGAGGGAATGCACACGACGCCCCCCGCCGGATTGAATCCGACGGGGGGCTCACCGGGAGGCGGTACGTGGGGGCGCAGCCTGCCCGGTGGTCAGGGCACTGATCAATCGACCATCGGGGTCAGTCGACCGTGGGGGTCAGTCGACCATCGGGGCGATGATCCGTGCGAAGTTGTTGCGCGCCCGGTTGAGGCGGCTCTTCACCGTACCCAGGTTCGTCTCGGTGATCTCCGCGATCTCCTCGTAGCTCCGCCCCTCGATTTCCCTCAGGACGAAGACGAGCCTGTGGTGCTCCGGAAGCTGCTGGACCGCCTCTTCCACCTTCTCGCGCAGGTGACGCTTCCGGAAGAGGTCGTCGGGCATCGTGGTCTCGTCTTCCCATTCCAGGGGCCGGTGGTCGGCGTCCCAGTTCTTCTTGATCGTCTGGAAGAGGACCAGGGGGTTCCGCGAACGGTTCCGGAGTTCGTTCTTTGCAAGGTTTCCAGCAATCGTGTAAATCCACGTCGAGAACTTCTTCGACTGGTCGAAGCGATGCAGATGGCGGTAGACGCGGACGAAGGTCTCCTGGACCAGGTCCTGGGCCCGCTCCCTGTCACCCACCGTGCGGTAGACGAAATTGAGGAGCCGGGTGTCGTAGCGGCGGACCAGTTCACCGAAGGCGCGCTGCTCCCCGTCGAGGAACTGCTGCACCACGTCGCTGTCACCGAGGGCACCGAGTTCCTTCCGGGTATCGCGCGCCGGGACAGTTCCGACTGCGGAGGAGGAGGATTCGGAATGGGCAATCTGGGCAGAGGCTCGTGCAAACATTTCGGCACCTGTTCGTCTCTGCGAGGGTCGCGCCCCTCGGGAAGCGGAGGCCCAGGAGTGGGCTTCTGCCTCAATAGACGTTGCAGGGGTCGTGCCAGTTGCATCGTTCCTCCAGAAACCGCGCAAATCCTGGGTTTTCACGGCTCGAGGTCCGACGCCAGCTCCTGGATGTCCTCCGACAGGGACACTTTCTTTCCCGGTGGAGGGACAGGCGTACGATCACTGGAACCGGGCCCCGCTGTCGCGCGGCCTCACGGACGCGCTACCGGGGCGGGGGCTTCCTTCCCTCCTCCATGACCCCCGGGGCGAGGGCGTGGGCCCACAGGAGTGCGGCCACGGACTTTCCGTCCACGATCTCCCCGCGCCGGATGGCGGCCACGGCCTCGGAGAGGGGGAGTTCAAGGACCTCCATGAATTCGTCCCCGTCCCGGGCAACGGAACCCCGGGCAAGATCGGTGGCGGCAAAGAGGTGGATGACCTCGTCGGTGAAGCCCGGAGTGGTGTAGATGCGCGACAGGTAGAAGAGTTCCCCGGCACGGTAGCCCGTCTCCTCCTCCAGCTCCCGGGCCGCCACCGCCTCCCAGGTCTCGTCAGGACCATCGGGCATGCCGGCGGGAACCTCGTAGAGGTCGCCCCCCGCGGCGTACCGGAACTGGTGAACCAGCAGGATCCGCGGGTCCTCCGACGCCGGCGGATCCACGAAGGCCACCACCGCCGAGGCCCCCCGGTGCCGGATGAACTCGAGTTCCCCTTCCGACCCGTCGGGGAACCGTACCCGGTCCACCGAAAGGTTCACGATGCGGCCCTCGTGGACCGGCCGCCGGGACAGCGGTTCGAGCACGGGCGGCCGGGTTTCGAAACTCCGCCGCGGCCCGGCGAAGTCGGGCGGGCGCCGGTCCCCGAGCGCCCATCCCCCGTCTCCCCCGCTCCACCCGCCGGTCACCGGACCTCCACGGCGCCGATCCCCAGCGCCTCGATGCCCTCGCGCACCGCCTCGGCATCCGCCACCAGCACGACGGGCGCCCGTGCCGGGTCCAGGTGCTTCCGGATGGCGGCGTGGGCCGCATCCCGCGTCACGCCCCGGATCCGGTCCCGGTACACGTGATGCGTGTCGGCCGGGAGCCCCAGGGCGAGGAGCTCGGCGGACCGGGAGGCGAGCTGGGCCGCCGTTTCCATGCGCAGGGGGAAAACCCCGGCCAGGTAGTCCCGGGCCCGGGCCGTTTCCTCCTCGGTGGGGCCGTCGGCCAGGTAGTCCGACAGCTCGGACATGCTCTCCCGCAGCGCATCCACGGTGACCTCGGTGCCCACGGCCGTGGACACCGTGAACTCCCCGCTCCGCCGCCGGAAGGTGAAGCCGCTCCGCACGCCGTACGTGTATCCGTGCTTCTCGCGGAGGTTGAGGTTCAGGCGGCTCGTGAAGGAGCCCCCCAGGATGGCATTGGCAACCAGGAGTTCGTGGTAGTCCTCCGTGCTCCGGGGCGGGCCGGTGTGAAGAATCCGCAGTTCGGTCTGCACGGCCCCGGCCCGGTGCCGGATCACCACCGGGCGCTCCCGCCCGAGCCGCACCTCCGGAAGCCGCGGCGGCGCGGGCGGCGCCCCCGACCAGTCCCCCAGGTGCCGGGCCACGATCCCCTCGGCCTCGGCCAGGTCGAGGTCACCCGCGAGGACAAGCCCCCCGCCCCCGGGGCAATACGCCGCCTCGGCCCACCCCGCCACCTGCGCGGGCTCGAGGGCGTCCACCGAGGCCTCCGTCCCCAGGATGCTCCGGCGCCACGGGTGTCCCACCGGGTAGAGCACGAGGTCGGCCTCGTCGTCGGCAAGGTCCGAGGGGTCCGCCCGGCGCTGCGCCAGCGCCGCCATCCGCTGCTTCCGGAGCCGCTCCACCTCGTCCACCGGGAAGGCCGGCTCCCGCACCACCTCGGCAAGGAGGGCCAGCGTGTCCGGAAGCCGTTCTGCCGTGCAGGTGAACGAGACCATGCTCGCGTCCCACCCCGTGCTGACCCGGAAGCTCGTTCCCTGCTCCTCGAGGGCCTCGGCCAGCCCTGCCCCGTCCCGGTGCCGCGTCCCCCCCATCAGCGCCTCGCCGGCGAGTCCGGCGAGCCCGGCGGCGCGCTCGGGCACCCCCGCCTCCCCGGTAGCCATGACGAGCACCCCCGTCACCAGGGGGACCCGCCGGTCGGGGACCACGCGAAGCTCGAGCCCGCCCTCCAGGCGCGAGGACGCCACCTCGGGAAGGTGGAAGGGGCGAAGGGACCCGGGAGCCGGCGGCCGGCTCCGATCCGGGAGGGTCGAGGTTCCGGAATCGTTGGGCATCAGGCGATCTCCCTGGGTACGTAGGTGAGCACGGCGCGGTTGTCGGGTCGAAGGAAGCGTTCGGCGAAGCCACGCACGTCGTCCGCCGTCACCGCCCGCATCCGCTCCACCTCGGAATTGAGACGCTCCGCATCCCCGAAGAGAAGCTGGTTCATGGACAGGAGGTCGGCCCGGGTGGCCAGCTGCGCCACCTGGCTCAGGAACCGGGTTTCGGCCATGGCCTGCACCCGGGCCACCTCGGCAGGGGTCACGTCGGCGAGCCCCTCCACCTCGGCCACGAGCGCCGCCTCGAGTTCTGCCGGATCGGCGCCGGCGTACCCGGTGATCCAGCTCAGCATCATCGAACGCCCATGCACCAGCGGAAAGGCGAAGGACACCGCGTCCCGGGCAACGCGCTGCTCCCGCACGAGCCGCCGGTAGAGACGCGACGCCCGACCATCCCCCAGGATCGAGGTCGCCAGATCGGCAGCATAGAACTCCGCCTCCGATGCCGGGGGGATCCGCGCCCCCAGGTAGACCCGGGGGAGCGGCACCTCGGCCTCCACCATCTCCCGCGGCGCCCCGCCCACCACCGGCCCGGGATCCACCACGCCGGGGATGTCCGGAATGGGCGCCCCCGCCGGGATCGGCCCGAACCAGCGCTCTGCCGCCGCCAGCGCCAGCTCCGGATCCAGGTCCCCCGCCAGCGTCAGCACGGCGTTGTTCGGCACATAGAAGGTGCGGAAGAAGCTCTCCACGTCCTCCAGCGTCGCCGCCGAGATGTCGGCGATCTCCCCGATGACCGTGTGATGGTACGCGTGCTCCGGCGGCCAGAGCATGCGGAGCATCCGCTCGTCCCAGTCCCCGTAGGGCTGGTTCTCGTAGCGCTCCTTCCGCTCGTTCAGCACGACGCCCTGCTGGTTCGCCAGCGTCTCGGGCGTGAGCGCCTCCACGAAGTGCCCCATGCGGTCGGACTCGAGCCAGAGCGCCAGCTCCAGCTGGTGCGACGGGAGCGTCTCGAAGTAGTTCGTCCGGTCGAACCAGGTCGTGGCGTTCAGCGACCCGCCCGCCCGCTCGATGAGCTCGAAGTGCCGGTTCTTCGGCACATGCTTCGACCCCTGGAACATCATGTGTTCGAAGAGGTGCGCGAAGCCGGTGCGGCCGGGGCGCTCGTTTCGAGATCCCACGCCGTACCAGAGGTTCACCGCCACAACGGGGACGGCGTCGTCGGGCGCGAGCACCACCGTGAGGCCGTTCGCGAGGACATGTCGTTCGGTCTTGAAGGAGAGCATGGGAGATGCGAAGCAGGAAGCGGGGAAAGGAGGTCAGTGGTGCGCGCCCCGGCCGGCGGCATTCACCGGGCCGGGGCCTGGTCAGGGGCGCTGCATGAGTCGTTCCCGGAGCGACGAGGGTCCGAGCGTCATGCGCAGAAACCGGCTGGCGGCCTCGGGGCCCGACTCGAGGTGATCCTCCACCTCCAGGATCAGCTGGCGGTCCGCGCCCTCGTCCACGAGGAGGCGGGCCCGCTCCAGCATGACCAGGGCCCGGTCCTCCTCGCCCACGCCTGCCAGGGCCAGCGCCGCGAGAATCTGGGCCTCGGCGTCGTCGGGGCGGAGATGGGCGGCGGTGTCGAATTCCCGGACGGCGGCCTCGGGGTCACCGGATTCGATCTGCGCCAGGCCGAGCAGGGTCATGGCCCAGGAGTCCTCCGGGTCCAGCTCCACCGCCCCGGCAAAGGCCACGGCGGCGTCCTCCATGCGGCCCGCCAGCGCCAGCGCCACGCCGCGCTCGGTCCGGATGACGCCGTCTTCGGGGTCCAGCTCCATGGCCACGTCGAGTTCGGCGATCCCCTCCTCGAGCATCCCCTCGCGGGCGAGCCAGGCCCCGTACATCCAGCGGGTCTGGGGAAGCATGGGCCCGAGCAGGGCGGCGGTGCGGAGCGCGGCCTCGGCCTCCGGGTCGTCGAAGTGGGCCAGCGCGTTCCCCGCCGTGGCCAGGAGAACGGGGTCCCGGGGCTCCTGGTCCAGGGCCCGCTTGAAACGCTCGTAGGCCACGCCGTCCATCCCCATTTCCCGCTCCGCCATCCCCAGCCAGCAGAGGACGTACGGGTCGTCCGGGAGCTCCTCGAGAGCACCTCGCAGGTGGTCCGCCACCTCTTCCCAGGCCTCCGACTCCGCCAGCTCCAGGGCCTGCTGGAGCAGCTGTTCGACCTCCGGGGAGGGGCCGGTGGTCTCGACGACCGGGGTCAGCCCCTCGGGCACCACGATCCCGTCGGGGAGGGCGGGCGCGGCCTCGCCCGGCGCATCATCCTGCGACCTGTCGTCGGTCATTTCGGGTCTCCGGTCGTTCCTTGCATGGCTCGCTTCGTCTGGGTCGTCGAGGGTCGGTGGCATCCCCGGGCCTCCCGGGGAGCCCGCGGCTCAGGCCCCATGTTTCCGGAGCCGGCCGGCGTGGGCCAGGGCCAGGGAGAGGAGGTCCATCCCCCGAACACGTCCGAGGTCGCCGCCCCGGCAGCTGCGCTCCGAGAACGTCGTGGCGGTGGGCCGACTCCACTTCGAATGGAGGAGCACGGGCACCGGATGCCAGGTGTGCGCCCCGTACCCCGCCGGGGTCGAATGGTCTCCCGTGATCAGCAGCACGTCCGGCTCGAGGGCCGTGATGCGGGGAAGCCAGGCATCCACCTCCTCGATGGCGGCGGCCTTGCCGTCGAAATCGCCGTCCTCGCCCCGGGCGTCGGGCGCCTTGGCATGGATGAAGTGGAAGTCGAAGTCCCGGAAGTGCGCCTCCAGCAGGGCCACGGCGTCCAGGTCCGTGGGGGGAACGCCGGGCACCTCCATCCCCACGAGTCGCCCGGCCCCCCGGTACATGGGGTAGCGGGCATACGCCGCTCCGCGGAGTCCGAAACGCTCCTCCATGGAGGGGAACCGCTGGTACGACGCGATCCCCCGGGCCAGGACGCCCCGGATCAGGGGGTCGTCGGCCAGCAGGGCCTCGGCCTGCCGCACGAACTCCGCCAGCAGTCCGGCCGTGGGCTCCGACGCGGCGTCGCGGGCACGGGGCTCGAGGGGAGGGACGCCTTCCCGCTGCGGGTCGGTGTCGTCGATCTCGGCGCCCAGCGGCGCTCCGCCCGTGCCGCGCAGGATGAGCACGACCCGGTGCTCCTTCTCGGGAGCCAGGTGGAAGGTGACGTCCGGCCCCAGGTCGATGCCGGCGGCGAGGCGGTCCACGACCTCGCGGGCCCGGGGGTCGGAGGGGCGACCGGCTCGCCGGTCCGTGATGTTCCGTTCCGCATCCAGCGTGGCCAGGTTCAGCCGGATCGCCACATCCCCTTCCTCCAGGTCGTGACCGACGCCCAGGGCGCTCAGGGCGCCCCGCCCCACCGGCCAGGCCAGGGGGTCGTACCCGAAGAGGGCAAGGTGGGCGGGACCGCTCCCCGGGGTCACCCCCGGCGCCACCGGGTCGTGCATGCCCAGCGACCCCGACGCCGCCAGCGCATCCAGGTGCGGCGTGCGGGCCGCCTCCAGTTCGGTGGCACCGTGCTCCGGGTGGGGGAGCCCCCCCAGGCCGTCCAGGACGCAGAGGACGATGCGGGTCTTCCGCGTGCGATCCACCAGGTCGTCGGGGAGTGCGAGAAGGGCCATGGATGTGCGCTCGGAGGGTCTGGGGGACGGAGATCGGCGTCGGATGCAGGGCCTTCAATATAGGCCTTCGGTGGACGCGGTGAACGGCTGAGCGTATTCATGATGACGGGGACGTGATCACCGGGGCGGGGAGGAACACCCCGATCCGGACGGGCCGGGGATCCTCGCGCCGACCCCGTTCGCCCGCTGCCATCCTCCGCATCCACGCGCCCTTCACCCGCGTCCAGGTACCGCCTCGCCATGACCCCCAGATCCGTTCCCGCAGCTCTCCAGGAGCCCGACCTGCCGCCGATGGACAGCATCGTTCCCGACACCACCGACGGGGGCGAGCCGTTCTTCACGCTCTTCCCCGGGCGCGAGGCGGCGGACACGGCGGCAGGTCCCGAGGCCGGGACTCGCATCATGGCCTGGAGCGAGGGCGCCGGGCTGGGCGAGGTGGCGGATCTCATCTACCGCGTCCTGAACTTCCCGCTCTTCTCCATCGGGGAGACCTACCTCACGCTGTCGATGGTGTTCGTCACCGGCATCCTCATCATCCTCACCTGGTGGGTGTCGAACCTCCTGCAGCGGACGCTGGACCGGACCTTCCGGGCCCGGGGCGTCACCG
>REBP01000215.1 GCA_007692665.1 Gemmatimonadales bacterium | reverse complement strand
CCTCCTCGTGGCGCCCCTCGTCTTCCCCTTCTGAGTGCTGATCCGTCACATTCACAGGGCGCCGGTCGTTTTCCCAGCATGACCGGCGGGGGCACCCGCACCCATCCTCCGCCGTATCCCGCAGCGAGGCGTTCGTGGATTTCGATCGACTCTTCGATGATGTCTATCCCGGACTGGTTCGCTACTGCCACCGCATGACGGCAGACGCGGACCTGGCCGAGGATGCCGCCCAGGAAGCCTTCGTCCGGTTCCTGGACCGCCGGCCGCGAGGCGAGGCGGCGGGGCTCCGGGCCTGGCTCTTCAAGGTCGCGACGCACGTGCTCAGGGACCGGGCGCGGGTCGAGAACAACCGGGCGCGCCTGCGGGAGCACCACCATGGAGAGGGGACCGCGGGCCGTCCGGGCGGCGGGGGAGCGAACGGGGAGGACGTGCTGGAGAGCCTGGAGCGAAAGGAACGCATCGCGGCGGTTCGCGACGTGCTGGCCTCCCTGGAAGAGCGCGACCGGACGCTCCTTCTGATGCGGGAGGAGGGCTTCTCGTACCGGGAGCTGGCCGATTCGACGGGTGTCCAGGCGTCGTCGGTGGGAACGCTGCTGGCCCGGGCGCGACGGCGATTCGAAACTGAACTGAGGGAACGAGGCACCGCCACATGAGCATCCAACTCGACGTACTCGACGGCACCCCCGCGGGGCCGGACCGGACCCCCGCGGGGCCGGATCACGGCCCCCACCCGGACGAGGGCATCCTCCAGGCTTTCCTGGACGCCTCCCTTCCGCCCGAAACTGCAGCGCAGGTGGATGCGCATCTCGCGGCATGCGAGCCCTGCCGACACCGGGTCGCCGCGCTGGAGGCGCTGGAAGGGCGGGTGAGGGAACGCCTCGAAGGCGTCGACGCGTCACGGCCTCCGCTGGGGCGACCCGACCTGGACCGGGCCCGGTGGGAAGTCCGCCGGCGCCGGGCGTCGGGGCGGGGACGGGGGATGCGTCGCCGAAGCGCCGCCGCGGCGGCGGGACTCATCCTCGTGGCCGGCGGCGTGGCCGCCGCCATCCCGGGCTCACCGCTCCGGTCGCTCTTCACGGGGCAGACCTCGCCGGCGGGCCACGAACCCGCAATGGTGACGAGTGCGGCGGTGGACGGGCTCGGCGAGGCGCTTCCCGGCATGACCGGCGTGGCGGTGGGCTTTCGCGACGCCCGGGTGGACGTCGTCCTCGAGGGGGTCCAGCCCGGCACCGAGGTGGAAATGGTCATCGGCACCGGCGACCGCGTCGAGGTCCTGGCCCCCGAGGGCGCCCAGTTCCGCGCCGGCACCGGGAGCGTCGTCGTGGAACTCGACCGCGCCGGCGACGTCCTCGTGCGGATCCCCCCGGGACCGGGCACCGTGGTGGTGCGGTCCGGCTTCCGGCAGCTGGCGCAGTGGTCGGGAGGGGCCTTCCAGTTCGGCGAGGGGGTAAGCGCCGAACCGCGCTCCGACGGTGTCCGGATCCAGGTCCCGGCAGACGCCGGGGGAGAGGAACCCTGATGCGCCGCCGCCCCGGGGTCCCGCCGGCCGCTCCGGTCCCCGTCCAGGGGATCCTCGCGGTCCTCTCCCTCGGGTTTCTGGCCCTCGTGTCGCTGGCCTTCGTGGGGATTGGCCTGGCCCCCCTGGCTGTCGAGGCGCAGACGCCCCCGGCCGCCGCCGACACCGCCCGCGAGGGCACGGGGCCGGTGCTCGCCGGGACCGTGCGAGCCTCGGGCTTCCGCGACGGCGAGGGGCTCCCCGGTGCCATCATCGAATTCAGGCAGGAAGGGAAGGTGCTCCGGGTCTCGTCGGGGCCGGACGGGGACTACCGGCTCGTGGGCGTGGCCCCGGGGCGGGGACGGCTGCACGTGTTCCACATCGCGGCAACCTCCGTGGACCTCGACGTGACGCTTCCCCGGCAGGGGGTCCTCACCGTGGACCTCGCCCTCGAGCGCCGGGTCCTCGCGCTTCCTCCCGTCCTCGTGCACCCGGTGGTGCCGCCGCCGGAGACGGTCCGTCCCACGGCCCCCTTCCAGAACGGGTCCACCCGGGCCAGCCGACTCCTGATGCCGGCCCTGGCCTCCACCAGCGGCATGGTGGAATCAGGGCTCCTCGGCGCCGGGTCCGCCGTCTCGACGCCACCGGGCGAGGAGCCGGGGGGGGCGGACCGCGTCCTCTTCATGCGCGGGTCGACGGTGGATTCCCGCCAGATCCTCCTGGACGGCGCCCCCATCCTCACCCCCTTTCACCTGGCCGGGCTCGTTCCCTCCTTCGACCACCGGGTGCTGGGAGACGCGCAGCTTCACCTGGGCGGCGCGTCCGCGCGCTACGATGGCGGGCTCGCCTACGTGCTCGAGGTCGAGACCCGGGAACCGCGGCGGGACCGGGTCCGGGTGGACATGGCGCTGGACCCGGTAGCCGGGCGCGTCTCCGCGGAGGTCCCGCTCTCGTCCCGCGCAGGCTTCCTCGGAAGCATCCGGGGGATTCACGGCGCCGCCGGTGGCGGCGATTTCCCCTACCTGTACCGCGACGCCCTGGCCCGCATCTCCGCCACACCGGGCGTCGGTCAGCAGGTCCACCTCATGGGCTTCCGGAACCGGGAGGGAGTGAACCTCGACCTGCTGGGGCCGGCCGGTGCCGCGACGTGGGGGAACGAAGCCCTCTCGGCGCGGTGGACCCGTGTCCAGGGCACGGACCGCATCGAGGCGGGGGTCTCCCGGAGTGCCTACGAGGCCTCGCTTCCGGTGACCTGGTTCGACCCCCTCACCGCGCGGACCCGCTCCGGACAGCTGCGGGCGGAAGTCGCGGTGGCCCACGGCGAGGCCCGGCGGTACCGGTGGGGAGGGAGCGTGGAGCGCCAGGACCTGCGCTGGTCGCTGGTGGCCCTGACGCCCCACCCGCAGACGGCCCTCGACACGGAGACCGTGGAGCGGACGTCGAGCCGGGGAAGCCTCTTCGCCGAGGTGGAAGTCCCGCTGGGCGGCGACCTCCACCTCCGCACCGGCATGCGTGCCGACGCCTTCGGGGTGGACGGGAGCGTCCGGTTCGCCCCCCGCGCCTCGCTCCGGTACCTGATCAGCGACGACGCCATGCTCACCCTCTCCGCCGGCCGCTACCACGAGGTCCTGCCGGTGTCCACCCTGGGGTCCACCCACGCGCCGCTTCCCGGGCTCGACAGCCCCGAATCCTGGGATTCCACCCCCCCGGCAGGCGCAGGGATCTTCTGGTCCCCGGTCCTGTCGGTGGCCTCGGCGACTCACGCCGTCCTGGCGCTGGACCAGGCCCTCTCCGACGACGTCCGCCTCGAGCTTTCCGGGTTCGTGAAGGAATTCGCGGGCACCGACCCCGCCGGTCCCGCGGCGGGCCCGAACCCGGCCCGGCGCCAGGTCCACGCCTCGGGGACCGAGCTTCGGACGACCCGCACCGGCGACCGCGTCGATGCCTGGGCGGGGTACGCGCTGTCCTGGGTCTGGACCTCGGGATCCGCCCTCGGAGCGACCGGTGCAGGGGAAGGCGAGCGCCGAGCCTTTGCGGGTCGGCATCTCCTCACCGCCGGCGCGCGAGTCGTCACGGACCGGGGCCCGGAACTCGGCCTCACGGTGGGCTACGGTGCGGGTCTCCCCCTCACGGGCGTCGCCGTCGGCTTCACGCCCGACGCCCCTCGCGCCATCGCCTCCCCGGAGCAGGGGCAGGTCCAGCGCCTCGCTGCCACCACCCACGCCAACCCGCTGGAAGTGGGTGCGGAGGACGCCTTCCTCCGCCTCGATCTCGAGGCCTCCTGGTCCCTCGCCCCGCAGGTGGCCGGCCGCACCACGGAGTTCCGTCCGTACCTCCGGGTGCTGAACGCCCTTGACCGGCGGGACGCACTCTTCCACTACTTTGACAGGTGGCGCGACGAGGGCCTTCGCCCCGTGGCCACCCGACCGTTCCTCCCCCTGGTGGGGGTGGAGTGGAGGTTCTGAACCCCACATGAGCCGAAGCATGCAAGGGAGGGTGGAATGGATGGTTTTCCGGGACTCCGGATGCGAGGCCCCCGACGCGCCGCAGGTGCGGCATTCGTCGCGGCCCTGGTCGGCGGTGGCCTGATGGCGCCGGGTATCCACGCGCAGGCCGCGACCGGCGGGACCGGCGACCCGCACCTGGACATCGCCCTCCGCGTCCTCGCCATGACGCCCCTCATCGACGGGCACAACGACCTCCCCTGGCAGATCCGCATCCACCCGGATCACCCCATGGACGTCGAGGCCTACGGTATCGAGACCCGGGAGGGGGGACATACCGACCTGCGCAGGCTCCGCGAGGGCCGGGTCGGCGGCCAGTTCTGGTCGGTCTACGTGCCCGTGTCCGCCATGGAGACGGGTGCGGCCCGGTACCAGCTCGAGCAGATCGACCTGGCTCTCCAGATCATCGAGAACCACCCGGAGGACCTGGAACTCGCCCTCACCGCCGACGACGTGGTCCGCATCTTCCGGCAGGGCCGCATCGCGTCACTCCTCGGGCTCGAAGGGGGGCACGCCCTCGAGAACTCGCTGGGCGCGCTCCGGGCCTACCACGCGCTGGGTGCCCGCTACCTGACGCTGACCCACAACGCCCACCTGGACTGGGTGGACGCGGCGGTGGACCCGCCCCTGCACGGCGGCCTCACCGCCTTCGGCCGCGAGGTCATCGGCGAAATGAACCGCCTGGGCATGCTGGTGGACCTCTCCCACGTCTCCGACGGGACCATGTCCGACGTGCTGGACGTGTCCGAGGCGCCGGTCATCTTCTCGCACTCCTCGGTCCGGGCGCTCACCGACCACCCGCGGAACGTCCCCGACTCCATCCTGGACCGCCTCCCGGAGAACCGGGGCGTCATCATGATCACCTTCGTCCCCTCCTTCGTGTCGCAGGAGGTCCGGGACCACGGCCTCGCAGGCGACGACGCGGTGGGCCCCGCCCCGCGGGCCACGCTGGCGCAGGTCGCCGACCACATCGAGTACGTCCGGGACCGAATCGGCGCGGACTGGGTGGGGATCGGCGGGGACTACGACGGGATCACGACCGTCCCCGAGGGGCTGGAGGACGTGTCGACCTACCCGGCCCTCTTCGCCGAACTCTCCCGCCGGGGGTGGACCGAGGACGAGCTCCGGAAGCTGGCCGGCGAGAACATCCTCCGCGTCATGCGCGAGGCCGAGGCCGTGGCCCGGAGGCTCCAGCGGGAGCGCGGTCCCTCCACCGCCACGCTGGAGGAAGTGGACGGAGTCCCCGCCGGGGGGTGAGGCTTCAGCCCTGCGTGCCCGCCGAGCCGCGCCTGCCCGCCGAGTCGCGCCTGCCCGGCGTGGCCCGGCCGCCCCTCGGGGTCCGGCCGCCCGTCGAGGGCCGCCTCAGTTCCCGCCGGCGTATTTCGCCTCGATGGTGTCGAGGCCGGCCCGGATCGCCTCCCTGGGCAGCCAGCGGCCCTCCGCCATGACCCCTGCCGGATCCTTCAGGCGGGCGAGGTCCTCGAGGGGGTTGCCGTCCACGAGGAGCAGGTCGGCCCGCATCCCCACGGCCACGGTCCCGAAGTCGCCGGGCTGGCCCAGGTCCTCCTCCACGTAGCGGGCCACGGCCCGGGTCCCGGACACGAGCACCTCGTAAGCCGACATGCCCGCGTCCACCATGAGGGGGATTTCGCGGTGCAGCGCGAACCCGGGAACATTGAAGAGCTGGGGGGAATCCGTGCCCATGAGGATCGGGACCCCGGCCGCGTGGGTCGCCCGGAGGAAGTCCTGCCGCATGGCGCGGTGGGCTTGGTCCGACTCCGGCGTGATGGCCGGGTTCCTCCGGCGCTGCTCCGCCTGGTTCCGGTACCCCATGCGCTGCCCCTCCGAGATGTACCGGAACTCCGGGAGCGCCAGCAGGCTGTCGGCGTCCACGTACCCGTTCAGGTGGTTCCAGAGGTACTGGGTGGGGACCTGCCAGACGCCGGCCTCGGCCAGCCTCCGGGTCAGGGCCTCGAGCTTCCCGGGATCGGTGGCGGCGTAGACCTCGTGCATCGGGGCATCGTCGGCCAGGTCGTCCCGGCGGGTCACCTGCAGGTAGCCGTCCAGGTGATCGATGGTGGACATGCCGGTGGCCACCGCGTGATCGATGCCCACGTCGGCGGGCACGTGGCCCGCCCAGGTGATCCCCACCTCCCGGGCCACCTCCACCATGCGGTCCCAGCTTTCCCCTGGCACGCCCGGGTGGATCTTGAGGAAGTCGTAGCCCGCCTCGGCATGGGCCCGCACCAGCGCCTCTGCGGCCTCGGGGGTCGGGGCGGTGTTCCCGTTCACCGAGGGGGCGCCCACGTAGAACCGGGGGCCGAGGACCTCGCCCCGGCGGATCTCCTCCCGGAGCTCGAGCTGATACGGGGCGCCGAGCATCCCCCGGATCGTCGTGATCCCGTTGGCCAGGTAGAGGAAGAGGTATTCCTCCACGAGCTCGCGGGGCGGATCCTGCCCCGGCGGCACGTGGGCATGGATCTCGGCCAGCCCCGGGAGGAGGTAGCGACCGCTCCCGTCGATCCGGCGGGCACCGGCCGGGATTTCCACGCTCCCGGCGGGCCCCATGGCCGAGATCCGGCCTCCCTCCACGACGACGGTCTGCCCGGCCAGCACGGCATTGTTCGCCGGAGCCTCCGCCGTCATGGGAAGGACGCTCACGTTCTCGAAGACGGTGACCTCCTGCGCCGGAACGCCCGGAATCTGCAGGGCCGCGGCAGGGCCGGCGACGCCCATGATGGCGACGAGCGCGACCACGAGGGCGGCAACGAAAGCGACCCCCGCGCGGGCGGCCGGAGGAAGGGCGGAGACGACCACGGGCACCGCCGCCACCGGACGGATCGCCGGGGACGGGCTCCGGCGCGGACCCGAGTGCGGGTGCGGGTGGCGGGCGGACGGCGACATGGACATGGCGGCTCCTGGTCTGATCCGGTGGATGCGTGGGGGCAGCAGCGCGACGGTGCGAGGGTCCGACGGTGCGAGGGTGCGGGCATTCCGGGCCCGGTGGCTTCGGATCCGGGCGCCATGCCCGGAGCAACATCCCGAAATCTACGCGGTGCACCACGCCGGTACAAAACTCGATGTCCTCGGCCCGATCTGACCGGTTCGGGGGGCGACGGTCAGGCTCGCCGCGGTCCCCCGGCGGCTCTTCGGGGGTTTCTGTTGCCGGACCCTGCGCGGAATGGAACCATTGCGCGGAATGGAACCATTCCCCCCCAAACGACGCCTGCTTCGAGCACGCTGGCATTCAGGGTGTTCGTATGGACCCCCTGATCCACAACCGTCGATTTTCGCGAAGGACGATTCCGGCTCCCGTCTCCCATACGACGCTTTCCAGTGCCATCGTCTCCCGGAGACCCCATGCGTGTGGACTTTGTCACCCGGCGGCACCCCGATGCCTTGCGCAGGCGGCCTCCGGCCGGGAAGTTGGACGGGATTCCCCGGTTCGCAACTTCCTTCACCCCGACCCCCGGCCGCCGGCTCGCGCGCGGAGGTCCGGACCCGTTCCGCCCCGCGCCGAGACCCGGATCCGTTCCACCCTGCGCCCAGGCCATTCCGCGCCATTCGTCCGCCCCATTCGTCCGCGCTACTTGTCCGCGCCATTCGTCCGACTCCCGACTCCCGACTCCCGAGATCCGCATGCTCCCT
>REBP01000054.1 GCA_007692665.1 Gemmatimonadales bacterium | reverse complement strand
AGTGGAGGCGGCGGGAGTCGAACCCGCGTCCGCGAATTGATCCGTGGGAGCTTCTACGTGCGTAGAGCCCTGTTTGTTTTCGCGATCGGCCAGGTCAGGGAACAACCTGTCCGGGCTAGCTGCCTGAGTTTCTCGCCCTCTCGGGGACAGCACCCTCGAGTGGCCAGCCTGAATTGCTGACGTCTCGTTGACCCGCCCCAGGCAGGCTGATCAGGAGACGGACCGCTAAGGGGTTACCTTACGCAGCCAGAGCCAGGTTATCGTTGGCGTCTATTGGTTTTTCCGGTGGATTAACGAGGTTCCCGGAACCTCGACACGCAGCCCCAACTTCACCAAACACGTCGAAACCGTGACGCCCCCGGTATACTTCATTATACAACAACCAGCCTTGCGGGGTCCATCCCCGGCAGTTCCCCGGCGTGGTACCGCTCGATGTACCGGTCCAGGATGGGCTGGACCTCCTCGATCCGCTCCACCTGGAACAGCTCCACCCGGAGCTCCTTCCCTGCCGGCAGCCCCTTCGTGTACCACCCCAGGTGCTTCCGGAAGTCCAGCATGGCCCGCCGCGCATCCCGCTCGTAGTGCACCGAGTTCGCGGCGTGCTCGACACAGATGGCGAACCGCTCCTCCACGTCGGGCTCGGGCGGCACCGGGCGCCCGTCCAGCGCGGCACGGGCCTGGGTGAAGATCCAGGGGTCCCCGTGGCTCCCCCGGGCGATCATGATCCCGTCGCACCCGGTCTCCGCCTTCATGCGCGCGGCATCCTCCCCGGTCCGGATGTCGCCGTTCCCGATGACCGGCACCGTCAGCGCCTCCTTGAGGGCCCGGATCTCGTCCCACCGCGCCGAGCCCGAGTACATGTCGGCCCGGGTCCGGGGGTGGAGCGTCACGGCGTGGGCCCCGGCATCCTCGCACACGCGCCCGATCCGCACCGGGTCCCGGGTCTTCTCGTCGAAGCCGCTCCGGATCTTCACCGTGGTCGGGATGGGGATCGCGTCCGCCACGGCCCGCGTGATCCGCGCCACCAGGTCCAGGTCGCGCAGGCACCCCGAGCCGCCGTTTCGCTTCACGACCTTCTTTACCGGGCACCCGAAGTTGATGTCCAGGAAGTCCGGCCCGAAGGTCTCGTGCACGAACTGCGCGGCGTCGGCCATGCGGTCCGGCTCCGCCCCGAAGATCTGCACCCCGATGGGGCGCTCCTCCTCGTCGAAGTGAAGGTAGTCCAGCGTCCGCTGGTTCCCCTGCAGGATCCCTTCGGCACTCACGAACTCGCTCACCACCACGTCCGCCCCGAACCGGCGGCAGAGGCGTCGGAAGGGCGACTCGCTCACACCCGCCTGCGGCGCGAGGTAGAGCGGTGTGCTCCCGTCCCGCAGCATGGCGAGGGCATCCCGACCCGGGTTGGGGGTCGTGGGCGTCGTCGGCATCGTTGGCGTCGTCGGCATGGCCGGCATCTCCGGCCTCGTCGTGGATTTGTCCATGTTCATGGGTACCAAGGTGGAAGAACCGCTGTTCCTTTGACAGTCCGACGTCGTTGCGGTAACGTTGGGCGCCCCGATCACGAACCCGTTACGGAACGGCATGGCCGCGCCGCGCCAGGAGTCCCCCCGGGGACCCGGGCTCGACCCCGCTTCCGCCCGACCCGGAGATCCATACGATGAAGCTGCGCGAGCTGTTTACGCCAGAAAGCGTGAAGCTCGATCTCGTCTCGGAAACGAAGGACGAGGTTCTGAAAGAGCTGATCCAGCTCCTCCGCCTCGACGAAAAATCCGAGGCCATCCTCTTCAAGACCCTCAAGCGCCGCGAGAACCTGGGGTCCACGGGCATCGGCCGGGGGATCGCGATTCCCCACTGCCGGTCCCTGGTGGCCTCCAAGCTCCGCCTGGCCTATGGCCGGAAGCCCGGCGGCATGGAGTACGCCGCCATCGACGAGGCGCCGGTCTACAATTTCTTCCTCATCGTGGCGCCCCCCCTCGAGGTCTCGAACCAGTACCTGCCGGTCCTCGGCAAGGTGGCCCAGTTCGCCAAGGACCCCGACATTCCGGACATTCTGGCCGGCCTCACCACGCCCCGGGACTTCCTGGAACTGCTGGAGAAGCGCGCGCCCTGAGCCCCTGCGGCCTGCGTGCATTTCCTGCAGGAACCTGCTGGATGCGAAGAGGGGTGCCTCCACGACGGGGGCACCCCTCTCGCACGTCCGGGCCTCGGGGACGGGGCCGACCGAGGCTGGGTCGGAGGGGCCGTCGGGCCCGGGGTTTCCGACGATCAGCGCAGGCGGTACATCTTCACGACCTGGGTCCGGCCGTTCACGGTGACCTCGAGAAGATACACGCCGGCCGCCACGGGGGCACCGGCACGGTCTCGACCGTCCCAGTACACTTCGTGCCTGCCCTGGGAGATGTACTCCAGGTCGATCACGGGTATCCCGTCTCCCACCGGGTGGCCCAGCGTCGTCGGCGTGGCCACCAATGCCCGAAGCACATTGTAGATCCGCATCGACACCACGGCCGGTCGGCCCTCGGGGAAGGCCTGCGTGTGGAGTTCGAAGGGGATTCGCGTGTCCGTCGTGAACGGATTGGGGTAGTTCTGGAGGACACGAAAACCATGCTCGGGTTCACCGCCGGAGGCGGTGAGTCCCCCCTGCTGTGCGTCGAGCGCGGCCGGGAGGATCGCGGCGGAGAGCAGGATGCAGAGGACGCACATGATGCGTCTCATCCAGGCCTCCGCACAGAAAGTCTGTGCAGTAACGGAGAGTCGATTGCACTCCTGGGGTTGAACGGATTCCTTCGGATCTCCAACAGTATCGACCCGTATCTGCCGCGGGTCAAGCAGAATCTTGCGGGACCATCCTCGCGGAGCCCCGATGGAGGGCGGTTCGGACCAGGTCGGCAGAGCGAAAAACCCGGGAAAGCCCAAGGTGCACCAGTGCGAATCGGTCAAGAATTCCAAAATGCGCGGCTGCTCCGGGAAGGGTGTCCGGAGGTGTCCCCGCCGCCAGTGCGGTGAGTGCGGCCCGGGCGCCCGGGCCGATCCTGGGCCCTGTCCCCGCCCCTCCGCATCCCGCGCAGCGGAGTCCGCCGGCCTCGATGTCGAAACGGGCCAGCTCGTGCTCCTGGCCACCCTCGGCCGGCGCGTCGCCCTCGGCCGCATCCAGGGACACGCCGCAGACGACGCAGTTCCGGAAGTCCGGAGGGAAGCCGAAGTCGGAGAGGATCCCCCACGCGGCGGAAAGGAAGACGCCCGGCACCCGTTCGGGCGAGGCGGTCTCCAGCTCGGCGAGGGCGCCGGTGAAGTGGTCGAAGAGTTCCGGCGACCCCTCTCCCTCCTCCATGGCGTGCACGAGGACCATCTCGGCCAGGTACGATGCCCCCGCGAAGGGGAGGAGGTCGCGGCCCAGTCGCCTGGGATCCCCGGCGTCAGGTCGGAAGTCCCGGAAATGCTGGAGGTCCCGCTCGAGCCTGAAGTCCATGGTGAGTTCGCCCCTGGCAAAGGTCTCGAGGGCCGAGGCGCCCCGGGAGTTCCGGGTCCGGACCCCCCGCGCGAGGACGGCCACCACCCCCAGTTCAGGCGTCAGGAAGCGGAGGATGCGGGACGATTCGGAGTATGGATGGGCCCGGAGGAGCACGGCGGGCACCGTGAGGGCACTCACGCAGGACCCGGTCCCGGTCCCTGTCCTTCGGCGCGGTCCGGCTCGGCCAGCCGGGCCAGGAGGTCGTCCCGGCGGCGCTTCGCCTCGGCGGGCTCGATGCCCCCCTCGGCTTCCGCCTCGTCGAGGCGGGCGATCTCGAGGAGAAGAGCGCGCCGGGGGCCGGTGACCCTGCCGGCGGGGTGCGGAGACGCCGGGACCGGCGCCGGCCCTGCCCGGGTGCCCGGCCGCAGGACGAACCAGCTTCCGAAGGCCACCAGGATCAGGGCCAGGAAGATGGCCACCCAGGCCACCGGGGGAGCGGATTCCTCGCCCAGACGGATGCGGGGGGCGATGTCGCGGACCCCCTCCCCCCACCACCTCCGGTACACGCTCCCTCGCTCGATCTCGACAGGGGCGTCGGCCCGGAGTCCCTCCACCCGCATGACGGGAGCGGGCTCCCGGACCAGGAGTTCCATGATCCCCGTCGTGCCGGGCATGGGGAAGGTGGCCTCGATACTCGGGAGGTCGTAGCGGATCACCAGGAGGCGGTCGCCCGGCGGGAAGGGCGCCAGGACCTCCAGCGCGCCCCGGTCCAGCCGAAGGTCGGCGGAGCCCACATCGGCTTCCATGGCCTGGATGTCCGTGGCCGTGGGCGGGAGGGGGTAGGACCAGACCGGTACGCCCCCCTCCGGGTCCGACGATGTCCAGGTGAACGGGTCGTCGTGGCTGACCTCGAAGATGTCGGTGACGCGCCAGCCGTTCGGGCCTTCCTCGATGAAGACGTTCCGGAACGACACGTGGAAGGTGGGGGCCGCGCTGCCCGGCTCGGCCTCCGCACCGGCGGCGGGGAGGGGGCGGGACGGCCAGGCCTCGATGTCGTAGGAGGTGGCGAGGGCCTCGGGCGACGAGATGGGCCCGCCGAAGAACACGACCCCTTCGTGGCGGTAGGTGGCGAAGAACATCGCGCCGCCGGGACCCGGGATCTCCCCCAGCTCCAGCGTGAACCGTCCATCGGCCGAGACGCGGACCGAGTCCACCGGACCCGCCTCTTCGGGCGTCACGCGGTGGAGCACCACGGTGCCGGTATCCGCCGCCGCGCCCCCGACGACCAGGGTGCCGCTCAGGCGGGAGTCCAACCCGCCGGGGTCGGGCGGGAGGACGGTCTGCGCCCAGAGCATGCCCGGGAGCAGGGTCCAGGCGGCGACGAGAATGGCAGCCCGGAGGGCGGCCGGCATCGCGACCCGGGTGGCCAGGATCCTGGCCCGGCACACCACCGCCGGAGTCAGGGCGAGAATCGGCCGAAGTCTTCCGGATTCATCCGACGCAGGTACTCCTTGAGCTCGTCCGCCCCCATGGCCCGGGGGCCGGATCCCTCCTCCTGGTCGGCGTCCGACGGTCCGGAGCCGGGTGCCTGGGAGGCAGGGGACCCGGGAGCGGGCGTCCCGAACCCGGAGGAGCTGCCGGGGGGCGACATTCCGCTCCCGGTACCGGGCGCGCCGGTCTCCTCGTCCGTGACCTGCTCCGGGTCGGTCATCTCGATGGAGGCCCGCTCGAGAAGCGCCTCGTTGGCGAAGATCCGGGCGTTCGTGCGGAGCGCCACGGCGATGGAGTCGGACGGCCGGGCATCGACGGAGATCTCGTCCTCGCCCACCCGCACCACCATCTCGGCGAAGTACGTGGCATCTGCAACACGCGAGATGATGACCCGCTCCAGGCGACCACCCAGCCCGTTCAGGACCGCCACCAGGAGGTCATGCGTCAGGGGGCGGGAAAACTTCATGTCGGCCAGGTGCATGGCAATGGCGCTCGCTTCGCCGGGCCCGATCCAGATGGGGAGCACCCGCTCCCCCGACTCCTCGCAGAGAATGACCACGGGAGTGTTCGACGCGCGGTCGAGCCCCAGGCTCTGAACCTTCACTTCGACGATCACGGGTCCTCCGGGAGGGGGTCAGGGGTCCTGCACACAAGAGACCCCTCCGAGCCTCGGGCGTTCCAGTTTCCTCCGCCGCCTTCGCGTTTTTCCGGCCGGCGCCCAGGTCAGGTGCCCCCGGCCGCGCCGATGGCGTCCCGGAGCGCATCGACCCGGTCGAGGCGCTCCCAGCGAAAGAGGTCCACCTCGCGACCGAAGCGGGTGACCCGCTCCGGCGTGCGGCCGAAATGACCATAGGCGGCGGTGGGCCCGAAGATCGGGTCCCGGAGCCCCAGCGTCTCGATGATGGCGCGAGGCCGAAAATCGAAGACCTCCGACAGCGCATCCGAGATCCGCGCATCGTCCACGGTGCCGGTGCCGAAGGTATCGACCCAGATCGAGACCGGATCGATGACGCCGATGGCATAGGCGAGCTGGATCTCGCAGCGGCGGGCGAAGCCCGCACCCACCACGTTCTTGGCCGCCCACCTGGCCGCGTAGGCGGCGGATCGATCGACCTTCGTGCCGTCCTTCCCGGAGAAGGCCCCGCCGCCATGGCGCCCGACCCCGCCGTAGGTGTCCACGATCACCTTCCGCCCGGTGAGCCCCGCATCCCCGTGGGGTCCACCCAGCACGAACGTGCCGGTGGGGTTCAGGTGGAACCGCGTGGTGTCGGGATCCAGGAACTCCTCGGGGATCGCCGCCCTTATGACCGTGGTCACAAGCTCGGACTCGAGGTCCGCGCGCTCGATGTCCGGGTCATGCTGCGCGCTGAGCACCACGGTCTGCACCTGGACGGGGCGATCCCCGTCGTAGGCCACGGTGACCTGCGCCTTCCCGTCGGGGCGCAGCCAGGGGAGCCGCCCCGAATGCCGGGCCTCGGCGAGCCCCCGGGTGAGGCGGTGGGCCAGCACGATGGGGAGGGGCATGAGCTCCTCCGTCTCGTCGCAGGCGAAGCCGAACATCATCCCCTGGTCCCCTGCCCCGCCGGTGTCCACGCCCTGCGCGATGTCGGCGGACTGGCGGTCGATGGTGGAGAGCACGGCGCACGTGGCGCCGTCGATGCCGTAGGCGGACTTCGTGTACCCGATCCGGCGCAGGGTATCGCGGACGATGTCCGGGAGGTCCACGTAGGTCTCGGTGGTGATCTCGCCGGCCACCAGCGCGAGCCCCGTGGTCACGAGGGTCTCGCAGGCGACCCGGGCGTCGGGATCCTCCGCCAGGATGTGATCCAGGACGGCGTCGGAGATCTGGTCGGCCACCTTGTCGGGGTGACCTTCCGTCACGGATTCGGAGCTGAACAGCCTGAGACGCCCGGACGGGGATCCGTCGGAAGACGCCGGCGCGGCGGAGGCCTCGGGAGATGCTGAGCCCACGGATGGCTCCTGGTCAACGGGGGGAATCGAGTCGAACACGAACAGGCAACGCTACCCAAAGCTCAGGGCACGGACAAGCTCCACCGTCCGGAGAACGCCGACAGGTCGATGGCGTCGCCGATCCCCTCGACCAGGCAGTCGGTCACGTCCTTCGACGTGGGTGCCGCCAGCGCCTTCCGCGCCGCGGCCCGCGCATCCTCCGACCGGAAGCTCCGGATCACCTTCTTGATCTCGGGGAGCGCCGGCCACGCCACCGACAGCGCGTGGATGTCCAGGCCCACGAGGAGAAAGGCGCCCAGGGGGTTTGCGGCCATCTCCCCGCAGACGCTCACCTCGATCCCCGCCGCCCGCGCCACCCGCGACACCTGGTGAAGCTGGCGCACCACCGCCGGATGAAACGGGTTGTAGAGGGAGGCGAGCCGGGAGTTCGTGCGGTCCACGGCCAGCGTGTACTGGACCAGGTCGTTCGTGCCGATGGAGAAGAAGTCGCAGTGCCGGGCGAGCTCCGCCGCATCCAGCGCGGCCGCAGGGGTTTCCACCAGGATGCCGAGCTTGTAGCCCGAGTAGAAGGGGACGCCCTCGGCCCGGAGCCCTGCCTCCTCCTCGGCCAGCAGTTCCCGCACCCGCACCACGTCCTCCACGTCGTTCACCATGGGGAGGAGGATGCGGATGTCGCCGTGGGCCGTGGCCCGCAGGATCGCCCGGAGCTGGGGGCGGAAGAGCTCGAGCCGGTCCAGGCAGACCCGGAT
>REBP01000045.1 GCA_007692665.1 Gemmatimonadales bacterium | reverse complement strand
TTCTGGGACGACGACACGCAGGTCCTCGACCTCGAGCACTGGCACCACGACACCTTCCGCGCCGCCTGGCGGAATCCGGCGCAACGGGAGAAGTTCGTGTGGTTTACCCGGGGAGAGAACGGCACCATCGACGCTCTCCACGTGCGGTGGAATCTGCGCCACGACGTGATCCAGGTCGGCGTCTACCCGGCGTGGTACACGCGGGAGGCTATCTTTCATCGGACGGAAGCGTCCCCCACGACCTCATCACCCCGATAGACCTCGCACCGGCGCGAGCCGGTCGGGCTCACTGGCAGGAGAAGTCTGCATGGCGGAACGTAGTACGACGAACGGCGGGTTGCGTGTGCGCACGATCGGGGAAGGCAAGGGTGTTCCGGTCCTCCTGGTCCACGGGTTCACCGGATCGGCAGAGGGGTGGGGAGAGGGAATCCTGGAGGGTCTCGCCGATCGTCGGCAGGTTCTCGCCGTCGATCTTCCCGGGCATGGAGAAAGCGCCGGCGACCGCGATCCCGAGCGGTTCACCATGGACCGGGTCGTCGCCGACCTGGTGGCCGTGCTCGAGGACCGGGGCTTCGAGAAGGCCGACTGGGTCGGGTACTCCATGGGCGGCCGCATCGCGGTGGCCGCCGCCGTGTCCCACCCGGAGCGCATCCAGCGCCTGGTGCTCGAGAGCGCCTCGCCCGGACTCAGGGCCGAGGACGCGCGCGCACGGCGTCGCAGGCAGGACGATCTCCTGGCCCGCCGGATCGAGGCCCAGGGGATCGAGGCGTTCGTGGACTACTGGATGGCCCAGCCCCTCTTTGCCACCCAGCGGCGACTCCCGCCCGCCGTCCTCGGTGATTCACGCCGCCGACGTCTGCGGAACGATCCCCTGGCCCTGGCCCACGTGCTCCGGGGGATGGGGACGGGAAGCCAGCCCTCCTACTGGGCGTCCCTCCCGAAGATCGAGATCCCGACCCTGCTCCTGACGGGGCAGCTCGACCCCCGATATACCCGGAATGCCCAGGAGATGGCGGCGCTCCTCCCCGATGCCCGCCACGTCGTGGTCCCCGATGCCGGGCACACGGTCCACCTGGAGCTTCCGCGGGCCTGGCTCCGGGTCGTCACCGATTTTCTTCCCCCCCTCGAGCCGGAGGCGGAGGCCGAGGTCGCCGGATGACCTCCGGGGACGGTGTCCCCGGCGGAACCCCGCCATCGGAGACAGAGGCCGCAACGCGGCACCGGATTGCGCTTCAGCATCTCGCCGGTCTCGTCGACACCGACCCGGAAGACGGCTATGACCGCCTGACCCGTCTCGCCCGCCACGCCACGGGGGCCCCCATCGCGCTCTTCTCCCTCGTGGGGGAGGAGCGCCAGTTCTTCAAGTCCGCGCAGGGGCTGGAGGATGCCGAGGGGAGGCCGATCCGGGAAACCCCCATCCGGGACTCTCTCTGCATCACCGTCGTTGAAACCGGGCGACCCCTGGCCCTGGAGGACGCTGCAGCCGATCCGGTGTTCTGCGATCATCCCGCCGTGACCGACTTTCGTCTCCGGTGCTACCTGGGGTACCCGGTCCATGCCCCCGACGGCACCCCCCTGGGGAGCCTCTGCATCATGGGGCAGGAGGCCCGGATCTGGTCGAACGCCGATCACGAGGTGGTCCGCGATCTTGCCGCCCTGGCGTCGCGGGAGGTCGCGCTCCGGATCGAGGCGGAGGAGGCGGAGGCACGCGCCGATCTCTTCGAAGGGGGGGAGCGCTTCCTGCGACGGGTCCTGGACGGGATTCCCAGCGCCCTGGCGCTCCTCGACCCCGACGACCGGGTCCTCGTCTCGAACGTGCGCTGGGCAGAACTCCCCCGAAGCCCCCGGGGAGATCACCCGCAGATCCTCGACGACGCCGAGGTCGTGGCCGGGTTCCAGTCGGTCCGATCCGGAGCGAAGGAGGAGTTCACCTCCGACCTCCGTCTCACCATCGACGGCCGGGACCGGTGGTTCCACCTTCGTGCGTCGGCCTTCGACGCGGAAGCAGGCTCCCATCTGATCGTCCGGTTCGAGGACCTGACCCGGCTCCGCGAGGCCGAGTCCCTGCTCCGGCTCCTTGGCGAGGCCGTGGACCACAGCAACGATTTCCTTCTCATCACCGAAGGGGAGCTGCCCGGTGGAGAGGAGGAATCGCGGGGGCCCGTCATCGTGTTCGCCAACGCCTCGTTCCTCGAGCGAACGGGGTACGAGGTGACCGAGGTCGTCGGTCGCCGGCTCCGGCTTCCGGATCCCTCCGACAACGGCGAGGGTCGGCGAATCCGCGAGGCGTTTGCGGCCCGGAAGGCCGTCCGCGCCCAGGTCGAGACCCGAAAGAAGTCCGGGGAGCGGTTCTGGGTCGAGGTGGACATGGTCCCCCTCAAGGACCTGTCGGGTGCGGTGACGCACTGGGTCTCGGTGCAGCGCGACATCACCCGCCGGCGGGAGCGGGACGCGCGCCTCGCCCGTCAGGCCGAAGCGCTGCGGGTGCAGGACCGACTGGAGGTCGTGGGCCACCTGTCGGCGGGGATCGCCCACGAGTTCAACAACCTGCTCACGGTCATCCTCGGAAACCTGTCCCTGGTGCCCCCCTCGGGCGAAGGGGCGGTCGAGATCCGCGAATCGACGGTCGCCGCTCGCAAGGCCGAGGTGCTGGTGCGGCAGCTCCTGGCCTTCTCCCGACGGCAGGTCTTCCTGGATGAGCCCGTCCGGATCGATGCCCTCGTCGAGGGGACGGCCGCAGTCCTGGCCGGCGCCCGGGGGGGAAGCGTCGACGTCAGGGTCGAGGTGGGGGGAGAGATCCCGGCCACCCGGGCCGACCCGGTGCAGGTCGAGCAGGTGCTCCTGAACCTGGCGCTGAACGCCGGAGCCGCGATTCCCGTGTCGGGGACGATGCTGTTCAGGACGCGCGCCGTGGATCACACCTCCCCCATCGACACGATGGATGGCGGCGAACTCCCCCCGGGGCGCTACATCGAGGTGGAGGTCTCCGATTCCGGGCCCGGTGTACCGCCCGACCTCCGCGAGCGAATCTTCGAGCCGTTCTTCACGACGAAGCCCCTGGGTGAGGGGCGAGGCCTCGGATTGTCCACTGCCCTCGGCATCCTCCGGCAGATGGGGGGATCTCTCGAGGCCGGAACCTCGGAGGAACTCGGCGGCGCCGCCTTCACGCTGCGCATTCCGGTGCGGGAGTCCCCCGAGCCGACGGACAGGCCTGCGGTCAGCCCTGGCGGCCCTCGCGAGGCCCCCTGACCGCCTTCGCTACCAGCTTCCCATCTCGCCTGATCGCCGGATTGCCTCTCCGAGCCGATCTGCCGCGTTGCGCCAGTTGGTCCGGACGGCTTCACCCGCCGCAACGCCGTCCCCCTGCTGGATGGCCGTCAGGATGACTCCGTGCTCGTGCACCGAGGCATGGATGCGCGCCACCTGCGTGGTGCTGTACAGCCGTCGGTAGCGATCTGCCTGGGGTTTCACCGACCGGTGGAGGCTGATCAGGCGAGGCCCGGCGCCGGCGTCCACGAGGCGGTTGTGGAAACGGGTGAAGAGATCGAAGATCCGATCCGGAACCGGCGGAAGGGTGCGGGCCGCCGCCAGCAGCTCCGCATCCAGCGCGCGGAGTTCCCGCACCAGGGAATCCCGTTCGGCATCGGGCGCCCGTGCGAGACGTCGGGCCGCGATCCCCTCCAGGTCTCCCACGATCTCGAAGAGCTCCCGCGCGTCCTCCTCCGTCAGCGGCGACACGCTCAGCCGCATCTGCTTGGCGGACCCGATCCCCATCACGTACCCTTCCTGGGTCAATCGCTGGAGCGCGGCCCGGACCGGAGTTCGCGAGACGTCGAGGCGGGAGGCCAGTTCGGTCTCGATGATCCGGGTCCCCGGTGCGAGACGTCCCCGCACGATGAGTTCCCTCAGGTCCACGTAGACCTGCGAAGTTCGGTCGCGCGAGGCGTTGCTTCCGGGGCGGCGACCCGTGCCCACGGAGTTTTCGGATCTGGCGATCGTCACTCGGACTCGCATGGCATGAGGGGAAGGTTGTCGCGCGGATCCGGAACAGGCCCGGCCGCCGACGATTCCACCTCGGAGAATGCCGGGGGGCCACACGGTTCCGCAAGCGGCGAGCCTTGACGCCACCGAGCCCGTGCCCCACCGTTTCCCTCCACGCTTCATCGATCCGGCCCCACCTCGGCGGCCTCGTTTCGGTCCATGCCCGACCCTGACCGGTTCGGCCACAGCAGGAGTTTCCATGCGCAGTCCCTCCCGCCCCCTGTCCGCTGCATTCGTGGCCCTGACGGCCACTTTCCTGGCGACTGCCTGCGCCCCCGACACGGAAGCCGGGGCGACCCCGCAGGCGTCGGCGGCCCCCGGCCCCGAGTTCGGGATCGTGATCCATGGCGGCGCCGGAACGATCACCCGGGAGAGCATGACCGACGAACTGGAGGCCTCCTATCATGCGGCGCTGGATTCGGCGCTGGCCGTGGGTCACGGGATCCTGGAGCAGGGTGGAACGGCCCTCGATGCCGTGGTGGCCGCCGTCCGGATCCTGGAGGATGAGCCTCTCTTCAACGCCGGGAGAGGTGCGGTCTTCACCAGCGACGGGACCAACGAACTGGATGCCGCCATCATGGACGGCGCAACCCTGAACGCCGGCGCCGTGGCCGGCGTCAAGTCGGTGAAGAACCCCATCACGCTGGCCCGCCTGGTCATGGAGGAGTCCCCGCACGTCTTCATGGTGGGCGAGGGGGCCGAGACCTTCGGTGCGCAGCACGGGGTGGAGACGGTGGACGCCTCCTGGTTCCATACCGAGCAGCGTTGGGAAGCCCTGCAGCGCGCCCGGGAGAGCGAGGGCACGGATGTCTCCTGGCATCTGGAAGAGAACCGGATGATCGGGACGGTGGGAGCGGTGGCCCGGGACAGGAACGGTGATCTCGCAGCGGCGACCTCCACCGGCGGCATGACGAACAAGCGGTTCGGCCGCGTGGGCGACGTGCCCGTCATCGGCGCCGGCACCTACGCGTCCAACGCGTCGTGCGCCGTTTCGGCCACCGGCCACGGGGAGTACTTCATCCGGACCGTCGTGGCCCGGGAGATCTGTGCCCGCATGGAGTACCTGGGCGAGTCGCTCCAGGCCGCTTCCGAGGCCGTCATCAACGACCGCCTCGGGGTGCTCGGGGGCACCGGGGGCGTGGTGGCCATCGACAGGGACGGGCATCCGGCACTCTACATGAACACCCCCGGCATGTACCGCGGCCACTGGATGGCAGGCGGCCGGCCCTTCACGGCGATCTACGGGGACGAGGGCGACGGGCGCTGACGGCCGCCGCCCGGCGCGTCAGCGCAGGTACTTGAAGACCAGGTCCAGGAGCTCGTCCCGCATGCGCTCGGCGGCGTCCCCGCCCTCCCGTTCGGCGTCGGCCGCACAGTGCGCCAGGTGGTTGCGCATGACCTCGCGGCTCACCCCGCGGAGCGCCTCCTGGATCGACGAGATCTGCACCAGGATGTCCGGACAGTAGCGATCCTCCGCAACCATCCGGTGGATTCCGCGTACCTGCCCCTCGATGCGCCGGAGCCGGGTCAGGTTTCGTTCGCGGATCTCCGGATCGACGCCGTGGGCGTGTTCCGGTGCACCGTGGGCATGCCTGGGAGGAGCCGGGGCGGGGGGGGAGCCGGAGTCAGGGGTCATGCCTGAAGATACCATACCCCCACCCCGTATCAAGTCCGGGGACCCCGCGGGCCGCCCGGGGCGTCGGGCCATGGCGTCCGTGGAATACTGATTGCAACTTTCAGGGATGATGTCTCGAACTGCCGCCAGCCCACCCCACCTTCCAGGCGCCCCGATCCCCTGCGGGAAGTCCGACCGATGAGCGACGAGAAGCTGCCCGCGCTGCGGCGGGCCGACCTGGACCGGGTGATCCGCCGCGCGGCCGAACTCCAGTTCCAGGAGCCCGACGCCTCGGACCGGGGCACCGAGGGGATGACCGAGGAGGAGATCCTTCGGATCGGCTCCGAGGTCGGGCTCGAACCCGCGCACCTGCGCCGTGCGCTGGGGGAGCTGCGGGCGGAGGCCCTGACCCCCTCGCCGGCGGAGGAATCCGGGTTTTCCGCCCGCCTCCTCGGACCGTCGCGCGTCCAGGCCGCCCGTGCCATTCGCGGGTCGGTGGCCGAGGTGAGCCCCCGGCTGCACGCGTGGCTCCGTGACCGCGAGAGCCTGACCCCCCTCAGGGAGCGCGCGGGCAGCTCGGTGTGGGAGCCCAACCAGGGCATCTCCGCCCAGATCCAGCGTGGCTTCAAGTGGGGCGGGCACACCTACGAGTTTGCACAGGCGAAGGCGCTGGAGGTGTCCGTCGTGCCCCTCGAGGAGGGATGGGTGCTCGTGACCCTGGTGGCCGACGTCGCCAACCTCCGCTTCCAGCACGGCATGGGCTGGGGGATGGGGATGGGAATGAGCTCCGCCGGTGTTGCCACCGGGGTCGCCCTGGTGGCCGCGTTCCCCCCGGTCGCAGTGGTGGCCCTGGCCGCGGCCGCGGGGATGGCAGGTGCGGGTGCCGGCACGGCTGCCGGGCGTCGAACCCTGGCGCCGGCCCGCGCCCGCATGGCCCTGAGCCTGGAAGGGCTGCTGGACCGGATCGAGCGGGGGGAACTGGAAGCGAAGTCCCAGTCCCGCACCCTCGGGCGCCTGATGCGGGGGCTCGACGGGTTCTGACACCCCCGGCCCCCGGCCCCGGCCCGCCGCCCGGCCCCCCGGGCCGGGTCAGCGCACCAGCTTCCGGTACTTGATGCGGTGGGGCTGCATGGCATCGGGGCCGAGCCGGCGCTTCCGATCCTCCTCGTATTCCTGGTAGTTCCCCTCGTACCAGACCACCTGCGAGTCGCCCTCGAAGGCCAGGATGTGGGTGGCGACGCGGTCCAGGAACCACCGGTCGTGGGAGATGATGACCGCGCATCCCGGGAACCCCAGCATCGCCTCTTCCAGGGCCCGGAGCGTGTCCACGTCCAGGTCGTTCGTCGGCTCGTCCAGGAGCATGACGTTCCCGCCGGACTTGAGGAGCTTGGCCAGGTGCACCCGGTTCCGCTCCCCTCCCGACAGCACGCCCACCTTCCGCTGCTGCTCGCCCCCGCGGAAGTTGAACCACGACAGGTAGGCCCGCGAGTTCACCTCCTGCCACCCGAAGTCGAGGATGTCGTGTCCCCCCGACACCTCCTCCCAGACGGACTTGTCCGGGTCCAGGTTCTCGCGGGACTGGTCCACGTGCGACAGCTTCACCGTGCTTCCCACCGTGATCGTCCCGCTGTCGGGGGTCTCGTCGCCGGTGATCATGCGGAAGAGCGTGGTCTTTCCCGCCCCGTTCGGCCCGATGACCCCCACGATCCCCCCCCGGGGAAGCCGGAACGTCAGGTCCTCCATCAGGAGCTTGTCCCCGAAGGCCTTGGTAACCCCGTCGAAGATCACCACGTCCTCGCCCAGGCGGTCGGGCTTCGGGATCAGGATCTCCGCCGAGCGGACCTGCTCCCGCTGCGCCTCGGACGACAGCTCCTCGAAGGCGCTGATCCGGGCCTTCCCCTTGGACTGCCGCGCCCGGGGCGACATGCGGATCCACTCGAGCTCCCGCTCCAGCGTCTTCGACCGCGCCGAGGCCTGCTTCTCCTCGCGGGCGAGGCGGGCCTGCTTCTGCTCGAGCCACGACGAGTAGTTCCCCTCGTAGGGGAAGCCTTCCCCGCGGTCGAGTTCCAGGATCCACTGCGCCACGTTGTCCAGGAAGTACCGGTCGTGGGTGAT
>REBP01000078.1 GCA_007692665.1 Gemmatimonadales bacterium | reverse complement strand
CCCCGGCAGCTCACCTTCCACCCGGCCGGCGACAACGTCCAGTACTGGACCCCCGACGGCTCGGCGGTGGTGATCTCCACCTCCCGGGGCTCCGAATCCTTCCGCACCCCGCTCTACCTGGCCCCCCTCGACGGCACGATCCCGGTCCCCATGCCCATGGACGGGGCGTCCTCCGGCATGATCCGCCAGGACGGTGCCATGGTGGCCTTCAACCGGAAGGGCTTCCCCTTCACCCGGCGCGGGTACCTGGGCAACAACGCCGCCGACCTCTGGGTGCAGGACCTCCGCTCCCTCGAGTTCCGCCAGCTCACGAACGTGGATGTCCGCGCCTACCGGGAGCAGGGACACACCGCCCTCCCCATGTGGGGCGCCGACGGCTGGATCTACTTCATCTCCGAGGCCGCCGGCCCCTTCAACCTCTGGCGCATCTCCCCGGACGGGAGCGAGCCGGAGCAGGTGACCTTCCACACCGTCGACAACGTCCAGTATCCCTCCATCAGCCCCGATGGCCGCATCATCAGCTACACGAAGGGCTTCAATGTCTGGACGCTGGACCTGGAAGAGGGCACCCCGCGGCAGCTCGACCTGGCCGTGCGCGTCGACCCCCGCGACAACTGGACCGAGATGCACACGTTCCAGAACCGGGCCGACGGCTTTTCTCCCTCGCCCGACGGCGAGTACATCGCGGTGGACGTGCGTGGCCGCATCTTCCTGGTTCCCGCCGAGGACGGCGTCGGCGAGAAGCTGACCGTGACGGACTCGGCCTGGAGGGAGCGCTTCCACAGCTGGTCCCCCGACGGTCGCCACCTGGCCTTCGTCTCCGACGAGTCCGGCGAGGAGGAGATCTGGCTCCACGACATCGCCTCCGGGGAGCGTCGGAAGGTCACCGAACACCCCTCCCAGAAGACCGGCGTCGTCTGGTCGCCCGACTCCCGCCGCCTCGCCTTCGAGGCCGCGAACACCCTGTTCCTCGTGGACGTGGCCTCCGGGCGCCAGACCGAGCTCGGCTACAACCGCGCCGGAGGCTACGCGCTCCACGGCTTCTCCCCTGACGCGAAGTGGCTCGTCTACACCCGCCGCGACAACGACATGAATGCCGAGGTCTACCTCTTCGAGATCGAGAGCCGGCGCGAGGTGGACGTGACCCGGAACCCCTGGAACAACACGAACGGCGTGCTGACGCCGGACCAGCGCCACCTGGTCTTTCTCTCGAACCGCGATGGCGGCCCGAACCACCTGTACGCCGTGAGCCTGGCCCGCCTGTCGGACGACCCCGACGACCCGCTGGTGCGGGAACGGACCGAGCGCGGGGCGACGCTCCGGGAGCGGATGGCCGGCAATGCGGCCGGAAACGCGGCCGGACGCGCGGCAGGGGGTGCCCGTTCCGGGGATGCGGCGGCGGACACCGCTTCGCCGGGCGGGGCCGCCGCGGGCTCCGGAGGCGGCGGGGCCGCCGGCCGGAATGCCCGGGCACCGGAGCCCATCCGCATCGACGAGGGCGGCATCGAGCGGAGGGCGCGGGCACTCACGAGCGGGAGCAACGGGGCGTCGTCGTTCTTCCTCTCCTCCGACGGTCAGACCGTCTACTTCCTGAGCTCCGATTCCGACGGTGCCGGGCTCTTCGCCGTGGGCATCGACGGGCGCAACCAGCGACGCATCGCCGCCGGCAGCTTCCCCGGGCTCACGCCCTCCGAAGACCGGCGCTACGTCTTCTTCCAGGGGGCCAGCGCCGGCGCCCCCGGGACCGAGGTGCACCGCATGCAGCTCTCGAACCAGCGCCGGGCCCGGGTGGACTTCTCCCTCCCGATCTGGGTGGATCTCCGCGACGAGTGGCGGCAGATCTTCGAGGAGAGCTGGCGGGTCATGACCTACCGGTTCTACGACGAGACCATGCATGGCACCGACTGGGAGGCCATTCGCGAGAAGTACCGTGAGCTCCTCCCGCACGTGGCCACCTACGACGACCTCCACGACGTGGCCAACGCCATGCTGGGCGAGCTGAACGCCTCGCACCTCGGCGTTTCGGGGCCCGCGAGCCGGCCGCAGTCCAACGACTACCGCGCGCGCTACCTGGGCTTCGAGATGGAGCCGGGCGACGGCGGTCGCTACCGGGTGACCCACGTCTACCCCCACGGCCCCGCCGACCACGAGTGGATCGACCTGCAGGTTGGCGACTACGTCCTGGCCCTGGACGGCCAGGAACTCTCGGCCGGCGACAACTACTGGCGGACCCTGACCCGCCTCGTGAACGACTGGGTCACGGTGCGCGTGGCAGGGAGCCCCGACGGCGGGAACGCCCGGGACCTCCGCATGGCCACGGTTTCCTCGCTGAACGACATCCGCTACGAGGAGTGGGTGGAGCGGAACCGGGACTTTGTCCACGAGGCCTCGGGCGGGCGCATCGCCTACGTGCACATCCGATCCATGAACCAGCCCTCGCTGGAGCGCTTCCAGAACGAGATCAACCGGTTCTGGAACGCCGAAGGGATCGTCGTGGACGTCCGCTTCAACGGGGGCGGAAACATCGACCAGCAGCTCATCGACATCCTGGAGCGGCAGCCCTACCAGTTCTGGAACCCCCGGTGGGGTGCCCCGACCTGGGGGCGCAGGCCCCGGCAGGCCATTGCCGGCCCCAAGGTCATGCTCATCAACTACCGGTCCGGCTCCGACGCCGAGGTCACGCCGCTGGGCTTCCAGCAGCTGGGGCTGGGCTCGCTGGTGGGGAACCCCACGGCCGGGGCCGTCATCGCCACGGGGAGCTACGGGCTCATCCACGGCGGGTCGATCCGGACCCCCGGGTCGCTGGTGGTGACCTGGGACCCGACCCAGCCCGACAACCAGGGCGTGAACCTCGAGAACCTGGGGGTTGCGCCGGACGTCTGGGTGGAGAACTCCCCCGAGGACGAACTCCGGGGCTTCGACCGGGAACTGCAGGCCGCCGTGGACGAGGCGCTCAGGAAGCTCCGCGAGGAGGAGGCGGCCCGGGCCGGGAGCCGCTGACGGGGGTCCCCGGTGCCGGTGCCGGCTCCGGCTGGCACCGGGGGCAGTAGAACGCCGACCGGTTGGAGAAGACCACCCGGACGATGGCCTCGCCGCACCGGGGGCAGGGGAGCCCCTCGCGGCCGTAGGCGCGCAGGGCGTACTGGTAGGCCCCCTCCCACCCCTCGGCGGTGCGGTAGTCCCGGAGGGTCGTCCCTCCGGCGGCCACGGCGCCCGCCAGCACCTTCCGGACGGCGCGATGGAGCCGTCGGGTCCCGTCGGCATCGATGCGGCCCGCAGGGGTCTGCGGGTGGATCCGTGCCAGGTGACAGGCCTCCGACGCGTAGATGTTGCCGACCCCGGCGACCTTCCGCTGGTCCAGGAGCCAGGAGCGGATCGGCGACTTCGAGCCCGCGAGCGCCTCGGCGAGGACCCCGGCGGTGAACCCCGGGGCAAGAGGCTCGGGTCCCATCCCCCGGGACCAGGTGCGCCAGGCCCCGGGGCCCAGGAGCCGGATGCGACCGAACCGGCGGGGGTCGTGGTACACGACGTCGCCCCCCGGCGCGAACGTTTCCGAGGAGGCGTCGCCTCCGGTCCCCCGGAGGAGCCCGAACGAGACGGCAGGGTGGCTGGGGGGCGGCGAGGGGTCGTCCCGGCGACGCCAGAGGAGACGCCCGGACATGCCGAGGTTCACCACCAGGCGAAGCCCCGAGTCGAGCCCGATGACCACGTTCTTCCCCCGGCGCCCCACCCGCGTGATCCTCGTGCCCTCGAGGCCGCGGGCCAGCTCGGCGGGCTCTCCGTCCAGCACATCGGCGTGAATCACGCGGACCGTCCCGACCAGGGCGCCCTCCAGGGGGCCCCGGAGTCCGCGGACGATGGTCTCGGCTTCGGGAAGTTCTGGCATGCGAAGGCTGGAGGGCGGGAGGGCGGGCGGTCCACCCGAGGGAGGGGCGGGAAGGGCGTCGGTGACTGTTCGCGGAAGCTGTTGGCGGGCGGCGACGGGGGCAAGTCCGGCGGGCGGCGCCTCTTCCCCGCCACCGCAGCGCAGTATCCCCCGCGAACGAACGGGCCCCCGGAGATCTCTCCCCGGGGGCCCGCTGCCTGCTTTGCCCTGCGTCGCGCCGGTCGTGCCGGGCGTCGGCCCGGTGTCAGCGCGTCAGGAGCGGCGCGATGACCAGGCTCACGATGGCCATGACGTTGATGAGGATGTTCATGGAGGGGCCGGAGGTGTCCTTGAGCGGGTCACCGACGGTGTCGCCCACCACGTTGGCGGTGTGGGTGTCGGAACCCTTGCCGCCCAGGTTCCCCTTCTCGACGTACTTCTTGGCGTTGTCCCAGGCACCGCCCGCGTTGGCCATGGTGAGGGCCAGCAGCACCGCCGAGATCAGCGCGCCGCCCAGCATCCCGCCCAGCGCCTCGGCGCCGAGGCCGAAGCCCACGACGACGGGCCCGAACACGGCGAGTGCGGCCGGCAGCAGCATGCGCTTGATGGCGGACTTGGTGGCGATGTCCACGCAGCGGGCGGCGTCGGGCTGCGCCGTTCCCTCGAGGAGGCCGGGGATCTCGCGGAACTGCCGGCGGATCTCCTGGATCATCTCGAAGGCCGCCTCACCCACGGCGGTCATCGTGATGGAGGCCACGAGGAACGGGAAGAGGCCTCCGATGAACATCCCGATGAGGACGTCCGGATCGGAGATCAGCAGCTGGAACCCGTCGAGGCGGTAGCTCACCTCGGCAATGTAGGCCGCGATGATCGTAAGGGCGGCGAGGGCCGCCGCACCGATGGCGAAGCCCTTCCCGATGGCCGCCGTCGTGTTGCCGAGCTCGTCGAGGGAGTCGGTGATCTCGCGGGTTTCCTTGCCGAGCCCCGCCATCTCCGCGATTCCGCCGGCGTTGTCGGCCACCGGCCCGTAGGCGTCGATGGCCATGGTCATGCCCACGGTGGCCAGCATCGACACGGCGGCAATGCCCACCCCGTAGAGCTCGGCCTGGCCGTTGGCGATGAAGATCATGAGGCAGATCGTGAGGACCGGGATCACCACGGACTGCATGCCCGTGGCGAGCCCGGCGATGATCACGGTGGCCGGGCCGGTCTCACCCGCCGCCGCGATGTCCCGAACCGGTTTCCCCGCGGTGTAGTACTCGGTGGAGAGCCCGATCACGACGCCGCCGACGGCACCGACGACGGTGGCGATCCAGACCCCGGACTGAACGCCGGTCCAGGTGACCAGGAAGTAGGCGAGGGCCACGAAGCCCGCGGCGGCCGAGATCGTCCCGATCCGCAGCGCCACCTCCGGGCTCTTCCCCGAGGCCAGGCGCACCACGCCGATGGCCAGGATGGAGCAGACGAGGCCGAGGGACGAAAGCAGCAGGGGCAGCCCCATCAGCGAGCTCCCCGGGCCCATGCCGGGGACGAAGCCGTCGATGCCGCCGAACTGCTGGATCATGACCGCCGCCAGCGCCACGGTGGCGATCATGGCGCCGCAGTAGGACTCGAAGATGTCCGAGCCCATGCCGGCCACGTCCCCCACGTTGTCGCCCACGTTGTCGGCGATGACGCCGGGGTTCCGGGGGTCGTCCTCGGGAATGCCGGCCTCGATCTTTCCGACCAGGTCGGCGCCGACGTCGGCGGACTTGGTGAAGATCCCGCCCCCGACGCGGTAGAAGAGCGCCACCACGCCGGCGCCCATGCCGAAGCCGTGGATCCGGTGCGCGGTCTCGGCATCGGTGCCGAAGACCACGTAGAGGGTGCCGAGCCCCAGGAGCCCGAGGGAGGCCAGCACCACGCCCATGACGGAGCCGCCGTAGAAGGCGACGGTGAGGGCCTTGTTGATGCCGTGGTCATGGGCCGCCGTCGTGGTCCGGACATTGGCCCGCGTGGCGGCGATCATGCCGAAGAACCCGGCGGCGGCGGAGCAGACTGCGCCCACCAGGAACGAGATCGCGGTCTGGATCCCCAGCCCCGAGAAGGCCAGCGCCACGAAGAGCACGGCCACCGACGCGGTGATGAGAATGAGCTCCCGGCGCATGAACGCCATGGCTCCCTGCTGGATCAGGAGGGAGATCTCGGTGGGCTTCCCCGGCATGGCGGGGTACCGCATCATCGTGCGGTAGATGACGAAGGCCACGATCAATCCCAAGATCCCCATGATCGGGGGAACCATTAGCAGGTCCATTGCCGCTCCCTGGATGTGAAGTGTTGCGGATTCGGAGGATGTGTCCAGCGGCCTCGAGCACTCGCGTTTCGGACCCCGGAAACGGTGCCGCTACCCCGGACAGGCGACCTCCCAGCGAGAGGCCGCAAAGCCGGCGCATTGTAGGCCCAAGGGGGCGGCGGGGCAATGGCCGAGGGCAGGGCGCGGATGGCGGGGCGGGGCGGGGGTGGCGGGGCGGGACCGCCGGGACCGACGGGAGCGCGGGGAGCGCGGGGAGCGCGGGGAAGGACCAGGATCCCCGGGAGAGCGTTCGGCCCGTGCTGCCACGGTCGGCCCCCGGGGCCTGCTTCGACCGGGAGCCGGGACTCTACAGGCTGCCGACGGCTCGCCGCCCGATGTCCGGACGGAAGGTCTTCCCCTCGAAGTCGATGGCCCGGGCGGCGGCCAGGCTCCGCTCCCGTGCCTCGGCAACGTCGGCGCCGAAGCCCACCACCGAGAGCACCCGCCCCCCGGCGGTCACCGTGCGCCCGGCCTCGTTCCTGCGGGTGCCGGCGTGGAAGATGAGGAGGCCGTCGTCGGGGTCGCCGGTCTCGTCGGGTCCGGGACGGGGATTCCCCGGCATGGAGCGGGGCGTGACGAGACCCTGCGGGATGTGGATCTCCTTCCCCTTCTCGTAGCTTCCGGGGTAACCGCCGGAGGTGAGCACGGTATTGAGCGCGACCCTTCCGGTGAACACCGGGTCGTCAACGCCCTCGATGCTCCCCCCCCGGGCCACGGCAACCAGGAGTTCGAGGAGGGGCTCGTCCATGAGGGGGAGGACAACCTGCGTCTCGGGGTCACCGAACCGGGCGTTGAATTCCACGACCCGTGGCCCTTCCGGCGTCAGCATGAGCCCGGCGTACAGGAGCCCGCGGAACGGCGCTGCGCTGTTCTCGAGTGCCTCAAGGACCGGAAGGAAGACCTGCTCCCGCACCTCGTCCAGCATCGTCGCATCCACACCGGGAACCGGCGCATAGGCGCCCATGCCTCCGGTGTTCGGCCCCGTGTCGCCTTCACCGGCGCGCTTGTGGTCCTGCGAGGGGAGAAGGAGGGACACGTGGCGCCCGTCGGTGATGCCGAAGACCGAGATCTCCTCGCCCTCCATGAACTCCTCGATGACGATCTCGCGACCGGCGTCGCCGAACGCGGCTTCGGCGAGCATTTCGCGGGCCGCCGAAAGGGCCTCGGCCTCGGTTCCGCACACCACCGCACCCTTGCCGGCGGCGAGCCCCGACGCCTTGACGACGATGGGCGCGCCCTGGTCCTTGAGGTACGCCTCCGCCTCGGGCCACTTCGTGAAGGTCCGGTGCGCCGCCGAAGGTACCCCGGCGCGCTCCATGAGCTGCTTGGCGAAGGCCTTGGACGACTCGATGCGGGCGGCGGCAGCGGAGGGGCCGAAGAGAGGAATTCCCCGCTTCCGGAAGACGTCGCCGATCCCCTGGGCCAGGGGGACTTCGGGGCCGACGATGGTCAGCGTGATCCCCTCGCCGTCGGCCCAGGTGGCCAGCCCCTCCAGGTCGTTCGGCGCGAGGTCCACCGGGGTGGCCAGGGCGGCCATGCCCGGGTTCGGACGGGTGGCGAAGAAGCTGGCACCCGGAGCGTCCCGGCGAAGCTTCCAGAGAAGGGCGTGCTCGCGGCCGCCATGTCCCACGATGAGAATCTTCATCGACTACAGGTGTCCTGCCTCGAGGTTTCGTACGCTGAGCCTCGCATCAAGCAAGGCAACCGAACCCCCAATGTAGCGCGGGATGAAGGGGCAGGGGAACCCTCGGGAATCGTGGCGGGGGGCGGATTACCACCCCGCTCCGGTGCTCCCGCCCCCGCCTCGCGGCCCTCCGCCGCGGAGCCCCTCGAAGATCGAGTCCCGCATCTTCCGGGCGGCCATGGCGAGGTCGTCGACAAAGGCCTCGGCCTCCTTCCGGTAGCTCTCTCCTGCGTCCCGAAGGTCATGCGCGTACTCGGGTTCCGGGTCGCCCCGGCGGGGGTACTCCCCGCGGAGGATCCGCTCGTAGGCACCGGTCTCGATCCAGGCCCGCAGCTCGCTGACGCGAAGCACGAAGAAGGGGTGCGTGGTGCCCAGCAGGTTCAGGACCTTGAAGACCGAATCGGCCACGTCCTCGCTCTCGCGGTAGGCCTCGGCCTGCTCGAGGAAGGCATCCAGGTTCATGTCGTCGCCCCGGCCGCCGCCGGCCATCTTCATCATGGCTCCGAAGACGAGCTTCGGATCCTGGACCCCCAGGAGCCCGGCCCGGTCGGACGACAGTTCGCTCTTGCGGTACCACTCGAGGAGGGCGACCAGCACCGCACGGGCGGCGATGCCCACGAGGGGGAAGCCGCGTTCCGCCATCTGGATGAGGATGACCATCATCGTGCGGTAGAGGACGTGCCCGCTCAGGATGTGTCCGACCTCGTGGGCCAGCACGTAGCGGAGTTCCTCGTCGTCGAGAAGGATCAGCGCGCCGGAATTCAGGATCACGAAGGGCCGGTCCATGCCGTACGCCCCGGCATTGACCATGGGCGTCTGGGACACGAAGAGCGGGTAGTGCTCCGGCGCGTCCATGGTATGGAGGACTTCCTCGTAGATCCGGTGCACGCGGGCGAACTGCCGCTCGGACACCTGGACGGCGTTGGCCTGGAAGGCGAGGCGGATGGGCTTCTCGCCGAGGAAGCCGAAGAGCTTCTTCAGTACCTCGTCGAAGATCGGGATGGCGCGGAGCGCCGTGAGGGCGGCGCGGTCGGCGGGATGCTCCCAGGCGCGGGGAGAGATGGCTTCGAGACGGATACGGCGCGGGGGACCGCCGTTGTCGGCGGGGCCTGCCGTGAAGGTTTCGTCGGTCACGGAACGTAGTCTCCTGTGCGGGGGGCGAAACGCGGGGCGCGCGGGTTGCCGCGTGCATCCATCCTCCTGTACGGATCGAAGGCCCGGATGTTTCACCTCGGCACTGGCGCCGGACCCTCCGGTTGCCTAACTCTCTCCCATGGACTCCAATGGATGCCCATGGATGCGGGTGGTCCTGCCCGCCGGCAGCGGACCTCCGGCATCGACCCGTCACAGCAGCCTCCCAACCGATGGAAGCCCGCATGACCTTCCTGTGGATTCTCGTTGCCGTCGTCGCACTCGTCCTCGTGTACGGGATCAGCCGCTACAACCGGCTGGTCACGCTCCGGGAGCGCTACCGGAATGCCTTCTCCCAGATCGACGTGCAGCTCCGGCGTCGGTATGACCTGATCCCCAACCTGGTGGACACGGCGAAGGGGTACCTCAAGCACGAGCGCGAGACGCTGGAGGCGGTGGTCCGCGCCCGGAACGAGGCGCTCAAGGCCGACACGAAGGCGGCGGCGAATCCCGGCGAGCCGGAGGCCATGATGGGGCTGGTGGCGGCGGAGCAGACGCTGGGCGGGCACCTGAACCGGTTCTTCGGACTGGTCGAGGGCTACCCCGAGCTCAGGGCTAACGAAACCATGCTGCAGCTGCAGGAGGAACTGGCGTCCACGGAGAACCGCATCGCCTTCGCCCGTCAGTCCTACAACGACGCCGTCATGCGGTACAACGCGACGCGCGGAGCCGTTCCCACCAACGTGGTGGCGAACGCCTTCAGGTTCGGGCGGGCCGAGTTCTTCCAGATCGACGACGATCGGGAACGGGCCACCCCTTCCGTCACCTTCGGCGACTGACGTGGCCGTGGACTTCTTCGAGGCACAGGACCAGGCCAAGAGTCTCTCCCGGAAGCTCGTCCTCCTCTACGGGCTGGCGGTTGCCGGGCTCGTCCTCGGGGTCTACCTGGTGGCGCTGGTCGCCTTCGGGGTCACCGGGGTGCAGGAGCCGGGTGCCCAGCCCATGGGGCTCTTCAATCCGGGCCTCTTCGTCGTGGTCGCCCTGGGGATGGGCGTGCTCATCGGCGGGGGCGCTTCCTTTCGCACGGCGCAGCTCCGGAAGGGAGGCGCCGCCGTGGCCGAACTCCTGGGTGGGCGCCGGGTGGACCCCGGGAGCACGGATCCGAAGGAGCAGATGCTCCTGAACGTGGTCGAGGAAATGGCCATCGCGTCCGGGGTGCCGGTCCCCGAGGTCTTCGTCATGGACCGGGAGTCGGGGATCAACGCCTTCGCGGCCGGGCACACGCTGAACGATGCGGCGGTTGCGGTGACGCGGGGCGCCCTGGACGCCTTCACCCGCGACGAACTCCAGGGCGTCATGGCCCACGAGTTCAGTCATATCCTGAACGGCGACATGCGGCTGAACGTCCGCCTGATGGGGCTCCTCTTCGGGATTCTCCTCCTCACGGTGGTGGGGCGGGGGATCGTCCGGGGGAGCTTCTACAGCGGGGCCGGACGCGGACGGCGCTCCGGCGGGAAGGAGGGCGGGGGGCAGATTGTCCTCATCGGTTTCGCGCTGGTGGTCCTGGGGTACCTGGGCGTCCTCGCCGGCCGGCTGATCCAGGCCGCCGTCTCGAGGCAGCGGGAGTTCCTTGCCGACGCTGCCGCGGTGCAGTTCACCCGCAATCCGGACGGCATCGCCAACGCCCTCAAGCGGATCGGCGGGGCGGACGACGGTTCCCGGCTCGACGACCACCACGCCGAGGAGGCGAGCCATCTCTTCTTCGCACGGGGCACGAGGAAGGCCGTCTCCGGGCTCACCTCCACCCATCCCCCCCTCGCGGAGCGGATCCGCCGCGTCGAACCGGACTGGGACGGAAATTTCGAGATTCCGCCGGCCCGCAGGCGCCGCGCCCCGAGCCGTCGTGGCTCCGGGGAGCCCTCGCGGAGCGGGCCGGGAATGCCCGGCGGCTTTCCGGGCATGCCGGGGATGCCGGGCGGGACGGCGGGTGGGATGGGCGTGCTCATGGGGACGATCCTGGCGTCGGCCGGGACACTCGGCGCCGGGCAGGTCGAGGAGGCACGCCGGCTCCTGTCGGCCATTCCCGACGCGACCCGCACCCGGCTCCGGACCCCCGAGGGGGCCATGGAGGGCGTGCTGGCCCTGGTGCTCCCCTCCGAGCCGGATGCGCGGAAGCGGGCCATGGCCGCCATTACCAGGCGCCTGGGCGAGCGCCCGGCGCGGGGAGCCGTCGAACTCCAGCCCCTCCTCGCAGGCGTGGGGGCGGAGGCCCGGCTTCCCCTCCTCGAACTGGCCCTTCCGGCACTCCGGTCCCTCCCCCGGGAGCGGGGAGCGGCGCTCCGGGACCTCATCGCGGAACTCCTCGGCGACGAAGCCCATGGAGGCCGGGTCCGGCCCTTCGGCTTCGCCCTCTACCACCTCGTGCGCCGGAATCTTCCTCCCGGGGTAGAGCCCGATCCGGCGTCGCGCCGGGGGGGATCCACCCCCCTCTCCCGGCTCCTCCCCGAGTCCGGCGTCCTGCTCTCGCTCCTGGCGTGGAGTGGTGCGGGCACCGAATCCGGGCGTGGGGACCCGGAAGCGGCCCGTCGGGCGGAGGCGGCATTTCGCGTCGGAGCGGCACGGCTCCCCGGAGAGGGGAAGGGGCTTCGTCTCCTCCCCGAGGGCGGCACGGGACTCGAGGCGGTGGACGGTGCGCTCTCCCGCCTCGAGGGCGCGGCAAATTCGGCCCGCCGGGAGTTCCTGGCGGCGGCGGCGGCGGTGGTGGAAGCCGATGGGCGCATCGATCAGGCCGAGGCGGAGCTGCTGCGGGCCGTGGCCGAGGCCCTCGAGGTCCCCATTCCCCCCATCCGGATCGAGCGCCATGGCGGCGAGCAACCCGGCGAGAACCCCGCGCTCCCGGGGCGGGACGACGTGAAGGCCTCCACGGACGACGAAGAGGGAGGCGCCGGCCCGAATGGATGAGTCCGAGGTCTTCATTCTCATCGTGGCCGGGTTCGCCGCCCTGGCGGCCATGGCCTTCACGATCACGGCCCCGATGCACAAGCTCCATTTCCGCCGAAACCCGGGGCCGGGCATGGTCCGCCTCGCCATCGTCCTCTCCCTGGCCTGGATCTGGCTCGTCTGCATGGTCTGGGCCGACGAGAGCGTCCGCGGCGTCTACGTCGGCTTCTACGTCGCCCTCGGGTACGCGGCCGTGAAGCTCTTCGGTCATGCGGGATCGCGCATGATCGGGATGCAGTACCGGATCGACGTGCTGGAGCGCAGAAACCTCTCGGCGGCCCTCGTCATTGCCGCCTTCGCGCTGGCCACCGGCCTCATCTTCGGGGGGAGCCTCTGGGGGGATGCGGATCCCGTGGGCGACGACGAGGGCGGGTGGTGGATCGTCTGGGGCTTCTTCCTCATGGGGTGGCTCGTCCTCGTGGCGGCCTTCCGGATCTTCCAGCGCAGGGAGGGGAGCCGGTTCAGGGGAAGGCGGGGGGCGCTCCGCCGGAGCCACGACATGCAGGACGGGCGGGCGGCAGCCTTCTTTCTCCTGGCCGCCGGCATCACCCTCACCGACGCCGTCTCGGGTGATTTCTGGGGGTGGCGTCACGGGATCCTGACCTTCGGGGTCCTGGCGGGGCTTCTCCTGGCCCACGAAGTGTTTGCCGGGGTGGCGCGGGGTGGGGGCGGGGGACCGGCGAACGCACCCGAAGGTGCGTCCGGGGGCACGTCGGGTGGCATCCGACCCGAGACCCGGCCCGCCGGCGCCCGCGCCACCGAGGGACTCGTCTACCTCTTCCTGGCGGTGGCGGCCTGGGGCCTGAACCGGGTGTTCGACCGCTTCCTGGGGGCGGGGTGACCACGACGGCCGTGGACTGGGGACTCCGGACCCGCCCCTGGGAGCTGGACCCCGACGCCCGACGGGAACTCCACCGCGCCCTCCGCTTCGACTACTACAAGTGGGACACCTTCTCGGCTGGAGGGTTCACGATCCTCCCCGAGTACCTGGTGGTGCCGGAGGAGCTGCACCACCGCGTCGTGGCGGCCGTGGAGGGGCTGAGCGCCGGCCTTTCGCGCTTCGAGGCCAGGGTGCGGAAGGAACCGGAAGCCCTGGTGCGGCTCGGCATCCCGAAGGCCCTCCACCCCCTCATCGCCGCCGAGCCCGAGCGTCCCCACCAGTGCGCCCGCTACGACCTCTTCCCCTGCGATGACGGGCGCCTCATGGTCTCGGAGTTCAACGAGGACGTGCCGGGCGGCTTCAACGAGACCGAGGGCCTTCCCGTGCTCCTCGGAGATCCGGGGCCGGGATGCCGGTGGGAGGCCGGACTCCGGGATCACTTCGTCCGGGCCTTTGCCGATGCGGACGCGGTGGCCCTGCTCTACGCCACCGCCTTCTCCGAAGACCTGCAGCACATGCTGATCCTGGACGCGTGGCTCCAGGCCGAGGGTCACCCCACGGTCCGGGGCTCGCCGGCCCACCTGACCCGGCGCTGGTTCGGCGGGGCGGCGGTCCTGGGTACGCCCGTGGACGCGGCGTTCCGCTTCTATCCGGGCGAATGGATGCCCCGGCTCCCCAACTTCGAGACCTGGCGGCAACTCGGCCCCGGGCTTCCCATGATGAACCCCCTTCGGCACCTGGTGCGTCAGAGCAAGAAGATGTTCGCGCTCTGGTGGGAGGACTCGGCCGGGGACCCGGACACCCGTGCGCTTCTCGAGGCTCATGCCCCCCGCACCTGGCCCTTCGACCCCGCCCGCCTCGACCAGCTCCGCGACGAGCAGCCCCTGTGGGTGCTGAAGCGCGCCTTCGGCCGCATGGGCGACGCGGTGGTCATGGGGTCCCTGGTGCCCCCGAAGGAATGGGGCGAGGCCCTGCGGGACGCTGCGGGCGATCCGGCGTCCTGGTGCGTCCAGAGCTGTTTCCACGTGACCCCGCTGGACTTCCAGGCGGGCACCCTCTTTCCGACACTGGGCGCCTTCGTCGTGAACGGGCGCTTTGCCGGCTACTACTCCCGGGCAGCGCCCCGACCCTTCCTGACGCACGAGGCACTTCATGTGGCAACAGTGGTCCAGGTTTCTTGAGATCCTGGGGCGGATCCGGATTCCGATTCGCCTCGGCAGTGCCCGGGGGGCCGGAGATCCGGCGGCCATGGACGCCGAGGGAGGCCGGGGCTGGATGGCCTACGCCCGGACCGAGACGCTCTTCCAGGTGTGGGGTCCGCTGGAAGGGGGGGCGTGGGAACCCTACCACTGCGTCCCCCTCTTCGCCTCGGTGGACCGGATGGACCGGAAACAGGTCGGCCCGACTCCGCTCAGGGAGGTGGAAGAGGATGCGGCACGACTGGAGGAGGCGGGCACGTCCGGTGGGACCGGGGCGGGGAGTGCGGTGGGGGCAGCGTTCCTCCTGCCGGCACATGCCCGCCCCGGCGCGCCGGTACCGGCCTGGCTGGAGCCCGGCACGCTCTGCGTCGTGGACCTGCCCGGGCGTGCCACGGTGGAGGCCGCTGCCTGGCTCGTGACCGGGGGGGCGGCCCAGCCGATCTGCACCTTCGATCACTGGCCGCATCCGAAGGGCCTTCTCCCGGCGGAGCGCATCGTCGCCGAACTCCTGCGCTGGGCCCCGACCGTGGCCGTGGCACGGGGGAGGATCTCGTCCGACGCCCCGCCGCTCTGGATCTGCGACGCCATGCGCCTGGGGACGCGCACCGGAACGGCGGGAGACTTCGACAACCGCTACTACCTCGACGACTCGATTCTCCCGACGCCCAGGGTCCTGCAGGGCGCCGGGATCCGACGCGTCGTCTACCTGGGACTGGACGGGGGCGAGAGCGGAGCCGACGCCCCGGCCCAGGGCCCGGCCATCCCCCTGGCGGATCTCGTGGAGTGGTTCACCGAACTCCTCGGGGGAGGCATCGAGATCCTCCACGTCCCGGTTTCGGATCCGGAACTGCGACCCCGGACGTTCCAGGGGCCGATTCGACGCCCGAAATTTTCCACGAAGGGGTACCGCCGTTCCGCCGCCGGAGGGTTCGGAACCGAGATCCCCGAGCCGTCGTCGTCGGGGAGCAGCGGGTAAGGCCGAGCGCCCTCCCTCAGCCGCCCACCAGGAGGGTGAGGATGACCACCGGAACGAGGGCGAGGAGAAGCACCCAGAAGTACATCCAGCCGAGGGTCCAGTACTTGATCGCCGTCTTCAGGTGACCCTGACCGTAGACTCTCCGGAGCGCCAGGAAGATGTAGATGCCGGCCCAGAGCTGGAGGAGCCCCGCGACGAGGCCGAGCCCCGCCCAGGCCGCGACGAGGGCCAGCGAGAAGGTCCCGAAGACGAAGGCGTGGGTGTGGAGCACGAAGATGAAGTGCTCGGCGTAGTAGGTCCCGGTTCGGATGTAGAGGAGCTTGAGGATCCCGGCGAAAACAGGGAGAAGGAGGAACAGCAGGGTCGGCACGTACCCCAGGAAGGTGCGGAGGAGCTCCCGGACGGCGTCGGCGGGCTCCATGCGGCCAAGCCGGTCCACCCGGGCCCGGATCCGCTGGTCCAGTGCCGCGCTTCCGGTGTTCACGGTGAGATCCCGGAACCACGCCTGGTCGCCGAGGCGCGACCCCACCGGGGCGTCCACGGTGACGGTGTCGCCGGCCGGGGATGCCCCCGTGTCGACTGGAGCCTGCGGCAGGGGCGCGGCGGTGCCGGGAGCCGGAGGCTGGATGACCCGGCCCGCCTCCACCCCCCCGGCGCCGAAGGCGTCGCGAAAACCCTCCTGGATCTGCGCGGCCACCGGGTCCGCCCGGACGTTCGCGCTTCCCGCCTGCATGCCGCTGTAGCCCTCCGCGATGCTGTCCATGCCCCGCATGGTGAAGAACCCCACGAGCAGGAAGAGCACGACCGAGCTGACCAGGTAGAGCTTGAGGGGGCGGATGTAGCGGACGATGCGTCCGCCCAGGTACTCCCGGGTCAGGTGGCCGGGACGAAAGAGGAGGGCGAAGAGGGTGGCGGGGGTGCGCCGTTCGACGCCGAACTGGTCCTCGAACAGATCGCGGACCAGGTCAGCCACCGAGACCTGGACGTCCACCTTCCGTTGCCCGCAGGTGGGGCAGTATTCGCCCCGGGTGGGGTCGCTGCAGTTGCGGCACGGTTCCTCGGGGTGGCCCCGGGGCCTCGCTTCGGAAACGCCCACGTCAGCCCCCTGGTTCAGCCCTTGCCGCCGCCCTTTCCCTTCGCCTTGCCCTTGCCCGGCTGGTCGCGGCGCACCGTCACCTTCTTTCCCTTGATCTTGTTGCCGTGGAGCGCCTCGATGACCTCGCCGACCACGTCCTGGGCCACCTCGACGATGGAGAACCGCTCCCCGATGTCGATGTGACCGATCTGGCGGCCCTCGATGCCGGCCTCGCCGGTGATGGCCCCCACCAGGTCCTGGGGTCGCACCCCGGCCTCGCTTCCGGTGCCGACGAAGATCCGGGCCACGCCCCCGGCGGGCGGCCGCCCGCGCTTCGAGCCGCCCGAGGTGGAGGTCGCCCCGGACGCGCCGGTGGCCCGGGCGCGCTTGGCCTGCTCGTGCTTCGTCTTGGGCTTGCCCGACGGGACCTCGGGGATCTCCCGTTCCTCGGAGACCTCCTGGCCCGTGGCCACCTGGGCCAGTTTCAGCGCCGCGGCGGCCACGTCCATGGGGTCGAAGTCCTCGGCCAGGGATTCGACCACGCCCCGGAACCGGTCCAGATCCCCCGCGTCGAGGATCTCGAGGAGTGCGGTGCGGACCACCTCCAGCCGCCGGTCCCGCAGGTCCGCCACGGTGGGGAGCTTCCGGACCTCGATGGCGCGCTTGGTCAGGTGCTCGATGCTCCGGAGGACACGCTGCTCGCGGGGCTCGGCGAGCATGATCGCGACACCCTCGCGTCCGGCCCGACCCACGCGGCCGATCCGGTGCACGTAGGCCTCGGGGGCGTTCGGGACGTCGAAGTTGATGACGTGGGTGAGCCGCGGGATGTCGAGCCCCCGGGCGGCCACGTCGGTGGCGGTGAGGAGGTCGGCGGTGCCGCTCCGGAGCTTCTTCATGACCCGGTCCCGCTGTTCCTGGGTCATGCCGCCGTGAAGCGCCTCGGCGCGGTGGCCGTGGGCGTTCAGCGTCTCCGTGAGCTCGTCCACCTCGTGCCGGGTGCGGCAGAAGATGATGGCGGCCTCCGGGTCCTCCATGTCGAGGACGCGCCCCAGGGCCGCGACCTTGTGGGCCCTCGAGACCATGTAGGCGATCTCGCGAACCTGGGGGACCTCGCCCTCGGTGAGCCGGTCCCGCTGGATGCGGATCTGCACCGGATCGGTGAGGTGCCGGGCGGCGATGTCGGCGATGCGGGGCGGCATGGTCGCCGAGAAGAGGATGGTCTGGCGGTCCTCCGGGGTGGCGGCAAGGATCGCCTCCAGGTCTTCGGCGAAGCCCATGTCGAGCATCTCGTCGGCCTCGTCCAGCACCACGGCCGACACCTTCGCAAGGCGGAGCGTGCCCCGGCCGATGTGGTCCAGCGCCCGGCCCGGCGTTGCGACGACCACGTCCACGCCGCGCTTGAGCACCTTGAGCTGCTGCGAGAAGGACTGCCCACCGTAGATGGGGAGGACCGTCACGCCGAGGTTCCGCCCGTAGCGGTACACGGCCTCGGAGAGCTGCATGGCGAGCTCCCGCGTCGGCACCAGGATCAGCACCGAGGGCTGGGGGCGCCCGGCTCCCAGGCCCACGAGGCGCTGGATCAGCGGGAGTGCGAAGGCGGCGGACTTGCCGGTGCCGGTGGCAGCCTGCCCCACCAGGTCCTTCCCCTCGAGAAGAGGGGGGATCGCCTCCGTCTGGATGGGCGTGGGCTCCTCGTAGCCGAGACCGGTGAGGGCCTCGAGCAGGCGGGGGTCCAGCCCCAGGGAAGCGAAGTCGGGCGCGTCGTCGGCCGACGGGGCCGGCGCCGATGTGTCGTGGTCGGGGGAATGCTTGCTCATGTGCCTGTCATGTGGGGCTCTGGGATGCGGGTGCCGGGTCTCCGGCTCCGCCACACTACACTAGTATAGCGGAGAACGAGACCGTGTCAGGGTGGTCGCGGCACCGGGCAGCCCGCCCCCCGGGCCCGGGTCAGGGCTCCGGCGGACGCTCCGGGATCATCATGGGATGCAGCCGGATGTGTTTCACCACCCGCCGCTGCGAGACCTCGCCACCGTAGACGTTCCCCTCACGGTCCACGGCCACCCCCTCGGGTCCGCTGAAGCTGTTGACCCCGAGGTTGGGGTTGTTCCAGGTCTCGGGAATGAAGTGGAAGACCCAGCCCGTCCGGGCGTCGCCGATGCGGATCCCCCGCTCCCATCCGGCATTCCGCTGCCCGGTGAACTGGTTGGCCGCCGGTCCGGACTCGGAATCCGCCACGTAGATCAGGTCGTGCTCGTCGATGAAGATGCCGCTGGGACGACCGAACTGGGTCCAGGCGGCGACGAAGGTGCCGTCCTGCTCCAGGATCTGGATGCGGTTGTTGTACCGGTCGGCAATGAAGAGCCGACCCTGGGAGTCCATGGAAATGGCATGGGGCTCCAGGAACTCGCCCGGCGCATACCCGGTTCCGCCCAGCGTCTCGAGGTAGCTCCCGTCGGCCGCGAACTTCATGAGCCGATTGGGGGCGGCCGGGCCGTGGCCGTCCACGATGAAGATGGTGCCGTCCGGGGCCACGACCACGTCATTGGGCCGGGTGAGGCGGTTCGGCGGGTCCCCGGCCTCTCCCGGCGTGCCGATGGTCAGGAGGAGTTCGCCCTCGGGACTGAACTTGAGGACGGTATGCCCCAGTCCCACCTCGTCGGCGCCGTTCACCCAGGCGTCGGTGATCCAGACGTTCCCGTTCGGCTCCACGTACATGCCATGGGGCCAGGAGATGAGGCCCGCCCCGAAGGACCGGAGGACGTTCCCGTCGGGGTCCAGGAGGAGGACCGGGTCCACGTCCGATCCCACGCAGCTGTTCTGCCCGCAGCGCTCTGCCACCCAGAGGTTCCCGTCGGGGGCGGGATACATGGCGCTGACGGCGCCCCAGACCCGGTCATCGGGAAGCTCGCCCCACGTGTAGTCGGGGCGGAACGGGTTGGTGACGGTCTGCGCCGCCAGGGGAGCGGCAACTTCCACCAGCGCCAGGCCGGCCAGCAGGCAGGCACCGACGAGGAACCGGCTGCCTCGGGGGCTGCCTCCGGGGCTGCCTCCGGGGCGGGAGCAAACGGAGACGGGGGTGCTGGAGCTCACGGGTACCTCCTTCGGAACGGTCGGGTTCACCCATTCCCGGGCCGGAACGTCGGCCGGGTGGGGTGCATTCAGGAGCAATCCATACGCCACCGGGGCCCGATGCGCCAGATCGGGCGTCCGCGAACGACGGGAGTGGGGCCCGGCATCAGGCCCCCGCGAGGGCCTGTTCCAGGTCTTCCAGCAGGTCGGCCAGGTCCTCGATGCCCACGCTGAGGCGAACCAGCCCGTCGGTCACCCCCATGAAGGCCCGTCGGTCGGGGGCGACGGAGGCATGGGTCATCAGCGCCGGAACCCCGATGAGGGACTCGACGCCCCCCAGCGACTCTGCCAGCGCGAAGAGCCGGGTGCGTTCCACGAACCGCTTCGCGCGGGCTCCGCTTCCGAGTTCGACCGAGACCATGCCGGTGAAGCCGTCCATCTGGCGGAAGGCAAGGTCGTGCTGGGGATGGGAGGGAAGGCCGGGGTAGTGGGTGGCTTCCACCCCGGGATGGTCCTGGAGCCAGCGTGCAACCGCCATCCCGTTGTCGTTGTGCGCACGCATCCGGACGGCCAGGGTCTTCGTGCCCCGGAGCACGAGCCACGCATCCATGGGTCCCGGAACGGCACCGGTGCTTTTCCGGACGAAGGCCAGCTCCGCCGCCAGATCGTCGTCGTTCACGACCACCATGCCCCCGATGACGTCGGAATGGCCGTTCAGGTACTTGGTCGTGGAGTGGACGACCACGTCGGCACCGAACTCGAGAGGCCGCTGGTTGATGGGCGTGGCGAAGGTGTTGTCCACCATGAGGCGCGCACCTCCCTCGTGGGCCACGTCGGCCACCGCCTGCAGGTCACAGAGGCGCATCATCGGGTTCGTGGGGGTCTCCACGTGGACCAGCCGCGTCTCGGGTCGCATGGCGTCCCGGACCTGGTCCGGGTCGCGAGAGTCCACGAAGGTGAACTCGATGCCCAGCCGCGAGAGCACATGGTTGAACATCCGGTTCGTCCCCCCGTACGTGTTCTCCTCGCTCACCACGTGGTCGCCGGCGGAGAGGAGCTTCATGACCCCCTCGATGGCGGCGAGGCCGCTGGCGTAGGCGAGCCCGTGCCCTCCGCCCTCCAGCCCCGCAACGTTCCGCTCGAGGGCCTCCCGGGTCGGGTTGCTGACCCTCGCGTAGTCGTACTGGACGTCGCCGCCGAGCTCGGACTGCACGTAGGTCGACGTCTGGAAGATGGGGGGCATGATGGCCCCGGTGACGGGCTCGGGAGACTGCCCGGCGTGAATGGCGCGGGTGGCGAGACGGTGCGTGCCTGTGTCCTGGTTCGATGCCATCGTTCTGGGTTCCGTGGAATGGGGCAGGGGTCAGCGGCGCCAGAGGAGCACGGCGGAGACGAGGAGCGCGAGAAGAAGCATCGCCACACCCATCTCCCTCGAAAAGAGGAACCAGCTCACAATGCCCGTGAGGAGGCCGGCGATCATGATCCCGCCCACCTGCGCCGTCTGGTTCAGGCGTGACGACACCACCACGTCCTGGCCTCGGCTCTCGGCCGCGCCCGTGAAGGCGGGGGAAGGCGCGCCGCATACCGGGCAGGAATCCGGGGGGACCAGGAACCCGCGCTGGCAGGCGGAACACTGGATCAGGTCGGTCATGCGAAGGCCGGGGAATGGGAGTCTGATCGGGAGGCGGGGGCCCGGCGAAGCCGAGTTCCGACCGGCCGGCGTCCGGTGGGAATCTGGCATGAAGTGAGCCACCGGAACATGGGTCAGGGGAGGCAGGGGCGCCGCGACGCGGACCGTTGAGGGGTACCAGGTCATGCTGCACGTGGAACTGGATGCGCTCCGCGAGGAAGATCCCACCTGCGGGGCTGGCTGCTCGCACCTCGACGACGGGGTGCGCGTTTCACATGAAACGTCGCGGCGGCTTTCGTGCGATTCCGCTGTCGTTCCGCTCTTTCTCCATGCCGAGGGTTGGATCCTCGATGCAGGGCATGCCCGCAGGGTCGTGAACCCGGCTCTCCGGCGGGCCCTCGATGCCCGGGACAAGGGGTGCCGCTTCCCGGGGTGCGGACTTAGGTACACCGAGGCGCACCACGTTCGTCACTGGGCCGATGCAGGCGAAACGTCGCTTGCGAACTGCGTCCTGCTGTGCCGGCATCACCCGGCCCCGCCGGCCGGCCGATGGTCCCTCCGCCCGGGAGCCGCTTCCGTTCCCGTGTGACCCGGGGCATCTTTCGTGCGTCGTGAACGCGGGGTGCAATGCGTTCGTCGCGCTCCGGGGTCCGGGGTCGTCGCCTGATGCCGCTCGTCGACGCCCCGGAGCAGGTACTCGACCACCCGCCCCGCCAGATCCTCCGCCTTCCGCGCTCCGCGCGCCACTCCTGTCTTCACCTCCTCACCCGAACCCAGCGGCCGAAGCATGCCCCTCACCTTTCCCGCAGGCCTCATGGTCAGCGTTTCCGGCTTCCGCGGCACCGTCGGCGACGTCCTGACACCGGAACTCATGACGACCCTCGCCGCCGGGTTCGGCGCCTTTCTTCTCGAGGAGGCGGGCGAGGAGGCGGGAGGGGAGCGGCTCACCGTGCTCCTGGGGCGGGACTCGCGCACCAGCGGGGCGATGATCGTGCGGGCGGCGGAGGCGGGCCTCCAGTCGGTGGGCGTCGATGTGGTCAACATCGGCGTGGCCCCGACCCCGACCCTGCTCCTCTCCATCGGGCATCACGGCGCCGCAGGGGCCCTCGGGATCACGGCGAGCCACAATCCCGCCCAGTGGAACGCCTTCAAGTTCGCCGGGGGCGACGGGACCTTCCTGGACGGCGACCGGATGACGCGGTACCTGGCCTTCATGAGGGAACGGGAGATCCCCAGGGCGGAATGGGATGCGCTGGGGGGCGTCCGGGAGGACGAGGGCGCCATCGACCGGCACCTGGAGCGGATCCTGGCGCTGCCGTACCTGGAGCTGGAGGCGATCCGGGCCCGGAGATTCCGCATTGCGCTGGACTGTGTTCACGGCGCCGGCGGACGCATGGTGCCCCGGCTGCTCGAAGCGCTGGGGTGCGAGGTCCACGGGATCGGGCTCGAGCCGGACGGGCACTTCCCGCGGGATCCGGAACCGACGGCGGCGAACCTGGGCGACCTGGGCGACCTGGTCCGGACCTCGGGGGCGGAGTTGGGCTTCGCCGTGGATCCGGACGTGGACCGGCTTTCGCTCGTGGACGGCACCGGACGGCCCCTGGGGGAGGACCTCACCCTTGCACTATGCGCGGACGTGGTGCTTCGCCGGGAGCGCGGCCCGGTGGTCACGAACCTCTCCACCAGCCGGGTCGTGGAGGATGTAGCCGCGTCCCACGGGGCCCCCTGCCACCGGGCGCCGGTGGGAGAGATCAACGTGGCACGGCGCATGCAGACCGAGAACGCTGTCGTGGGTGGCGAGGGGAACGGGGGGATCATCCTTCCGGCGCTCCACTTCACCCGCGATGCGCCCGTGGGCGTTGCGCTCCTCCTTCAGCACCTGGTGGACACGGGAGGGTCGCTCGCCGACGCGGTGGACGCATGGCCCCGGTACCATATCGTCAAGGAAAAGACGGCCTTTCCCCGGGATCGGGTGAGCGCCGGGTACGACGCCCTCCGCGAGGCCCTGCCGGCTCCGGAGGTGGACACGGCGGACGGGCTGCGCCTGGCGTGGCCCGACGACGGGGCCTGGCTGCACGTGAGGCCCTCGGGGACCGAGCCCGTGGTGCGCTTCATCGCCGAGGGGCGGACCGAGGCACACGCCCGGGAACTCGTGGCCGCCGGGCGGGAGGCGCTTCAGGCGCAGCGCCTCGGCTGAGGGGGGCAGGCCGGCGGCCTGGCCCTTGCGGGTTGAACGGGGGAGGGCGAACGGCCTCCGAGCCGACGCGGTTGCGCGACAGGTGTGTGGAGAAGGCACGACGGGAAATCGATCCCGGCCCCCGGAAAGGGGTGCCGGTTCAGCGGATCGGCCGACATGGGGCGGATCCAGCCACGAACAAAGGGAGTAGCGGATGTGCGGAATTGTGGGATACGTGGGGCCGAGACAGGCGTCGGGACTTCTTGTCGAAGGGCTTCGGCGGCTGGAATATCGGGGGTATGACTCGGCCGGAATCACGATCCTCGGACCGGACGGCGATCTCCACACCGTGAAGCGGGCCGGGAAACTCGACGAACTCGACCGGGCCATCGCCGTGGACCGCCCCGCCGGGACCTGCGGCATCGGGCACACCCGCTGGGCCACGCACGGCCCCCCGACCCGGGACAACGCGCATCCGCACACCAGCGCCGACGGATCGATTGCCCTCGTCCACAACGGGATCATCGAGAACGCCGGCACCCTCCGCACCAAGCTGCAGGCCGAGGGCGTGGTCTTCCGGAGCGAAACCGACACCGAGGTGGTCGTACACCTGGTGGACCGCCTCTGGGTCAAGGGCGGCACGCTGGAAGACGCGGTGGCGAAGGCCCTCGAACAGGTGATCGGCGCCTACGGAATCGCCGTGGTGAGTTCCCGGGATCCGAACAAGATCGTGGTGGCCCGAAACGGCTCGCCGCTTCTTCTGGGCGTGGGGAACGACGGCGAGGTCCTGGTCGGATCCGACGCGGCTGCGGTCATCGCCCACACCCGGAACGTGGTCTACCTCGACGACGGCGACTACGCCGTCCTGACCCCGGACGGCTACCGGACCTACCACCTGCGGCAGGGGCCGGTGCAGCGCCAGGTCCACCGGGTGACCTGGGACCTGGAGGCCATCGAGAAGGGCGGCTTCGAGCACTTCATGCTCAAGGAGATCTTCGAGCAGCCCCGCTCCCTGGAAGACGTGATGCGGGGCAGGCTGCTGGAGGAGGAGGGCGCGGCGCGCCTGGGCGGGGTGACGGTGTCCGATGCGGATCTCCAGGGGATCGAGCGCATCGTGCTCACCGCCTGCGGAACCTCCTGGCACTCGGCACTCATCGGCGAATACATGCTGGAGGAACTCGCCCGCATCCCCACCAAGGTGGAATACGCCTCCGAATTCCGGTACAAGAACCCGGTGGTGGACGAGAAGACCCTCGTCATCGTGATCTCCCAGTCCGGCGAGACCGCGGACACCCTGGCGGCGCTCCGTGAGGCGAGGCGACGCGGGGCCAAGGTCATGGGAATCGTGAACACGGTGGGCAGCACCATCGCCCGGGAGACCGACTTCGGGGTCCACCTCCACGCCGGCCCCGAGATCGGCGTCGCCTCCACCAAGGCCTTCACGAGCCAGGTCGCGGCCCTCGCGCTCTTCACGCTCTACATGGCGCGCCGCCGGAGCCTCTCCATTCTCGAAGGCCGGAAGCTGGTGGCGGCCCTCCAGGCGCTTCCCGGGCAGGTCACCGAGATCCTGCAGCAGAACGACCGAATCCGCGAGCTGGCCAAGGTCTACCAGGATGCCCCGAACGTCCTCTACCTCGGGCGCGGCTACCAGTTTCCCGTGGCCCTCGAGGGTGCCCTCAAGCTCAAGGAAGTGAGCTATATCCACGCCGAGGGCTACCCGGCCGCCGAGATGAAGCACGGCCCCATCGCCCTCATCGACGAGAACATGCCGGTGGTGTTCCTCGCGCCCCGGGACGGCGTGTACCACAAGGTGGTCTCGAACATCGAGGAGGTGAAGGCGCGGGACGGACAGGTCATCGCCGTGGTGAACAACGGGGCCGAAGAGCTGCTGGGCATCGTGGATCACTTCATCCAGATCCCCGAGACGCACCCGGCACTCCTGCCGATCCTCACGGTCATCCCCCTCCAGCTCCTGGCCTACCACATCGCCCTCCTCCGGGGGTGTGACGTGGACCAGCCCCGGAACCTGGCCAAGTCGGTCACGGTCGAGTAGGGGGCAAGGGCGCCTCGTGAGGGTCATACTGCAGCGCGTCTCCCGTGCGTCGGTGACCATCGAGGGGCGGGTTGCCGGGTCCATCGAGGGGCCTGGACTCCTTCTGCTGGTGGGGTTCACGCCTGGAGACTCCGCGGCGGAACTCGAATGGATGGCCGACAAGGTCACGGGGCTCCGCATCTTCCCCGACGACGAAGGAAGGATGAACCGTTCCCTGAACGAGGCCGATGGCGGGATCCTGGTGGTGAGCCAGTTCACCCTCTACGGGGATGCGCGGAAGGGCAGGCGCCCGTCGTTCACGGCCGCGGCGCGCCCCGAAGAGGCCATCCCCCTCTACGACCGCTTCGTCGCGCTTCTCCGCGCCAGGGTGCCGGGGCCGGTGGAAACGGGGGAGTTCGGCGCCATGATGGACGTGGCCCTGGTGAACGACGGACCGGTGACGCTGGTTCTCGAACGCGAGACCGGAGAGGTTTCCCTCGCCGGCGGGTTTCGGCATCCTGCCCTGAGCGACAGTACTCCCGGGGCACCCGAAGAGGGTGTCCCTTCGACGGATTCCGAGGACCCCGCATGAATGTTCCCGATACCCCCCTCCTGCTCGCCTCCGCCTCCCCGCGCCGTGCCGAGATCCTCCGGACCCTGGGAATCGCCCACCGGGTCGTGCCGGCGAAAATCGAGGAGACGCGGCGCCGGGGCGAGGCGCCGGAGGGCTACGTCGAGCGGATGGCCCGGGAAAAGGCCGGTGCGGTGCGGGCCCTCCATCCCGAGGCCTGGGTGCTGGCCGGTGACACGACGGTGGCGGTGGACGACCGGGTGCTGGAGAAGCCCGCCGACGCCGCCGAGGCCGTGCAGATGCTTCTCGCGCTCCAGGGTCGGGAGCACCGCGTGGCCACGGGCCTCGCGCTGGTCGGCCCCGAGGGCACCGTGAAGAGCGGTGTGCGCGTGACCCGGGTGCGGTTTCGTGCGTTCGACCGCACCACCGCCCGGAACTACGCCGCCACCGGCGAACCCATGGACAAGGCCGGCGCCTACGGTATCCAGGGGCTGGGCGGGGCCCTCGTGGAAGGGATCGACGGAGACTTCACGACGGTGGTGGGGCTCTCGGTTCCCCTGCTCGTCCGTCTCCTGGAGCGCGCCGGTCGTCCGTACCGTTTCCCGGTTCCGACCCCCGGGTCGGGATCGGCACCGGGGGACGAGAACCTTGATCTCGCCCAGCTCCTCCGGCGCGAGATCTCTGCCGTGGAGCGGCAGGTCCTGGCCTACCCCGACGACGGGTCGCCCTGGGCGGCTCGCGCGGAGTGGCCGAATTCCGGTGGCACGCTGGCCCTTCACCTGGCCGGGAACCTGCGACACTTCGTGGGGGCGGTGCTGGGCGGGAGCGGCTACGAACGGGACCGGGAGGGGGAGTTCGGACGGCGGGATCTCTCCCGCGCGGAACTTGCCGCGGAACTCGTGGACGCGCGGATGGCGGTGGAAACGGCGCTCGGGGCCCTGCGCCCCGAAACCCTGGACGACCCGTGGCCGGGAGCCCTCCCCGGTGGGGATCTCGCGGAGCGGAGGGTGCGCGCGCGACTGGTGCTTCTCCACCTCCTCGCCCACACCGCCTACCACCTGGGCCAGCTGGACTACCACAGGAGGGCCGTCACGGGAGACACCGACGGCGTGGGTGCCATTGCCTTCGGGGCGTTGCCGACGATCTGACGGGGACCGTCCGGGAGCGGGCGAGACGGCCGTCCGCGGTCCGCGGGGAAGCCCCCGGGGAACGCCGGGGGGGATGGCGGGTTTGAACCGACGGCCCCCACCCTGTATGTTGGATGCGGGGAGCACCGGCCATCCCGCCGCGTTGCCCCTCCGACTCCTTTTCCGGGATCGTTCCATGCGCAAGGATCGACGCTTCTTCACCGGCCTCGTCGGTGTCGCCGCAGTGGTGACCTGGCTCATCTGGACCGGCATCTCCGAGACGATGGTCTACTACATGACCCCCACCGAGCTCATGGCCCGGGTGGACGTCGATCCCATGCTCCAGGAACGTGGCGTGCGGGTCAGCGGAAGCGTCGTGCAGGGAAGCTACCGGTCCGCGAACGACGAGCTTCTGCACACCTTCGAGGTGTTCGATGCCGCGGCACCCGATGTCATCCTCACCGTGCACTTCAGACATCCGATTCCCGATACCTTCAATGACGAAGTGGAGGTTGTCATGGAAGGGCGGTACATGGGGAACGGGGTCTTCGAGGCCACGGAAGTCCTGACGAAGTGCGGGAGCCGGTACGAGGCCATGCCCGACGAGAGCGAGTACGCCTCCGACAAGGTGACCCTGCAGTCGGCTGAAGGCGTCGAGCCCGGGGGTGGAGGCATCGCATGACCGAACTGGGGGAGTACGCCCTCTGGATCGCCCTCCCGATCTGCATCTGGGGGGGCGTTCTCTCTTTCCTGGGGGGGCGCTGGCAGCGGGGTGACCTGGTCCTGAGCGGGGAGCGCAGCCTGTACGCGGTGCTTCTTCTCACGGCCATCGCGTCCCTCGGCATCATCGCGGCCTTCGTGGGGAACCGCTACGAGTACTGGTACGTCTACAACTACTCGAGCCGCGACCTGCCGACCTATTTCAAGGTCACGGGGCTCTGGGCGGGTCAGCGGGGGTCCCTCCTCTTCTGGGCGCTGAACCTCTCGTTCTTCTCGGTCCTGGCCGTCTGGTTCAACCGGCGGCGGAACCGGGAGTTCATGCCGTACGTGACGGGCACGCTCCTCTCGATCATCGCCTTCTTCCTGGTGATCACGCTCTTCATCACGCCGCCCTTCGAGCAGCTCCCCTTCGCACCGATGGACGGTCGCGGGCTGAACCCGCAGCTCCAGAACTACTGGATGACCATCCATCCGCCCACGCTCTACCTGGGCTTCACGGCCTTCACGGTCCCGTTTGCGTTCGCCGTGTCGGCGCTCCTCACCGGTCGCCTGGATGCGCGCTGGATCCAGCTCACCCGGCGGTGGATCCTGACCAGCTGGTTCTTCCTGTCGCTGGGGATCATCTTCGGCATGCGCTGGGCCTACGAGGAGCTGGGCTGGGGCGGGTACTGGTTCTGGGACCCGGTGGAGAACGCGTCGCTTCTCCCCTGGCTGGTGGCCACGGCCTTCCTGCACTCCATCATGATCCAGGAGAGCCGCGGGATGCTCAAGGTCTGGAACATGTCGCTGGTGGTCCTCACCTTCCTGATGACCATCTTCGCCACGTTCCTGACCCGGTCCGGCCTCATCGAGTCCGTGCATTCGTTCGCCCAGGACCTGGTCATCGCCTATACCTTCCTGGGATTCATGTTCGTGGTGGGGGCGGGATGCGCGTGGCTCATCGTGAAGCGCCTCCCCGAGATGCGGAGCGAGCGGACCTTCGACTCGTTCTTCTCGAGGGAATCCGCCTTCCTGATGAACAACCTGGTCCTCCTGGGCTCGGCCTTCGCCGTGATGTGGGGGACCCTCTTCCCCCTCTTCACCGAGGGGCTGACGGGCTCGAAGGTCTCGGTTGGCCCCCCCTTCTTCAACCAGGTCAACATCCCCATCGGGCTCGTGCTGCTGGCGCTCATGGGCGTGGGTCCCGTCATCGCCTGGCGGAAGGCCTCCGCCCGGAACCTGAAGAAGAACTTCACGGGGCCGCTCCTCGTCGGAATCCTCTCGGGCGTGGTGCTCTGGTTCATGGGAACCCGTCACACCCAGGCGCTCCTGACCTTCACCATCGGCATCTTCGTGCTGGCGGTCATCGTCGTGGAGTTCTGGAAGGGCACCCGGGCCCGGGCCCGCATCGAGAACGAGAACCCCTTCACGGCCTTCGTGCACCTGGTGCGCAAGAATCGCCGGCGGTGGGGCGGGTACGTGGTGCACGTCGGGGTGGTCATCATGTTCATGGGCTTCGCCGGGGCCGCCTACGACCAGGAGGTCCGCCAGAGCATCGAGCCCGGGGAGACGATCTCCATCGACTCTCCCTTCGGCCACACCTACGACCTTCGCTACGAGGGGCTCTCCACCGCCGCCGACCCCGGGCACTCCGTGCAGTGGATCGCCACCATGTCCGTGGAGAAGGACGGCGTCTTCGTGGGCAGCCTGAACACGGAGCGCCGGCTCTACCTGGCCCAGGGGCAGCCCGTCACCGAGGTGGGGATCCGGTCCACGCTGATGGAGGACCTGTACGTGATCCTGGCGACGCTGGACGACCAGGTGGGGATGGGTACCGATCCGCGCTTCCACCGGGCCACCTTCCAGGTCCTGGTGAATCCGCTGGTCCCCTGGATCTGGTACGGCGGCCTCATCCTGGCCCTCGGCACCCTCATCGGCCTCTGGCCCGGAGGTTCGGTTCCCGGTGCCCGGCGTCCCGGACAGCTGGCCGGGCAGGCCGGTGGCTCCGGCGGTTCCGGCTCCTCGCCCCCGCCGCCGACGCCGCCAAGGTCAACCCCGCCCCCCTCCGGCTCGGACGGACCACGCAGGGAGCCACCGGTGCCGGCAGGGGCGTCCTCATGACCCTGGTCCTGGCGATCCTCCTCACCGTTGGAGCCGTGGCGGCAATCTTCCACCCCCTCCTCACCGGGAAGGCGGCGCCCATGGGCGCCATGGACGACGAAGTCACCGACGTGCAGCACCGGAAGCGCATGGCGCTCCTCTCGCTTCGCGACGTGGAGTACGACTTCCACGCCGGGAAGCTGGACGAGACCGACTACCGGGCACTCAAGGCCCAGGTCTCGGCGGAAGCGCTGGCGGCGCTGGACGACGAGGCTCGCGAACTGGCCACGTCGGCAGGGCGCGCCGGCCGCTCCGGGGCCAGGGCCTCCGCCGCGCAGGCCGACGTCGAAGCCGAAATCGCGGCGCTCCGGGCCTCCATTCGCCACGGCGCGATCTGCATGCAGTGCGGCCATCCGAACCCTCGGGCCAGCCGCTTCTGCGGGGAGTGCGGGTCCGCCGTGACGCCCGCGTCGGCATCCGGGAGCCCGGCCTCCGGGGGTCCCCCGGCTTGACCCCGCCCCTCCTCGAAGCCCGGGCCCTGGTCCGGAGCTTCGGTGCCGTGCGGGCGGTGGACGGGGTGTCGTTCAGCCTGGAGGCCGGCGAGACGCTGACGATCCTCGGACCGAACGGGGCGGGGAAGTCGACGCTTCTGGGCCTCCTGTCCGGCACGCTTCACCCCACGTCGGGCGAGATCCACTTCCGGGGGAGCCCGCTGGACCCCTCGCAGACGGCGTGGCGGGCCGAACTCGGCCTCCTGTCCCACCGGACGTTCATCTACGGGGCGCTCACCGCCCGGGAAAACCTGACCTTCTGGGGGCGGCTCCACGGCCTGGCCGACACGGCCGACCGGGTGGAGCAGGGGCTTGCCCGGGTGGGGCTTTCCGCCGCCGCCGACCGGCAGGCCGGCGGATTCTCGCGGGGGATGCGCCAGCGACTCTCCCTGGCCAGGACCCTCCTCCACGACCCGGCGCTGGTCCTCCTGGACGAGCCCTTTACCGGGCTGGATCTCCACGCCGCCGCCCTCCTCCGCGACGTGCTCCAGCAACTCCGGGACGGGCACCGGGCCGTGATCCTCGTGACCCACCAGGTGGCCGAAGGGGTTCGCCTCGCCGACCGGGTGGCCATCCAGGCGCGGGGGCGCTTCTCCTTTCTCGGGCCGCGGGACGCTCTCCCCGCCGGCGAGGAGGAGCGCTTCTACCGCAGCGCGGTGGAGCTGGAAGGCGCCGCATCATGAAAGGCACGCTGGTGCTGGCCTGGGTCGTGGCCCGGAAGGACCTGCAGGTGGAACTCCGCACCCGGGAGCGGCTGGCGGCCATGGGGGCCTTCGTGGTGCTCACGGCGCTCCTGTTCAACTACGCCGTGGACCGCACCGTCGTGCACCCGGGGAGCATCGCCGCGGGGCTGATCTGGATGACGCTGATCCTGGCGGGGCTCCTGGGGCTGGGCCGGACCTTCGAGCTCGAGAAGGAGGACGGGGCGTTCCAGGGACTCCTGGCGGCGCCCCTTCCGCGGGAGGCGCTCTACCTGGGCAAGGTGCTGTCGAATGCCGTCCTGCTGGCCATCGTGACGGCGCTCACCGTGCTCGTGTTCGCGTTCTTCTACCAGGTCGTTCTGCCGCGGAACCCCCTCCCCCTCATCGGGGTGCTTCTGCTGGGCGTCACGGGGTTCTCGGCGCTGGGAACACTCTTCAGCGGGATCACCGCGGGGACGCGAATGGGCGAGACGCTCCTGCCCGTGCTCCTCTTCCCCCTCCTGGTCCCCCTCGTCATGTTCGGGGCCTCGGCCACCGCCTCCCTCCTCGGGGGCTTCCCTGCCTCCGAGATCTTCGGCACCTTGAGGATCCTCGGGGCCTTCACCCTCATCGCCCTGGCGGCGGGGGTGACGCTCTTCCGGTTCATCGTGGAGGAATGATGTCGCTCGGTTTCGTGAAGTGGGGCGCGCTGGTGCTGGGCCTGGCAGGGCTCGCCCTCACCGTGCTCTTTCACTGGCAGGTCTTCTTCTGGGTGCCCACCGAGGCCTCCATGGGGATCGTGCAGCGGATCTTCTACATCCACCTGCCGGCGGCGTGGGTGGCCTTCTTCGCCTTCGGGATCGTGGCGATCTGCAGCGCCGTCTACCTCTGGCTCGGCATCGAGAAGCTGGACCACGCGGCGCAGGCCGCCGCCGAGGGCGGGATGATCTTCACGACCATCGTGCTGACCTCCGGCCCCCTCTGGGCGAAGCTGGCCTGGGGCACCTGGTGGACCTGGGAGCCGCGCCTCACGCTGACGCTCCTCCTCTGGTTCATCTACCTGGGGTACTTCATGGTCCGGAACTCCACCGACGTCCCCGAGAAGGGGAAGAAGTTCGCGGCGGTGGTGGGGATCGTGGGGGCGCTGAACATCCCCCTCATCCACCTGAGCGTCCTCTGGTTCCGGTCCCTGCACCCCCAGCCGGTGGTGGCCCGCACCGACGGACCCCAGCTTCACCCCGACATGCTCACCACCGTCCTCACCGCGCTTGCGGCCTGGACGCTGGTCTTCCTCTCGCTCTACCTCCTCCGCTACGGAACCGCCCGCCTCGAGGCTGCGGCGGACCGGGCGGTGGCCGCAACCCGATCCCCCGCGCCGGTGCGGGAAGGAGTGGCACCCTGATGCAGCAGTTCTGGCATGTCTTCATTGCCTACGCCGTGGCGTGGGGGCTCGTGTTCGGATGGGCCGTGGCGATCTTCCGCCGCATGGGCCGGGTGGAGGCGCGGCTCCGTGAGGCGGGGCTGGATACGGATCCGGATGCGAAGGGTGCGGCGGGCCGCACGCTGCCATGACGGGTGGGGGCGCACTGCGGGTGGACCTGCGCTCCGACACGGTGACGCGCCCCACCCCCGCGATGCTCGACGCCATGCTCGGCGCCCGGGTGGGCGATGACTGCTTCGGCGAGGATCCCACGGTTCGGGCCCTCGAGGAGCGGACGGCCGAACTCCTCGGGAAGGAGCGGGCGCTCTTTCTTCCTTCCGGCATCATGGCCAACCAGGTGGCCCTCCTGGCCATGGGCGAGCCGGGAACCGAGGTGCTCGTCGAGGCCCGGGCGCACCTCCTTCACTACGAGGAATCGTCCGTGGCGGCGCACGGAGGGATGACGCTGCGCGCGATTTCCACGCCCGACGGCCGCCTCACCGCCGACACCGTCGCCGGCGCGCTCAGGCCGGCGTCGCCCTTCCACCCCCGCGTGTCGGCGCTGGCCATCGAGAACACGCACCTGGACTCCGGCGGAAGGGTGATGAGCGCAGGCGTGGTGGCCGACGTGGCCGAGGTTGCCCACGCGGCCGGACTCCGGGTCCACCTGGACGGCGCCAGGCTCTGGAACGCGGCTGCGGCGCTGGGCGTCGAAGCCTCGGAACTGACTGCGCCGGTGGACACGGTCATGACCTGCCTCTCCAAGGGGCTCGGGGCCCCCGTGGGTTCCATGATGGCCGGGCCCGCCGACGTCGTGGAACGGGGGTGGCGGATCCGGCGAAGACTCGGCGGACAGATGCGCCAGGCGGGGTTCCTCGCCGCGGCCGGACTGTACGCCCTGGAGCACCACCGCGCGCGCCTCGAGGAGGACCACGCCCGGGCTCGGCGCCTGGCGGAGGGGGTGGCCTACCTTCCCGGGATCCGGCTCCAGGCCCCGGAGACGAACGTGGTGATGATCGACGTGTCGGGGACCGGCATGGCGCCCTCGGAACTCGTGGCGAGGCTCCGGGAGCACGGCGTGGGCATGGTTCCCTTCGGCCCCACCCGCCTGCGGGCGGTGCTCCACCTGGACGTGGACGACGCCGGGGTGGAACTCGCCATCAGCGTGCTGTCCGGTGTGCTCCGGGGGGACGAAGCGGGGGACCCGGAGAGACCCGCCCGGTAGCATGCCCGGTTGCCGGTCCGGTTCTCCAGCCCGGTTGCCTCCGGAATTCCTCGCTACTTCCGCCGAACCGGAAACATCCACCCGCGCCGGATGATTCGCGGCTCCTCCACCGAGATGAAGGCGCCCGGGTCGTTCCGTTCCACCTCGGCCAGAACGGACTCGATCTGTCGACGCTTGACCAGGGTGTAGATCAGCGCCACCTGCCCCTTCCGTCCGTGGCCCTCGAATTCGGTGACCCCGAACCCCCGGTCGCGAAGAGCGTCAGCCACCTCCTCCCCGGAGGTGCGGGTGATGATGCGCACGGTAGCCAGGCCCACGGCCATCTTTCCCTCGAGCCAGATCCCCACCAGGGTCCCGGAGGCGAAGCCGCCGGAATAGCCGAGGATGTGCCAGATGGAATGAAGGTTCTGGATCGCCGTACCCACTGCGATCACCCAGATCAGTGATTCGAAGAACCCGATGAGGGGCACGGCCTTCCGCGCATTCCGCATCGTCAGGAGCATGCGGACCGTGGCGAGGGACACGTCCACGATGCGGAGCCCGAAGATGATGATCGGGCCCCACATGCCGGCGAGCAGTTCCGTCATGCCGGGGAGGGGACCGGTGAGGGGGGGATGTCGAGAATCATGCGACCGGGTCGCCGGTGACCGCAGGCTCGACCGGCGCACCCGACCTGGCCTCGGGGATCAGGGCGTATCCCTCGACCACGCGATTCGCGGCATCGAGGACGGCCATGACGGTCCCGCGCACCAGGTCCTCCTCCGGGGCCGCCACCGTCCCGATGAGTCGGTACCGGTCACCGCCCGGGATCGAATCGCCGTCGGAATCCGGGTCCGAGACGACCGTCGCGGTCAGGGCCACGATCATGAGCAGTGCATCGAATGCGCGCATGGAGCGGACACCCCGGAGCTCCAGTCGGAGCCGGCCGTCGCAGAGGGGGGTGAGCGCCCGGAGCGTGGCATCCACCGCGGCGCGCATCGTCCCTTCGCGGTGGCCCAGTCCGGCGCCCTGGCCGATGAATCGCTCTCCGCCGGGCACCCCCAGATGGACGGTGACCTCGGAGCCGCCGTTGGGCGTGACCACGAGGACGACGTCGAGAAGCTCCACCCGTTCGCGCCAGGCAGGGAGGGGAGTGGATTTCTTCATGGATGCGCCTGCATGTCGGAACGTGTCCGGCGCGTGGGCGCTGATCGTTGACCGGCCACGCTCCTGATGTGGAGGTATTCACGACGATAGGGGAGGGTTCGCCCGGGGGCAAGACGTGGCCTCCCGCGGGCCGGACACCGGAATGGGTCTGCGGGAAGACTCGAACCCCGGCGGGAGATCGGCGGCCAGGTCCACGTCCCGAAGGGGCTCGAGCAGGTGCACGCGGAGCGCCTCCCTGCGAGCGAGAAGAAGGCTCTGCTCCAGCACCTCCGGCGTACTCCACGGGATGCCCCGAAAGAGCGACGCTCGCGGCGAGCGAAGTGCCACCAGGTAGTAGCCCCCGTCGGGGGAGGGTCCGAACACCACGTCGGCGCCGCCGTCGAGGGCCCGGAACGCCTCGCCAACCTGGCGGGGCCCCAGGTCGGGCACGTCGGAGGCGACCACGCAGGCGGCAGGGGCCCCGCCGGCGAGAGCCTTCCGGATGGCGGCATCCATCCGCATCCCGAGGTCCCCCTCCGCCTGGGGAACGAATCCGACCCCCTCCCCGAGCCACGCCCGCATGAGCGTCCCCGACCCTGCGTCGGGAGGCGTGAAGTGGATCTCCAGATCCCAAGGGATCTCGAGGTCCGATTCCGGCACCCCGGCGCCCCGGAGCCGTTCCACGGTTCCTGCGGCCAGGGCCTGGTAGATGCGCGTCGCCCGTTCGGCTCCCACCTCGGCGGCGAGCCGCGTCTTGACCTGCCCGGGAACCGGGGTCCGGGCAAAGACCATGACCCGGGGGAGGGCCGGGGTCACCGGGACGTGTCGTTCAGTGTCCAGTCGTAATCGAAGAAGCGGATGGGCGTGCCGGTGTCCCGGACCTGCGCGAGGGTTTCGCCCTCCAGGTAGGGGAGGAAGAAGGTCCTGAGCCCCTCCACACCGCCGAAATCCCCGCTGTACCAGTCCAGCACCCTGTTCAGGTGGAGTGCCGGTCCGTTTTCGGTGACGACCCGGAAGTGCGCGGGACTCGCCACCAGGTTCCGGACGGCCCGCTCGAGCTGTTCCTCGAGACGCTCTCCGGTGTAGGCCTCGGGCCAGAGCACGGGGCAGCTCCGGGCGGCGCAGTTCACGGCGAAGTGGATGCGGGGCTCCTGGAACTGCGGACGGATGATCTCGTGCTCGATCTCGTCCTGGGAGCGGCGGGCGCCCGCCACCTCGCAGTGCCGTGCGCTGAAGACGTCGCGGATCTGCCAGACGGAGTTCGCCGGGTAGCCCGCTACCGCGATCCTCGCCCGCTGGAAGAGTCCCACGCGCTGCCGCTCGATGGGGTAGTTGTCGATGACGATGCGGAGCATGCAGGCGTTGTAGGCGTTGATCCAGAACGCGAGCTGCTCGTCTCGCGGGGCCGCCGAGAGCCGGGCCGGGTCCGTGTCTCCCAGGGCCCTGATGTAGCGATCCAGCCCGCCGCGGTTGGCCTTCAGGCGCGCATAGTCCACGTTGGGCACCGTGACGACTTCCTGGAGGACCCGGGTGAAGGCCGCGTGGTCCGGCAGGTCCCGGTCCTGAACGGCATGGCCCCCCGGGGTCCCGTCGGGGGGACCGGCTCCGAGGCCGGTCCCACCGAGCAGTGCGAGGACGAGGAAGTACGGATGCATGGGCGCGCTCTGCTGGAAGTGGATGACGGGGGCGCGTTCCGCTGGGCGGGCGCCTGACCCTGACAAGGCCGGGCGCGCGGGAGCCCGAGGGCGGAGGAGTCAGCACCCCGATGAGGTCCGGAGGGTCCGGCCGTACGTCGTCCCCGGGTCCCATTCCCGAGTCCCGGCAGATCCCCCTACCTTGAATCCACGATACACACCGGGGGGATCCCGGGTCCCCCGGTGGGCGAACGGAGGACCGGCCGGAACCGGACCCCCTTTCGCATTCTCTTCGGGTCTCGTAGCTTCGAGTCCGGCACAGGGAACCCATCCCCACACATCATGCGGCGGGTCGCAGGCGCGGCGCGTCGTCGATCCAGCCAGGGAGCGACAGAGATGGCAGCGCCAGAACCGACCGAGCAGAAGAAGAAGGACCTTCAGACCGCCCTGACGCAGATCGAACGAGCCCACGGGAAGGGGGCCATCATGCGCATGGGCGTGGACGGCGCCCGGGTGCAGATCGAGGCCATTCCCACCGGCGCCGTCAACCTCGACGCCGCAATCGGCGTGGGGGGGATTCCCCGAGGCCGCATCGCCGAGATCTACGGCCCGGAGTCCTCGGGGAAGACGACGCTCTGTCTGCACGTCATCGCCAACGCCCAGAAGGCCGGCGGGGTGGCCGCCTTCATCGACGCCGAGCACGCCCTCGACATCCAGTATGCCAGGCGCCTGGGCGTGGACGTGGACAACCTGCTGGTCTCCCAGCCCGACACGGGCGAGCAGGCGCTGGAGATCGCCGAGGTCCTCATCCGTTCCAATGCCGTGGACGTGGTTGTCATCGACTCCGTGGCAGCCCTCGTCCCCCGGGCCGAGATCGAGGGAGAGATGGGCGACACCCACGTGGGGCTCCAGGCCCGGCTCATGAGCCAGGCGCTCCGGAAGCTCACCGGCGCGGTGAACCGCTCCTACACGTCGGTGATCTTCACGAACCAGATCCGGGAGAAGGTCGGGGTCATGTTCGGCAGTCCCGAGACGACGTCGGGCGGCCGGGCCCTCAAGTTCTACGCCTCTCTCCGCATGGACATCCGGCGGATCGGCGCCATCAAGGACGGGCAGGACATCGTCGGCAACCGGACCCGGGTGAAGGTGGTGAAGAACAAGGTCGCGCCGCCCTTCAAGCAGGCCGAGTTCGACATCATGTACAACGAGGGGATCTCCCACTCGAGCCTCCTCATCGACCTGGGGGCCGAACTCGAGGTCATCGAGAAATCCGGCGCCTGGTACTCCTACGGCGACCTCCGCCTCGGGCAGGGGAAGGAGAACGCCAGGCAGTTCCTCCTCGAGAACCCCGACGTGATGGCGGAGGTCGATCACAAGGTCAGGGTGGCCCTGGAGATCCCCGGGGCCATGGCGGCGGCCGGCAACGGAATCGACGCCGGTTCCGGCGACGACTGAGGCATCGCCGCCAGGATCGTCACGGGCGTCGAGCGTTGAAGGTGGAGGGTCCCGGAGTTTATGTTCCGGGGCCCCGGGAGCAGGGGTCTGCCGGCGGCGCCGGCGGACCCCTTCGCCGTCAGGGCCCCGCTCCTGCTTTCCCCCGTGTTCCATGCTTTCCACTCTTCGCCCGTCGGGACCGCCCATGAAGGCAGCCGAGATCCGCGATCGTTTCCTCGCCTTCTTCGAGGCTCGCAGCCACGAGGTGCGCCCGAGTTCGGGGCTGATTCCCGGGGACGACCCGACGCTCCTCTTCACGAACGCCGGGATGGTCCAGTTCAAGAATGTCTTCCTGGGGCGGGAGCAGCCGGGGAACCGCCGGGCCGTCACGGCGCAGAAATGCGTACGGGCGGGGGGGAAGCACAACGACCTGGAGCAGGTGGGTGAGACCACCCGGCACCATACGTTCTTCGAGATGCTGGGGAATTTCTCCTTCGGCGACTACTTCAAGGAGGACGCGGTCCGCTTCGCCTGGGACTTTCTCACGGAGGAGCTGGGGCTGGACCCGGACCGCATCTTCGTGACGGTCCACCACGCCGACGACGAGGCGTACGACCTCTGGCGGGACGCAATCGGGGTTCCCGAGTCCCGCATCTTCCGCCTGGGCGACCGGGACAACTTCTGGCAGATGGCGGACACAGGTCCTTGCGGTCCCTGCTCCGAACTGCACTACGACCTGCGGGCTCCGGAGGCGCGCACCCCCCCCGACCAGGCGACCTTCGAGGAACTCGGCGAGGCGGGCATCTTCATCGAGCTCTGGAACCTGGTCTTCATGCAGTTCGATCGGGATGCGGACGGCGTGCTGAACCCGCTGCCCGCGCCATCCATCGACACCGGGGCGGGGCTGGAGCGGCTCGCGGCGGTGCTGCAGGAAACCGACTCGAACTATCACACCGACCTGTTCATGCCGCTGCTTGACCGGGTCGGCGACGTGGTGGGGCGCCTCTACCGGCCGGACGCGCCCGAAGGTCTGAGCTTCCGCGTGCTCGCCGATCATGCCCGCGCGGTGGCCTTCCTCCTGGCCGACGGAGTGTTTCCGTCCAACGAGGGGCGCGGCTACGTGCTTCGACGCATCCTGCGCCGGGGCGTGCGTCACGCCTGGCTCCTGGGTCGCCGGGAGCCCACCCTCGCGCACGTGGTGGAGCGGGTTATCGACACGATGTCGCCGGCCTACCCCGAACTCGAGGAGGGGCGGGACCACCTGCTCCGGACCACCCGCGCCGAGGAGGAGCGCTTTCTTGCCACCATCGAGGGCGGGATGACCCGCTTCGACGAACTGGCCCCTGTCGGCACCGCCAACGGCTCCGGGTCCGGGCTCCGCGTCCTTCCCGGTGTCGAGGTCTTCCGGCTCTACGACACGTTCGGCTTCCCGGTGGACCTCACCGAGCTCATGGCCAGGGAGCGGGGATACGAGGTGGACGTCGCGGGATTCGAGGCGGCCCTGGAGGACCAGCGCGCCCGCAGCCGTGCCGACCGGGCGGCGTCCGGTGTTGGCGGGGGCCACGAGGAGTGGCTGGACGACTGGGACATCCGCATCGAGGGCGTGCCTCAGCAGTGGCGGGGGTGGGACTCCCGCGCGTCTGCCGGCCGGGTGGCCGCGGTCCGGGCGGACCGGGGGATCGAGCGCGTGGGACTCGTTCTCGAGGAGAACCCGTTCTACGCCGAGGCCGGTGGGCAGGTCGCGGACCAGGGGACCGTCGAGGGCGCCGGATGGCGGCTCTTCGTGGACGACGTGCGGAAGGTCGAGGGTCGCAGCGCCGTGTTCGGTCGGCTGGAGGGGAACATCCCTCCGGGGGAGGTGGAGGCGCGTGCGGCGGTCTCGGGCGGGCTTCGGCACGACACGGAGCGGCATCATACCGCGACGCATCTCCTGCACGCCGCGCTCCGGGAGGTCCTGGGGTCCCACGTGACCCAGCGCGGCTCCCTCGTCTCTCCGGACCGGCTCCGGTTCGACTTCTCGCATCCCCAGCCCATGTCCGCGGAGGAACTCTCGCAGGTCGAGTCCCGCGTGAACGAGGCGATATGGGCAGATCACCCGGTGAGCTGGGAGGTCCTCCCCCGGGACCAGGCCATGGCGCGGGGAGCCATGGCCCTCTTCGGGGAGAAGTACGGCGAAGAGGTCCGGGTCGTGGAGATTCCGGGCGTGAGTCTCGAACTCTGTGGCGGCACTCATCTTCGCCATACCGGCGAAGCGGGCCTCTTCCGGATCGTCCGGGAGGCGGGCGTGGCGTCGGGGGTCCGGCGGCTCGAAGCCGTCACGGGCCGACAGGCCTTCGAGTTCATGGCGCGGGCCGACGCGGAACTGGAGGAACTCGGGGCCCTGCTCAAGGTCTCGAAGGACAACCTCCGTCGGCGGACCGAGCAGCTCCTGGAGGAGCGCCGGGAACTGGAGCAGCTGCTGGAAGAACTGCGCCGGGGAGGCGGAACCGGCGAGACCGTCATCGCCGAGGCCCTCGTCGAGAGGGAGGGCGGGAGTCGCCTGAGTTATCGTGCGGTCCGCATGCCCGTGCGCGACGCCGACGATGCCCGCGCGCTGGGCGATGCGTTCCGTGCGGAGAACTCCGCGGGGGTGCTCGTCGTCGCCGCGGAGGGGCCGGAAGAGAAGATCGCCCTCTTCGTGTTCGTGACCGACGACCTGGTGGGAAGCGGCATCCGGGCGGGTGACCTGGTGCGGGAGATCGCGGCGCTCGCCGGTGGGCGGGGCGGGGGGCGTCCCCACATGGCGCAGGGAGGGGTGGAGGATCCGGCGCGGGTGCAGGAGGCACTCGAAGCCGGCGTGGGGATCCTGGCCGGCCTCTCCGGAGGGAGGGTGGCGGAAGGGGCCGGAACGTGAGCGAGCACGCAGAAGGGGAGCGGGTGGCGAGGGTGACCCGTCCCCGATCGGTCCAGGCTGCCGAGCGCACCCCGCCCCCGCCGGCACCCGTCCTCCTGTGGGTGGAGCGATTCGGTGGCGGGTCGCCCGGCGGCACGAGTCTCGTTGACCGCGGGGCACATGCGCTGACGAGGGCCCTCGTCACGCCCTCCGGAAAGCGCGAAGCCGCCTGGGCACTCCTCGCCGCCGATGCCCTCCTGACCTGGGCGGTGGAGGACGCTGCCGACGCCCCGGAGCCGGCGGCCGTGCTGGAGGAGATCCTCCGATCGGTTCAGGGCCCCCGCGACCGCAACCGTCTGTGAGCGACGTCGACGAGACCGGCCCGGGCGAGGGGCTCACCGACCTTCACTCCCACCTCGTGCCGGGGGTGGACGACGGCGCCCCGACGCTGGTCGACGCCATGGAGGGGCTGGACCGCATGGTGGGGAGGGGGGTGACATCGGTGGCAACCACGCCCCACCTGGACGCCTCCCTGACCCGGGATCCCGTCCGGCTCCGGGACACCCTCGACCGGATGGACGAGGCCTTTGCCGAACTCCTGCATGCGGCCTCCGACCGGTACCCGGGGATTCGCCTGGTTCGGGCGCACGAGGTGAAACTCGATGTGCCCGATCCGGACCTCTCCGAACCCCGGCTCCGCTTTCCCGGCACCAGTGTCGTGCTCGTGGAATGGCCGGGCCTCCAGGTCCCTCCGGGGACGGTCCAGGTCCTGGAAGAGCTTCGCCGGGCCGGCCTTCGCCCCCTCATCGCCCACCCGGAGCGGTACCGGCTCCTCGACGCGTACCCGGGGCTCCCGGCGGCGTGGCGCGAGGCCGGGGCATGGCTGCAGGTGAACCACGGTTCCGTCATCGGACGCTACGGACAACTGGCCGAGCGAAACGCCGCCCGGCTTCTCGCTCACGGATGGGTGGACGTCATGGCGACAGATTTCCACGGTCGCCCGGGCCTGGGACTTTACATCCAGCGCGCCCGCGGCTGGTTCGACCTCAGGGAGGCAGCCGACGCGTGGCGGCTCCTTTCCGTCGTGAACCCGGCACGAATCCTCGCGGGGGAGTCGCCGTTTCCCGTGCCCCTGGTGCGCCGCCCCGAGACGCTCATGGGGCGGCTCCGTTCCGCCTTCGGGGGGCCGGCATGAACGGGTTGCTGGCACTCGAGGGGCGTCGTGCCCTGGTGACCGGGGGTTCCCGGGGGGTCGGGCGGGCCACCGCCCTCCTCCTTGCCCGGGCGGGCGTGCGGGTGGCCTTCACCTGGCGAACCGGAGAGGAAGCGGCGAACCGGACGCTGGCCGAACTCGCATCCATGGATGCCACGGGGCTGGCGATCCAGGCGGACCTCACGGACGAGGAACGGGTCGGCGAGGTTTTCGACGAGGTGGTCGGCGCGTTCGGGGGGCTGGACCTGGTGGTGGGCAACCACGGGATCTGGCACCCCGAGGGCGTTCCCCTCTCCGAGATGTCCACCGCGCAGTGGCGACGGACCCTCGCCGTGAACCTCGAGAGCCTCTTCTTCGTGACCCGGGAGGCCGCGCGCCGGATCTCGGACGACGGGCGCATCGTCCTCGTGAGCTCCACCGCCGCCCAGCGGGGAGAGGCATTTCACGGCGACTACGCGGCCTCCAAGGGCGCCCTGGTCTCGCTGGTGAAGGGACTTGCGGTGGAACTGGCCCCCCGCGGGATCACGGTGAACGCGGTGGCCCCGGGCTGGGTCGAGACCGACATGGTGGCGACGGCGCTCCGGGGCGAGGCCCGGGAGGCTGCCGTGGCCGGCATCCCCCTGGGCCGCATCGCCTCCCCCGACGACGTGGCGGGCCCCATCGTCTTTCTCTGCTCCCCCCTGGCCCGCCACGTCACCGCGGAGGTGATGAACGTGAACGGCGGGGCGGTTCCCTTCGGATGACGACCGGCGCCGAATCCCCCGGTCCCGGCTCCCCCGGTCCCGACTCCCCCGATCCCGAATCGCCCGGGATCGACCTCGAGGCACCGGGCCCGGTGCGGTGGATCTGTCGAACCCTCGAGGAGGCGGGGTTCGAGACCTGGGCCGTGGGTGGAGCCGTCCGGGACGCCCTGGCCGGACACCCGTCCGAGGACTGGGACCTGACGACCCGGGCCCACCCGAAGCAGGTGCGGCGCCTCTTCCGGCGGACCGTGCCCATCGGGATCGAGCACGGGACGGTGGGGGTCCTCGCCAGGGACGGCACCCTCTACGAGGTGACCACCTTCCGCCGCGACGTCGAGACGACCGGAAGGCACGCGGTGGTGGCCTTCGCGGACCGCCTGGACGACGACCTGGGGCGCCGAGACTTCACCATCAACGCGGTGGCGTGGCACCCCATCCGCCGGAGCCTCCACGATCCGTTCGGTGGCAGCGCCGACATGAGGGGGCGGGTGCTGCGCACCGTGGGTCGGCCGGAGGAGCGCTTTGCCGAGGACTACCTTCGCATCCTCCGCGCCCTTCGCTTTGCCGGTCGATTCGGCCTCCGCGTGGATGCGGACACCTGGGGGGCGCTCTGCGAGGCGGTCCCCCGCATGGGAAACCTCTCGCCGGAGCGGGTCCGGGAGGAACTGGACAAGGTCCTGGCGTCGGGGGCCGGGTCCCCCCCGTCGGCGGCGCTCTCCCTGCTGGCGGCGTCCGGCGTCCTGGGGTTCCTCCACCCCGAGCTGGACACCCCCGAGGCCCGGGGGCGCTGGGCCGCTGCCCTCCGGACCGTGGATGGGCTCCCGGGGCACCGCCTGGAACTCCGCCTCGCGGCCCTTCTCTCGGCCACGGGCTCCACCGAGGGCGCGGTGCAGGTTCTCGTCCGCCTCCGCTCGTCCAATCGACGGATCAGCGAGATCGGTGCCCTGGCCGGGGCCCTCGCCACCCTCCCGGAGGGCGACACCTTCCTCGCGGACCCGGTGGCCCGCCGACGCTGGATGGTGGCGCTGGGCCGCGACCTGGTCCCCCCCGCCCTCCGTCTGCTCGCGGCCTGGTACCGCGCCAGGACCGACTCCGGGGCTGCGCGGGCCGGGGGCGACCTGCTCCGGGCCATCCGGGGCGACCTGCACGCCCGGGTTCCGCTTGCCGCCGGGGAACTCGCCCTCTCGGGGCGGGACCTGATCCAGGCCGGCTACCGCCCGGGACCCGCCTTCGGGCAGGTCTTCGACCGCCTGCTCCAGGAAGTGCTCGCCGACCCTGCGCGGAACAACCGGGACCGGCTCCTCGAGCGGGCCGCGGAACTCCTCGGGGAAGGGACCGAACCCACGGAGGAGGCCAGCGATGTCTGACGCCCCGACGGACGACGGCCTGTCGCTCTTCCCGGACGCCGCCCCGGGTTCGCGACCGGACGAGGGGCCCGCCGAGTCCACTCCCGATGCCCCCCTCGCGGCCCGGATGCGCCCCCGCTCCCTGGACGAGGTCCGGGGCCAGGGCCACCTCCTGGGCGAAGGCAAGCCGCTCCGGCTCATGCTCGAGGGCGGCCGGCTCCAGAGCTGCATCCTGTGGGGGCCGCCGGGGAGCGGCAAGACGACGCTGGCCCGCCTGCTGGCCGCCCGCGCCGACGCCCACTTCGTGCCCTTCTCGGCCGTGACCGAGGGCGTGCCCCGGGTCCGCGAGATCCTGGCCGAGGCCCGCACCCGCCGGAAGGCCACCGGGCGCGGCACCATCCTCTTCTGCGACGAGATCCACCGCTTCAACCGTGCCCAGCAGGACGCCTTCCTCCCCCACGTCGAGGACGGCACCATTGTCCTGGTGGGTGCCACCACCGAGAACCCGTCGTTCGAGGTGAACCGCCCGCTCCTCTCCCGTGCGCCGGTCTTCATCCTGGAGCCTCTTCCTCCGGAGGCGCTGGCGGAGCTCCTCGCCGAGGCCCTCGCCGACCCGGAGCGGGGGCTGGGGGATGCGGAGGTGAGCGCCGAGGCCGACGCGCTCGCCTTCCTGGGCCTCGCCGCCGACGGGGACGCCCGCCGGGCGCTGGGGGCCCTGGAGGGCGCGGCCCGCCTCGTGGGTCCCGGAGGCCACATCACGCCCGAGGTCGCCGCCGAGGCCCTCCAGCACCGGTTCGCCATCTACGACAAGGGCGGCGAGGAGCACTACAACCTCGTGTCGGCGCTGCACAAGTCCATCCGCGGGAGCGACCCCGACGCCGCCCTCTACTGGCTGGCCCGCATGCTCCGGGGCGGCGAGGACCCGGGCTACATCGCGCGGCGCCTCGTGCGCATGGCGGTGGAGGACATCGGGCTCGCCGACCCGGCGGCCCTCACGCAGGCCATGGCGGCGCGGGACGCCTTCGACTTCCTCGGCTCTCCGGAGGGCGACCTCGCCCTGGCCCAGGCCGTGGTCTACCTGGCCACGGCGCCCAAGTCCAACCGGGTCTACCGGGCCTGGAAGGGGGTGGCGCGGGCGGCCGAGGACACCGCCTCGGCGCAGGTGCCCCTCCACATCCGGAACGCGCCCACGAAACCCATGAAGGAATGGGGCTACGGGGCCGGGTACCGGTACGACCCCGACGAGCCCGGGGGCGTGGCGGCCCAGGGCTACCTCCCCGAGGGGCTCGAGGGCACGACCTGGTACGAGCCCGGCCCGTACGGTTTCGAGCGCGACATCGAGAAGCGCCTGGCCTGGTGGAAGGCCCGCAGGGCCGAGGGGGCCTCCGGCGCAACCCCACCGACCTCCGAGGGGTAGGGAAGCAGATGAAGAATCGCACGCATGACCCCATCGAGTTTCCCCAGTCTCCCGAGCCGTCCCGGGGAAACGCACCGAACGCGGGCCGGCCTTCGCGGGGGCGGCGCAGTCGCCGACTCGGTCACCGGCTCTCCGGCCGCACGCTGGCGCTCTGGGGCACGGTCCTGGGGGTGGTCCTGATCTCGTCGGCCTGCTCCCTCTTCGTGCGGTCGCCGGAGGTGGCCATCGCCGACGTCCGGGTCATCGGGCTGGGGCTCACCGGGGGCACTGCCGAGATCCTTCTCGAGGTGAACAACCCGAACCGCTTCGGCCTGGAGGTCCGGGAGTTCAGCTACCTCCTCGAGGTGGCGGACCCCACGCAGCCGGACCGGTGGGACACCCTGGCCACGGGGATCACCTCCGACACGGTCCGGCTGGACCGACGGAGCACGAGTGTCGTCCCCCTCCGCATCCCCTTCCGCTACAGCGCCCTCGGTACCGCCCTTCGCGCCTGGATGCAGGGGGGCGAGATTCCGTATCGTCTGGAGGGGGACATCCGGGCCCGGGGTGCCGGGATCCAGCGCGACCTCCCCTTCCGCTCCCGCGGCAACCTGACGCCGTGAGCCTGACCCCGTGAGCCCCGGCACCCTGAAGCCCGGCGCCCTGTCCCTCGATCCTTCCCGGAGGAACTGAACATTCCCACGCAGCTGCTGGACAACCGCAACCCGGTGGAACGCGCCATCCTGGTGGGGGCGCCCCTCAAGGAGGTCTCCCCCCGGGTGGTGCAGGAGCACATGGAGGAACTGCACCGCCTCCTCGACACCGCCGGCGGCGAGATGGTGGGCGCCGTGATCCAGCGGGTCGACAGCCCGAACTCCCACACCTTCATCGGCAAGGGGAAGGTGGCCGAGGTCCGCGATCTCGTGCAGGAGCAGGAGGCGGACCTGGTGATCTTCGACGACGACCTGAAGCCCGACCAGGCCAAGAACCTGGAGCGGGAGCTCGGTGTGAGGATCATGGATCGGTCCGAACTGATCCTCGACATCTTCGCGTCGCGGGCCCGGACCCGGGAGTCGGGGATGCAGGTGGAGCTGGCCCAGCTCGAGTACCTGCTGCCGCGCCTGCAGCGCATGTGGACCCACCTGTCCCGGATCCGGGGCGGCATCGGGCTCCGTGGACCGGGCGAGACCCAGCTCGAGACCGACCGCCGTCTCATCGGGAAGAGGATCGCCGACCTCAAGCGGAAGCTCGTGAAGGTGGCAAGGGCCCGCGAGACCCAGCGCCAGCGCCGGGCCGGGGAGTACCGGGTGTCGCTGGTGGGCTACACGAACGCCGGGAAGTCCTCGATCCTGAAAGCCACGTCAGGCGCCGACGTGCTGGTGGAGGACCGGCTTTTCGCGACGCTGGATTCGGCCACCCGCCAGATCGAGGTGGGGCTGGGGTACCAGGCGCTCCTCACCGACACGGTGGGGTTCATCCGGAAGCTCCCCCACCACCTGGTGGCGTCGTTCCGGTCCACGCTGGAAGAGGCGCGGGAGGCGGACCTCCTGGTGCACGTCATCGATGCGTCCCACTCGGAGTGGGAGGAGCAGATGGACGTGGTGGACAAGGTGCTGACGGATCTCGGCCTCGACGAGGGGCCCCGGATCCTGGTGTTCAACAAGGTGGACCGGCTCACCCACGACGAGGAGGAGGCGCTCCGGCTTCGCGTGCGCACCTTCGACCCCACGCCCTCGGTCTTCGTGTCGGCGGTGGAGGAGGGGGGCCTGGATGACCTGCTGGAGGCCATCCGGGCCCGGGTACGTGCCCGCTATCCCCGCGTCCGACTGGAACTTCCCGCCGGCGAGGGGGAGTGGCTGGCCGCACTTCACCGGGAGGGTGAGGTCCTGGACATGCGGACCGAGGGGACCAGCGTGTACGTCGTGGCGCGGATTCCAGCGCCACTCCTGGGGAAGTTCCGGCAGGAAGAGGGGATCCGGCTCGAGGAACTCTGACCCGGCGAGGGGGCCTCTGGCCGCCGGGTTGCATCGTTCGGCATGGGAAACACGGGGGAGGGACGGGAATGGAACGACTCATCATCATCGGGCCGGGGCGGGTGGGTCTGGCGCTCGGGGCCGCGCTGGCAGAGGCGGATGCCGTCGCATCCCTCGCCTACTGGGGGCGGGCGCCCGAGCCCCCGGATCACCCCCTCTTCTCGGACGGGGTGGCCACCTACCGGTACGGGGTGGAGCTTCCGCCTCCGGGGACCACGGCCGTGCTCCTCACGGTCCCGGATGCCATGCTGGCGGAAATCGCCGAGGTGCTGGCGGCCCGGGGCACGCCCCCCGACGGCACGCCCGTGTTTCACTGCTCGGGTGCGCTGGGCGCAGATCCCCTCGGTGCGCTTCACGCCCGGGGCTACCAGGTCGGGACCCTCCATCCCCTTCAGGCCATCGCCAATCCCCACACCGGTGCCGGCCGACTGCAGGGGGCGTCCTTTGCCATATCGGGGGAGCCCGGTGCGCTGGCGGCGGCACGCCGCATCGTGGCGGAACTCTCCGGGCGGGCCATCACGGTTCCCACGGCGCGTCGGCCCCTTTATCATGCGGCAGCGGTCCTCGCGTCCAACTACCTGGTGGTGCTGCTCAAGACCGCCGCCCAGCTCTTCGAGGAGGCGGGGGCGTCACCGGAGGAGGCGGAGGCCGCGCTCACCGCGCTGGCCAGGGGGACACTGGAGAATGCCACGGCGCTCGGCCTCGACCGGTCCCTCACCGGGCCGGTCTCCCGGGGCGACCTGGAGGTGGTGGGGCTTCACCTCCGCACGCTTTCGCCCGATGACCGCGAACTCTACACCGCGCTCGGCCGCCGCGCCCTGGAAATGGCGAGGGACCGCCTGGATCCGGGGGTGGCGGACCACATGTCGGATCTCCTTCGAAACCGCTGACTTCGCACGCCACCCTGGAATCCCCCCATGCGCCTCTACGTCAACATCGACCATGTCGCCACGCTCCGGGAGGCCCGGAAGACCGACGAGCCCGACCCGGTCCGCGCCGCGGTCATGGCCGAACTCGGTGGAGCCGAAGGGATCACGGTCCACCTCCGGGAGGACCGCAGGCACATCCAGGACCGCGATGTCCGCATCCTCATGGAGACCGTTCGCACCGGCGTGAACCTGGAGATCGCCGCCGAGGACGAGGTGGTGGCCATCACCACCGAACTCCGGCCCTTCCAGGTCACCCTGGTCCCGGAGCGGCGAGAGGAGATCACCACCGAGGGGGGACTCTCGCTGTCGACGCCAGACTCCCGCACGCGCGTCCGGTCGGCCACGAGACGGCTCCAGGATGCCGGCATCCGGGTGTCCCTCTTCGTGGACCCCGACGAGGCGACCCTCCGGCACTCCGCCGACGTCGGAGCGGAAGCCGTGGAACTCCACACCGGCGAGTACGCCAACGCCCGGGGCGAGGGGCGGGCCCGTGAACTCACCCGCCTCCAGGCGGCGGCGGTGCTGGGCGGCGAGATCGGGCTTGCGGTGCACGCAGGCCACGGCCTGACCTACGAGAACGTCATCCCCCTGGCGGCCCTCCCCGAGATCGAGGAAGTGAACATCGGGCACAGCATCATGGCCCGGGCGATCCTGGTGGGCATGGAGCGGGCGGTTCGCGAGATGCGGGACCTCCTCCGCGAGGCCCCGCTCCGGGTGCGAGAGCCCGGGGGCTGGGTCCCTCCGCTCGGGTGGTGACCGCGTGAGGCTGGACTGGAAGGCGGTCCTCGGGATCGCCATCAGTGCGCTGCTGATCTGGTGGGTTCTCCGGGGGGTGGCGCTGGGCGAAGTGTGGGCGGAGATCCAGGGGGTCCGGTGGGGGCTCCTGCTGGCGGCCGTTGCGGTGGCCACGTCGGGGTTCCTCCTTCGGGCCCTCCGGTGGAAGCTCCTGCTTCATCCCCTCAAGCCCGATACGGGGCTCGGCAACCGGTTCGCGGCCGTGAACATCGGGTTCGCCGCCAACAATCTCCTCCCGGCCAGGGTCGGGGAGTTCGCGAGGGCGTGGGCCATTTCGCGGCTTGAGCCGGTCTCGGTGAGCGGGGCCCTGGGCTCCCTCGTCGTGGAGCGGCTGCTCGACGCCATCGCGGTCTTCTCGCTCCTCGCCGTGGCACTCCTGCACCCCTCGTTCCCGGCGGACGCCACCGTGGGGGGGCGCCCCATCGCCGCCCTCGTCATGACGGTCGTGGTCCTCCTGGCGGCGGTCCTCGGGGGTGTCCTGCTCCTCCTCCTCTTCCCGAAGCTCTTCCTGCGGATGGCGGACGGGGTGGCCCGCTTCCTTCCCGAGCGGGCGGCGAGGCTGCTGGTCAACGGGCTCCGAAGCTTCCTCGGGGGGCTCACCGCCCTCCAGAGTCCCCGCCTCCTCGTGGGCGCGCTGGCCTGGTCCTTCGCGTTCTGGGGGTGGAACGCGGTCTCGTTCTGGATCGCCATGCACGCCTTCGGGATCCAGGAGAGCTACGTCACCGCGCTCTTCGTGCAGGCCATCATCGCGCTCGGCGTCGCCGTTCCCTCGGCGCCGGGATTCTTCGGAACCTTCCATGCCGCCGCCGTGGTGGCGCTGGTGGAGGTTTACGGCGTGGGCGAAAACGCTACGCTCGCCTTCGCCTTCGGATACCACCTCGGGGGGTTCATCCCGGTGACCGTGCTCGGGCTCTGGTATGCCGCCCGCATGGGCCTCTCCATGCGTGACCTGGGTCATGCCGAGGAGGATGTGGAGGAGGAGGTCGAGGAGGAGGGCAGGCGGGAGGTCCGGCAGGAGGAGGCCCTCGAGATGGACCGGGCGACCCCGGCGCCCCTCGGGGAGACGCCGTCCCCTTCGGGGGATGCGACGACCACGACGGGTGAACCCATCGACGGGGCCCCCGGGCGGGGCGACCCATGACGTCCCCGGTCCCCCCGCCCGGGCGCACGGGCACCGCCGACCCGACCATCCGGGAGCGGAGGTGGTCGGGTCCTGCCCCCGCCAAGGTGAACCTCTTCCTGCGCGTGCTGGCCCGGGAGGAAGGCGGCTACCACCAGGTCGAGACGCTCTTCCAGGCACTGGAGCTTGCCGACCAGGTGACGCTGGAAGTCCTCCCCGGGCCGGGAGCGATCCAGCTCGAGGTGGAGGGCGTTCCTGCCGATGCCCTGGGCCCCCCGGAGCAGAACCTGGCCGTCCGGGCGGCCGGCCTGCTCCTCGACGCGGCGGGCGGGGAGCCCCCGGGGCTCCGGATCCACCTGGTGAAGCGGATTCCGCACGGTGCCGGGCTCGGGGGTGGGTCGTCGGATGCCGCCACCGTGCTCCGGGGGCTGAACGAACTTCTGGGCCGGCCCCTGGACGCTGCCCGGCTGGTCACGCTTGGCGGCCGGCTCGGGGCCGATGTCGCGTTCTTCCTCTGCGGATCCCCGCTGGCTCTGGCCTGGGGGCGGGGAGACCGGCTCCTGCCCCTTCCTCCCCTGCCGGCCGCGGACGTCATCGTCGCACTCCCCGAAGCGCGGATCGCCACGCCCGATGCGTATGCACGCCTGGCCCGGTGGCGGGCGGAAAGGGGGAAAGGGGCGGCGCCCGCCCGCGTGATGGGGGCGGTTTCATCCGGTCGCGTCGCCACGGGGGCGCCCTGGTCCTCCTGGGCGGCCGTGGCCCGCGAGGCCGAAAACGACTTCGCCCCCGCGCTGCACGGGGCGTACCCCGAGTTGGCCAGGATTCGGGACGAACTCGAGGCGGCAGGGGCCCGGCCGGCCCTGCTCTCCGGGAGTGGATCCGCAGTTTTCGGGCTGTTTCCGGAGGGAGGCTCCGACAGCCTGACGGGGGTCGAGGCCGAGGGCGCCGAGTCCGGGAACGTCAGGATCTTCCGGACCCGCACCCGTGGGGACGGGGGTGGCGGGGGAACAGCTCTTCGGGCGGATCCGGGTCCCTGATCCTCCGGGGTTGAGAGCGGCGGGTCTCCCGGCTACCGTAAGGGAGCAGCAAGGAGCGGAGGGAGGAGAGGGTCCGAGGACGCTCCGCTGCCCCCGATGGCCCGTCGTCTAATGGCAGGACACCGGTCTTTGGAACCGGCGGTGGTGGTTCGAATCCACCCGGGCCAACTGCAGTTCATCCGTTCGTTCCCCGCACGCGGGATCCGCCGTGTGGTTTCTTGCCCTGATCGCGCTCCAGTTCCTCCCGACCAGCCAGGAGCAACCGGAGACTGCCACCGTCGACTCGTCCCGGGTCGTTTCCGACGCCCGTGACGCGCAGGCCCGTTTCGAGCGCGCCCGGGTCTTCCATGCCCCCTGGGGCAACTGGACGGGCGGCGGCTCCTGCGACGAGCAGGTGGGCCGCTTCTGCCTCCGCTTCACCTCCGGGCGCGACGACGAGACCACCCCTCCCCGGCTCCCGCCTCCCGAGGCCGAGGCCGTTCTCGCCGCCAGGGCCGCGCTGGATTCGGCGCTGACGGCGGCGGCAGAGCAGCTGCCCGGCGATGCGTGGATCGCGGGGCAGCGCACCTGGTACCGGGGCGAGGCTGGCGACTGGGAGGGGGCGCTCCAGGCCGCCCGTGCCTGCCGGAGTCCGGACCCCGGGTGGTGCGCACTTCTCGAAGGCTACGCCCACCACGGGGCCGGGAACGCCGTCGAGGCCGAGCGAAGGTTCAACGAGGGCGTGGCGGCGCTGCCTGCAGACGAACGAGAGAAGTGGCTCGACCTGGAACCCATCCTGGAACACGAGGTCGCTCAGGCCCTGCGCCGGTTGCCGGCCGAGGAGCGGGGCTACCTGGAAGAGCGGATCTGGGCCCTCGGAAACCCCTTCTTCCTGGCCGGGGGAAACACGCTTCGAAGCGAACATTTCGCGCGCCACACGGCGGCCCGGATCCAGGAACGTGCCCGGAACCCCCATGGCATCCGGTGGGGGGCGGACATGACCGAGATCCTCGTGAGGTTCGGGCCCATCATGGCCTACGAGCGGTCCCGGCAACCCGGGCACATCCTGGGACCCACCCCGGTGTCCGGCCGCTTCTCCCTGGATGCGAGGGGAGTCTTCCCCTCGCTGGAGGCGATCCTGAACGCCAGCTCGGCCGGCCCCCTCGAGTTCCCCCCGGCGGTCCACGGGGCCCGGTCCCGGCACGCACCCCCGGCCGTCCCCCGGGTCCGGGGGCTGCAGGCCCGGGTGTCCCGATTCCGCCGAGGGGACTCGCTCCTGGTGGTCGCAGCCTGGCAGGTACCCGATCCGCCGGCATGGGACTCGGTTCCCCCCGTCAGCGTGAGCGAGGCGGGCCTCTTTCTCGTGCGGGAGGGCGAGGCTCAGCCCCTGCGCTTCGACCTGTCGGAATTCCTGGCAGTCCCGCCGGTCTCTCCGGATGAGGATCACGCCCCCGGCGTCCCCGGCCTTCGGTCCGGTGTCGGCGTCGTTCGAGCTCCGACGGGTGCGTGGTGGCTGTCGCTCGAGGCCGCAGATCCCGAGGGGGGCCGCGGGTGGCGTTTCCGGCAGGGCCTTCGGCAGGATCCGAGGGAGCCCGACGCGGTCCAGCTCTCGGACCTGCTCCTCCTTGCTCCTCCCGGGTCACCCGGCGGCGCTCCCGGGGGAGGCGAGGCCGGAGCTGGAAGCCCCGAACGACTCGAGGACCACGTCGGCCGCGCACTTCACTCGGACACGATCGCGCCCGGACCCATCGAGGTCGCCTGGGAGATCTACGGCGAGCCGCCGGACCCCGATCGGCTCCGGTTTGTCATCGGGGTCGAGCGGGAGGATCGCGGGATCCTTCGCCGGGCAGGCGAGGCGCTCCGCCTCCTTTCGCCGGTGGATCCGGTGGAAATGCGCTGGGAAGAAGGCATTGCCGAGCGGCGTGCCGACCTGGACGAGCCCGTGCGCTTCCGCCGGGTGCAACTCGACCTGCGGGGGCTGGGTAACGGCAACTGGCTGCTGCATGTCCGCCTTCCCCTGGAGGGCGGCGAGGAGGTCGCGTCCACCGCCCGGGTCGTGATCCGCAGCCCCTGAACGGGCCGGGCCCGGGGGTGGAGCCACGGCGGGGCGAGCCGGGATCCGTTGACGCTCCCGGCCCGGGGATCTATTTTTTCAGGCTATCGCACGTTCACGGACAGCCGCGGCGGACAACGCATGGCCGACACGCATGGGCAGGGCCCCCTTCTGCTGCTTTCAGGAAGGGCGAACGAGCCGCTGGCGAAGGAAATAGCATCGATTCTCGCCGTTCAGGGCGATGCTGCAACGGTCCGGAATTTCGCCGACGGCGAGATCTTCGTTCGCATCGACCGAAACGCCCGGGGCCGGGATGTCTTCATCGTCCAGCCCACGGTGGCCCCAGCCGACTCGATGATGGAGCTTCTGCTCCTCATCGACGCGGCCAAGCGCGCCTCTGCGGCGCGGATCACCGCCGTCATTCCCTACTTCGGGTATGGCCGGCAGGACCGGAAGGACCAGCCCCGGGTGGCCATCGGAGCCAAGCTGGCGGCCAACATCATCGTGACCGCCGGTGCGGACCGCGTACTGGGGCTGGACTTCCACCAGCACCAGATCCAGGGATTCTTCGACATCCCGGTGGATCACCTGTACGCGGCGCCGGTCCTGACCCGTTATTTTCTCGACAAGGGTCTCGACAACCTGGTGGTCGTGGCACCGGATGTGGGTTCCGCGAAGATGGCGAGGGGATTCGCCAAGCGCCTCGGCGCTGCCATCGCCATCATCGACAAGCGGCGACCGGCGCAGAACCAGTCCGAGGTCCTGACGGTGGTGGGTGACGTGCAGGACAGGAACTGCATCATCGCCGACGACATGATCGACACGGCGGGTACCATGGCCTCGGCGGTCCACGCGCTCAAGGAACGGGGGGCGCTCAAGGTGTACGCATGCGCCACCCATGCACTGCTGTCCGGCCAGGCCCGGGACCGACTCGCGGCGGCGCCGCTGGAGGAGATGGTGGTGACGAACACCATCCACATTCCGGATGACCGGAAGTTCGAACGACTTACCGTACTCTCCGTTGCCGAACTGCTGGCGCGGGCCATCGAGTACATTCACTCCAACGACTCGGTGAGCCAGCTCTTCGAGATCCGCGGCGAGACTGACTGAAACCATCCCCGGCGTGAGCACTGCGAGCCGGGATTCACGGGCCCTCCGGGCCGATTGTAAGGAAGGGATGACATGGCAACTGAAGCGAAGCTGAAGGCGGAACGCCGCCAGGATACGGGGAAGGGCGTGGCGCGCAAGCTCCGGCAGGCCGGCAAGCTTCCCGCCGTTCTCTACGGCGGTCACGAAGAGTCCGTCTCGCTGGTCCTGAACGCCCATGAGACCGGGCTTCTCTTCCAGGCCATCTCCGTCGAGAACACCCTGATCCAGCTGGACGTGGAGGGCGAGGCCGCTCCCGTCGCCACGCTGGTTCGCGAGGTTCAGGCGCACCCCTTCCGCCCGGAGATCCTGCACGTCGACTTCCTCCGCGTCGAGAAGGGAGTCGAACTGGAGCTCACGGTTCCCCTCTCGCTCCATGGGACGCCCATCGGCGTCCGTGACGAGGGCGGCATGCTCGAGCAGGTGGTCTACGAAGTCCCGGTGCGCTGCATTCCGTCGGCGATCCCCGAAAGCTTCGTGCTGGACGTCTCCGGGCTGGCCATCGGGGATTCCATCCATTCCGACGAAATCGAGATCCCCGAGGGGGTGACGCTGCAGCTGGACGAGGTCGTCACGATCTGCGCCGTGCATCCGCCGCGCATCGAGGAAGAGCCCGAGGTGGACGACGAGGCCGAGGAGCCGACGCTCATCGGCACCGAGGAGGAGGACGAAGAGGAGGGCTCCGGTTCGGGATCCGGTGGCGGAGACGCCAGGGGCGAGAGCTGACGCCTTCCCGCGTCGGGACGCTCGCGATCCAATGCCGACGTCCCTCCCGGTGAAGCTGGTGGTCGGACTGGGGAACCCCGGGCCCGACTACGACAACACGCGGCACAACGTGGGCTGGTGGATGATCGATCGCCTTGCCCACGACCTGGAGTGCGGGCCTTTCCGTCAGGAGGGGCCCGCACTCGTGTCTTCGGGGCAGGTGGACGGGTTCCGGGTGATCCTGGTCAAGCCGCTCACCTACATGAACCGGAGCGGCGCTGCCCTGGGGCTTCTTGCCGGGGCGCCGGAGCTCGACTTCAGCCAGGACCTCCTCGTCGTCGTGGACGATGCCACTCGGGAGGTCGGCCAGGTGCGGTTTCGGCCCGGAGGAAGTTCGGGGGGGCACAACGGGCTCAAGTCCATCGAGCAGGTGCTCGGTTCGCAGGCATGGGCCCGCCTGCGGATCGGCGTCGGACGGACTCCCGAGGGCGTCGGGATGGCCGACTGGGTGCTGTCACCCATGGAGCCGGACGAAGAGGACGTGGTACTCGACCTGCTCCCGACGCTGGTGGCCGGGGTCCGGAGCTGGATGGGCGAGGGCATCCAGGTCGCCATGGACCGCCACAACCGGTAGCCTGGCGTGGGCGGCGGAGGCCTGCCGGTGCCGGCGCCCCGGGGTCTCGCCCGTGGGGCCCCGGGGTGGGGAAGGGGCCGCCGGGTGGTCAGACCATGGGGACGTATTTCAGGAGCCGGCCATCGATCCGCTCGAAGATCTCGTCCAGCGATGCTCCCGTGATGGTGAGACCGTGATTCTTCAGGCCCACGACGGCGCGCCCCGGTTCCGGTTCGTCCCGAACGATGTCGGCCACGGCCTCACCCAGTTCATAGGTGCCGCAAGGGTAGTTGAACTCGGTGGACCGGACTCCGTCCATCCACCCGTGCACGTGCAGGATCGCCCCGACGTCCGGATGCTCACGGTAGATCATCCAGTGCTCGATGGCATCCACCGACACACGCCTGGGCTCCACCTCGGGGGGCACGGAGAGGACCATGGAGCCGGTCTCGGGCAGGTAGTCCTTGACGAGAAGGATGTCCCGCCCGATCTCCACCAGCTTCGACTTGTCCACCCCGGAGGCGCTCATCCAGAAACGGGTCTCGTCCAGGCGGGCCGAGATGTTTCCGTACGACAGGCCTCCGATCCCGTAGAGTCGCTTGAGCTGCCGGAGGTCCCGTTCGGACAGGATGTCCTCGATGGGGAAGGGGGCCGGCAGGAGGTTCATCGCGTCGAGCCGTTCTCCGGCCCTCCGGATGGATTCCGTGATCTCGTCTCCGTCCCAGAGCTCCTCCGGGAGATCCTTGTCGAAGACGTTGTCGATGATGAGGCGTGACGTTGCCAGCGGCTCGATCCGCTGGTAGACCTTGCGGAAGAAGTCCCCGAGATCCGGGCTTCCCTGGACCTTGTAGTGCCCCTGCTCCGGCGTGATGAAGTGGGCGTCCGGGCGGGATCCCCGGGGCCCCGTGAGGCCGATGAGCAGGTTGGAGAGCGACCGCACCAGGAGGGGATACCCTCGGGGAATCGCCTCGCGGATCGTCTGGTCACCCCCCTCGATCTCGGTGACCGAGACGACGAAGATCGCCTGGGCCCGACGCCTGAACGAAACAGGTGACTCCCGCGGGAAGAAGTTGACGACGAGCCTGGCTTCGTCGGGATTCTCGACAAAGCGGTGCCCACTTGCTTCCATTACCTCGTGAATCCCCGTGCGGACCCACTGGAAGCGTTCGTCCTGGTACTGGCCGGCAAAGGAGAAATCCATCAGTTCAGCGCCTTCGGAGGAGATACAGGTCTCGAAGTCGTTCGGTAGCGAAGTCGTTCAATAACCGGGAAAAGCTCTACCTTCCTGTCCCCTGCCGCAACCCCGGCGTCCCCGGGGAACGGATGCGGGCGGGATCCGGGGCCGGAGCGGGGGGCTTTGACCCTCCCCGCTCTCGTCCCTACCTTCCGGTGCTCCGGGCAGGCGTCACCAGGGCGCCGGGCCATCCCTGCCGCAGTTCCGCTTCCTTCCAGCGACTCCACCATGCTCAAGGCCGGTATCGTCGGGCTTCCCAACGTCGGAAAGTCCTCGCTCTTCAACGCCCTGACCGCCCAGGGTGCCCCGTCCGAGAACTATCCGTTCTGCACGGTCGATCCCAACGTGGGCACGGTGGAGGTCCCGGACCGCCGGCTCGACCGGATCTTCGAGCTGGTGGGTGCACGGGCACGGGTCCCGACCATCGTGCAGTTCGTGGACATTGCCGGCCTGGTCAAGGGCGCATCGGAGGGCGAGGGTCTCGGCAACAAGTTCCTGGGCAACATCCGGGAGGTGGACGCCGTCGTCCATGTTCTCCGGTGCTTCGAGGATTCCGACATCACCCACGTCCTGGGAGGGGTAGACCCGGTCCGCGACCGGGAAGTGGTGAACACGGAACTCGCCCTGGCCGACCTCGACACCGTGGAGCGGCGTCGGGACCGGGTGGCCAAGAAGGCCAAGGGGGGTGACAAGGAGGCCGTCCGCGAGGTCTCGCTTCTCGACCGGACGCTGGCCGTCCTGGCCGAGGGCCGTCCCGCACGGGAGGTCTCGGTGGATCCCGAGGATGCGGCGCTCTTCCGGTCCTTCCACCTGCTCACATCGAAGCCGGTGCTGTACCTGGCCAACGTGGGGGAAGACGATCTTCCGGACGGCGAAAACGACTTCGTCCGGCAGTTGCGCGACGTGGTTGCCGCCGAGGAGCCCGAGGCCGAAATCGTCGCCGTCTGCTCGGCCATCGAATCCGAACTGGCGGAACTGGATCCGGAGGAGCGGACGGAGTTCCTGACGGATCTCGGGCTCGCGGAGCCGGGTCTGCATCGCCTCATCCGGACCACCTACGATCTCCTGGGGCTCATCACCTTCTTCACCGCCGGCGAGAAGGAGGCCCGGGCCTGGACGGTCCGGCGGGGGGCCGCCGCGCCCGAGGCCGCCGGGTCCATTCATTCCGACTTCGAGCGGGGCTTCATCCGGGCGGAGACGATCCACTTCGCGGAATTCGAGGGACTCGGCTCCCTCAAGGCGGCTCGCGAAAAGGGCCAGATGCGGTCCGAGGGGAAGGAGTACGTCGTGAAGGACGGCGACATCATGCTCTTCCGCTTCAACGTCTGACTCCGGGCACGTTGAGTTCTGCTGATCTTCCGGCTAACTTCACTGGCTAAACCCGCTCCGTCCATTCGGGACGGGGCCCGTTTTCTCGCAACGGACCATGGGAAATCGCCTCCATGCGCAACTACGAAATCGTCTACATCTTCCATCCCGCTCTCGACGACGACACCGTCCAGACTCGTCTCGAGCGGTTCCACGGCCTCCTCACCGGGACCGAGGGATCGGAGATCTCGGCCGTCGATGACTGGGGCATCCGGCAGCTCGCCTACCTCATCGCGGACCAGTCGCAGGGCCGCTACGTCGTCGCCCAGTTCGTGGCTCCCGGCGAGGTTCTCCCCGAGTTCGAGCGCATCCTGAAGCTCGACGACGACCTCCTCCGCTACCTGGTCGTCCTCAGCGAAGGGGAGCCCACCTCGGGCCAGTCCATTCTCGCCGAAGTTCCGGAGTCCGTCGGCGAGCGCGAATCCGACGACGACGATGACGACGACGACGAGGAAGAGGACGACGACGAGTACGGCAGCCGGGATGGCTCCCCCCCCGAGTTCTCGGGTGGTCGCGGAAAGCGCCGCCGGGTCGAAGGCCCGCGCATCGAGCTCCTGAACTTCAAGGACGTCTCGACGCTCTCCCGCTTCATCACCGAGCAGGGGAAGATCCTCCCCAAGCGGACCACCAAGGTCACGGCTCGCTTTCAGCGGGACCTGGGCGTCGCGGTCAAGCGCGCCCGATTCCTCGCCCTTCTCCCGTACGTGCAGAACCACGAGCGGTAAGGGCGGAAATGAAGGCCTCGGCCGATTCCTCGGGTTCCGAGGGGCGCCCTGGCCTTCGGGGACTGGCGTTCCTGGGGGGATGCCTGGCCCTGTCGGTGGGAAGCCCGGTGCTGCTGGTGGCGGTGCCCCTGGCTGCATGTGGCCTGCTTCTTCCGGGCGTTCCCCCACGGGGGGTGATCCTGGGGATGGTGCTCATGGCCGTGGCGCTGCTCGGGGGGGGCGGAGGAGGGCTGGCCGATGTCGACCGAGGGTGGACGCTCCTCCTCGCGGGTGGCTTCGTCGCCGCAACGCTGGCGGGACCCCGGAGGCCGTTCATCGAACGGGCACTGGTCGCCCTCGGTGTGGCCATGGTCTGGGCGGTGGGGATTCTCTCCCTCTCCGGGGGGTGGAACGCCCTCGACCTGATGGTGGGGGAGCGGATCGCGGCAGGGACGGCTGCGACCCTGCAGCTCGGGAGTTCGTGGATCGGATCCGAGGGGGGAGGGTCGTTCGGGGAGGCGGCTCGACGGACGGCGGAGGCGCAGCACTTTCTCTTTCCGGCGCAGGCGGGCCTTGCGGCTCTCCTCGGGCTGGGGGGGGCATGGTGGTTGCACCAGAGGGTAAGTGGCACGAGTGATGCGGCGGCCATCGGAAGCCTGCGGGGGTTCCGGTTTCCGGATGCGATGATCTGGATCTTCATCGCCGGGGTCGGCATCGTCCTCGCCGCTGGATGGACGGAAGGGTGGGGGCGTTTCGGGGCGAACCTCATGGTGTTTGTGGGTGCCCTGCTGGCGCTGCGCGGCGCTGCGGTGCTCCTTGTCCTCACGGGCGGGGTCACCTGGTTTCGCGGCCTGCTGGTCCTGGTTGGATTGATCGTGGCGGCGCCCGTCCTTCTGGCGGGTGCCCTGGTTGTCGGTCTCGGGGATGTCTGGCTTGATCTCCGAACCCGTGCGTTGCGGGACGCGGGTTCCGCGCCCGAATAGACTCGAAGGAGTGCGACATGAAGCTGATTCTGAAGCAGGCAGTGGAAAACCTCGGTGTGGCCGGGGACGTGGTGACCGTGAAGCCCGGCTTCGGTCGGAACTATCTCCTCCCCCAGGGACTCGCCTACGAGGCGTCCCCCGGGAACCTCAAGCGGATCGAGGAAGAGAATGTGCGGACCGAGGAGCGGGCACGTCGGGACTACCTGGAAGCCCGGCGTCGCGCATCCCAGTTCGACGACGTCTCGCTCACGTTCCAGGCTCGTGCCGGGGGCGACGAGGAGGATGCGAAGCTGTTCGGTTCCATCACGAGCGGGGACATCGCAGAGCAGCTGAACACCCATGGCCTGGATTTCGAGGTCGAGCGGCGGGATGTCATCCTCGAGGAGCCCATCAAGTCGCTGGGCGTGTTCCGGGTCCCGGTTCGCCTCCACGGTGATGTCGCGGTGGAGATCGAGGTCAGGGTCGAGCGCGAGGAGGGCTGATGGTCCGCGTGGCCCCGGGCCTGCTCGGGGCCCGCGCGACCGGTTCCTTCTCCAAGCAGAGGTTGACATGACAGACGACGCCAACGACGCCACCCCCCTCGATGCGACGGGAGGGGGGGAGGGCATGATCCCCGGCCTCCCCGAACCCCTCTCCAGCGCGGCCCGATTCGCCCTGGAGCGGAAGGCGCGGGATGTCCTCGTCATGGATCTCCGCGAGATCTCCTCGGCGACGGATTTCTTCCTGCTGGCCACGGGCAACTCCGACATCCAGGTCCGGGCCATTGCCGACCACGTGCTGGAGCAGCTGCGACTCGAGGGGCACCGTCCGAACCACGTGGAGGGTCTGCAGGGTGGCCGGTGGGTCCTGCTGGATTTCGTGGACTACGTGATCCACGTCTTCCATCCCGCCGCCCGGGATTTCTACCAGCTGGAACGACTCTGGGGCGACGCGATGATCCAGCGCTTCGGCGACGACGAACCTCCCCGGGAGACGGGGAAGGCCGACGACTCCGACGACGGGTGATTGCTCGACCCCGCCTGTCCCCCGTACCTTCGGCCGGGTGGGCGCCTCTCCGCGCCCGGAACGGATACACCCTCCCACCGGACGCTCCCTGATGCCCGAGGCTTCGCGGCGCACCATACGACTCGATCCCGACGCCGGAACCCTTCCCGAGGGACTGCTGCTTCCCCCGGAACAGGGCGGCGAGGTCATCGCCTTTCTCGTGGAGCCGGCCTTGCGGGACTGGGCTCCCTCTGCCCTCGGCGCGCTGGCTCGCGGATGGCAGGAGCGTGGGCGCCAGCCCGTCATCGTGGATGCGGATTTCGCGAATCCCTCCCTCCCTCCCGAGAGTGCCTCGCAGCCTCGTGAGGGGCTCTCCGATGCGCTCTTCTTCGGGGCGTCGGTGGACCGCATCCTCCTGCAGATCCCGGGCGAAGGCGTTCCCCTTGTCCCGGCGGGCACGGTCGTTCCGGATGCGGCAGAGGCCTGGGCCCATGAGGCATGGGGCGGGTTCATTCGGACGCTGCGGGGTCGGAACTGGATTGTTCTCCTCCTCCTTCCCGCGGACCGGGAGGGGGTGGTGCCCCTCACCGGCCGTGCGGACCGGGTCTTCCGGGTCGGAATCGAGCTGAGGGAGGGCCCGGGCGCGCATCCGCTCATTCATCCGGCGTCAAGCACCCCGGTCCCGGCGGGCCCGCCGCCCCAGCCGGCCACGTCCCAGCCGGCCACGTCCCAGCCGGTCACGTCCCAGCCGGTCACGTCCCGGGATGCCGGCACCGGAGGATGGGACGACGGGACGGATGTGTCCGGCGCCACCGAGACCCCGGACGTGCCGGGAATGACCCGTGCCGACCAGGATTCGCTCGCCGTGAAACCGGAACTCGAGGGGGCCGGGGTGACTGCCGCCTCCGAAGCTGCGCCGCAGGACGCGCCTCCGCCGAATCCGGAGGCGCGGCCCATCTCGCGCCGTCCCTTCCCGTGGGTGCTCCTCCTGGTGATCCTGGTCCTCGTCGGGCTTGCCGCTGCGATCTGGTTCGGCTGGATCGAGATCCCCGGGGTGGACCTTCCGGGGCGGGCCGCCTTCAACGGATGAAGCTGCGTGCGCTGCGGCTTCACGGCTTCAAGTCGTTCGCAGACCGCACCGAGGTCGTCTTTCATGACGGCCTGACGGCGGTGGTGGGTCCCAACGGATGCGGGAAGTCGAACATCTCCGATGCCATCCGGTGGGTGCTCGGGGAGCAGCGAGCGTCCGCGATCCGGGGCGCCCGCATGGAGGAGGCGATCTTCCAGGGAACGGTGAACCGCCGCCCCGTCAACCGGGGTTCGGTGGCTCTCGAACTCTCCAACGAGGACGGCGCCCTCCCCGTTCCCTACGGCGAAGTCGAGATCGCCCGGACCGTCTACCGTGACGGCGGGAGCGAGTACATGCTGAACCGGTCCCCGTGCCGACTGAAGGACATCCAGGAACTCTACAGGGACACGGGCATCGGGTCGAACGCCTACTCGATCATCGAGAGCCGGATGATCGACACGATCCTGTCGGATCGCGCCGACGAGCGCCGGAGCCTCTTCGAGGAGGCTGCCGGGATCGGCAAGTACAAGGATCGGCGGAAGTCGGCAGGCCGCCGGCTGGAACGGGCGGAGGTGGACCTGCAGCGGCTGGAGGATCTTCTCTCCGAGGTGGAGAGCAAGGTGCGGTCGCTGTCCCGTCAGAAGGGAAAGGCGGAACGCTGGGGTGAGCTTCGCAAGCGTCGACTCGACACCGAACTGTCCCTGGCCCGCCGCCAGCTCGGGGCCTTCGAGCTTCGGCGGGCAGAAATCTCCACCGCGCTGTCGGAGGACTCGACCTTCGAGACGACCCGATCGTCCGGACTCCAGGCCGCCGAGGCCCGACTCGAGACCCTTCGCATCGAGCGCGTTCGCCTGGAGCGGAGCCGGAGCGAGGCTGCGGCGGCGCGCGACGCCCTGCGGACCGAACTCGTGCGGTGGGAGCGGGAGCTGGCGGTTGCAGCGGAGCGCGGAGGAAACGCCGAACAGCGGCTGGGCCGGATCCACGGCGAACGCCAGGAGGCCATTCGCCGCCGGGACGAGGCCGGCGCCGAGCGGGAAGGGCTCGACGGGAAGGAGTCCGGTGTCGAGGAACAGCTCGCTGCGGTGGCCCAGGCCCTCGGCAGTGCCCGCGAGGTCAGCGGCCAGGTCAGGGGACGCCTGGCGGGAAGCAGGGCGGAGCTGGAGCGCGTCGAGCTGCGGGAACGCGAGATCGCCCGGCGCCAGGCCCAGCTCGGCGGCGACGCCGAAGGCGCCGATGCCCGCCGGGAGGAAATGGCCACCCGGCTTCGGCTTCTCGAGGAAGAAGAGCGGCTCGCCCGCTCCGAACTCGCTGAAATGGACGGCCAGGGCGACCTCTTCACCGACCGCCTGGCGGCGCTCGCCGCCTCCGAGGCATCGGAGCGGAAGGCCGTCGAGACCGGGCGAGCGGGACTCGACGCGCTTCGCGCCGCCGTGGACGAAGCCCGGAAGGCCGAGAGCGCCGCCCAGGAGAGGAGCGCCACCCTTTCCGGGCGCCGCGCGGCCCTCGAGCGGATGGAGAAGGACCGGGAAGGCATGGATCCCGTGGTCCGGAAGCTCCTGGAGGCCGGGATTCCCGGCGTCCACGGGATCCTCCTCGACGCGCTGTCCGCCCCGGTTGACCTGGCCGAGGCCGTGGAGCGATACCTCGGAACGCTGGCCCGGGCCGTCGTCGTCGAGGATCGGGCCGTCGCTGCCCGCGTGAGTCGCTGGTTCGCGGAAAACTGGAAGAAGGGGGGCGGGCTCGTGATGCTTCCCCTCGATGCGCTACCCCCCGCGGGTTCGGCGGGGGCCGGAGCTGCCCCCGCCGGCTCGCTCCTCGCAAGCGTGGAGCCCCGAGGGGAGGGTGCCCCGTGGATCCACGCGCTTCTGGCCGGGGTGGCGCTGGCCGAGGCGGACGACGACGAGACGTCCGGGGGCCTCCCGCAGGGTCCGGGTGCACGCGTCACTCGCCGTGGCGTGGTCGTGGATGGTCGCGGCGTGGTCCGGCTCGGCAACCCCACGGGCGTCTCCGGGCTCCTGGAGCGGAAGGAACAGCTCCGCGAGCTCCGGAAGGCCGCCGCCGCCGCCGCCGCCGCCTCCGACGCCGCCCGGGAGGCGCGCGAGGCCGCGCAGGCCGCACTCAGGGCCGCGGAGACCTCGCTGGAGGAGGCACGTCGCACCCTCCGGGCTGCGGAGGACGCGCACCGGGAGGCCCGCTCCGAAGACCTCGCGCGAACACACCGGCGGGAACGGATTCTCCGGGTGCTCGAGGACGTCGAGCGCCAGGTCGAGGCCACCCGGACGGCCGGGACCCGGGCCGTCGAGCGTGCCGAGGCCGCCCGAGGGGAGCGGGATGCGCTCGGTGGGGAGATCGCACGCCTCCAGGCGGAGCGGGAGGCCGCCCAGGCCCAGGTCGAGGAGATCCAGGAGGCCTGGGAGGTGGCGCGGGCCGAGGAAGGGCGACTCGGCGTGGAGGAGGCCCGTCTGCAGGCCGAACGCACCCGCCTGCAAGAGCGCCTCCGGGACCTGGACGCCGCCGGAAAGACCGCGGCCGCCCGCCTCGAGGCGCTGGACCGGGAGGAAGTCGAACTCCGCGCCCACGTCGAGACCGCGACCCGCGTACGCCGCGAGGGGAAGGGTGCCATGGAGGCCCTCTTCGAGAAACGGGAAGCCGCGGAAGCCGGCCTGGCCGACCTCGACCGCCGGTGGGCCGAGCTCGAGGATGCCGTCACCGCCGCCGAAAAGGCGGTCCGGGAGGCCCGGGATGCCGAGCGCGCCGCCTCGGACCGACGCCACCGACTCGAGCTCGAGGCTGGAGAGCTGGATGGGCGCATCGGTCGCATCCAGGAACGCCTCGAGGGAGAGTGGGGACGTCCCATGGCCCGGCTCCTGGAGGAGGCCGCCGAACTCGAGGGGACCGAGGAGGAGCTCCGGACCGAAGCCCGGGAAGTCGCCGAGGCGCTGGACCGCCTGGGCCCGGTGAACCAGCTCGCCGTGGAGGAACACGAGGAGGAGAGCGCGCGCCTCTCCTTCCTGAAGGAGCAGCACGACGACCTCGTGAAGGCCCGCAACGACCTGCGCGCGGCCATCCGCGAGATCAACCTCACCGCCACCCGCCTCTTCCACGAGACCTTCGAGAAGATCCGCGAGAACTTCCGCACCACCTTCCAGCGGCTCTTCGAGGGCGGAGAGTGCGACCTCTGGCTCGAGGATCCCGAAGATCCCCTGGATTCGGCCATCGAGATCCAGGCGTCGCCCCGGGGGAAGAAGACCCAGCGCATCGACCTGCTCTCCGGGGGCGAGCGGGCCCTCACCGCGCTCTCGCTGCTCTTCGGCATCTACCTGGTCAAGCCCTCCCCCTTCTGCGTGCTGGACGAGGTGGACGCCCCCCTGGACGAGTCCAACATCGGGCGGTTCATCCACCTGCTCCAGGAATTCAAGGCCGACACCCAGTTCGTCGTGATCACCCACAATCCCCGCACCATCGAGGCGGCGGACTGGATCTACGGCGTGACCATGGAGGAGCCCGGCGTGAGCCGGATCGTGGGCGTGAAGCTCGAGGACGCCTTCGAGGTCGCCGGGATCTCGGCCTGACGCCATGGCACGCGAACGGAAGACCCGGCAGCGAGGACTCGACGGGAAGACGCCGCTTCCCCTGACGGTGGGGATCATCGGCTCGGGGGTGCTCCTGCCGGACGACACCCGGCGCTCCTCCGGCCACTGGGTCTCGGCCGAGGCTGCGGGGGCGTCGGACGGGACGGGCCCGGACGCCGCGGCGCGCCTCCGGATCCTGCTGGACTGCGGGTCCGGAACCCTCCACGGGATGGCCCGGGACCGGCTTCCCTGGCGGGAACTCACGCACATCGTGCTGAGCCATTTCCACACGGACCATATCGGGGACCTTGCCCCGGTGCTCTGGGCCCTCAAGTGGCTCGGATCCGACGGCAGGGAGCCCCGCAGGACCGAACCGCTCGGGATCGTCGGCCCCCGGGGCCTCCGGATGCGAATGGACGGACTTGCAGCGGCATTCGGGGACTGGCTCCTCGAGCCCGGGTTTCCCCTGCACGTCCACGAGGTCAAGCCGGGTGCGACGTGGGCCGATGCGCCTGCCGGGCTCAGGCTCGTCGCCCACCGGGCCCGGCACACCCCCGAGGCACTGGCGTGGCGCGTGGAGGCGAGGGATGCACGGGTGGGGTATACCGGCGACACCGGACCCCTTCCGGGGCTGGGAGCGTTCTTCCGCGGCGTGGAGGTTCTCGTGGCCGAATGCGCCGTCCCCGACGGCACCGACCTCCCCACCCACCTCTCCCCCGGGAGCCTCGCCACCATGGCTTCCACGGCGAATCCCGGGCTCCTGATCCCCGTCCACGCGTACCCGGGACTCGACCCCGGCGCGCTGCCGGATCTTCTGGCCCGCGGGGGGTATGGGGGGGCGGTGGAAGTGGGGCGCGACGGGCTGACCCTTGCGGTCGGACCGGGGGAAGTGCGACTTCTTCAGCATCCTTCAAGAAAATCCTGACACCGTCGCCGCGCTGCGAGGGCTCCCCGGCGGGCCCTTCCGGTCCGCACGGCGTTCCGTGCACGGGAAGGCGGCTGCGGCCGTCCGGGACCTACCTGACAGAGATGAGAACATGCTCGTAGTCATGAAACAGAACGCCTCCGAAGAGGAAATCGGACGGGTCGTCGACCAGATCCAGGCCATGGGCTACGATGCCCGCCCGATTCCCGGCCTCCAGCGCACCGCCGTCGGTCTCATCGGAAACGACGGCCGTGTCGACTCCGCACGCCTCGAGGGGCTTCCCGGCGTGCTCGAGGTGATCTCGGTCAGTCATCCCTACAAGCAGGTATCCCGCGAGTGGAAGGAGGAGGACACCATCGTGACCCTCTCCAACGGGACCCGGATCGGGGGAAGCGAGATCGCCGTCATGGCGGGCCCGTGTGCGGTGGAGTCGCGAGGGCAGATCCTCGAGACGGCGCACCTCCTGCAGGAGATGGGCGCCACGATCCTCCGGGCCGGCGCCTTCAAGCCCAGGTCCTCGCCCTACTCCTTCCAGGGTCTGGGGATCGAGGGTCTCCGGTACCTGGCCGAGGCCCGCGAGGCCACGGGAATGGCCGTGGTCACCGAGGCGCTGGACGCCGAGGGCGTGAAGGCCGTGGCGGAATACGCCGACATCGTGCAGATCGGCGCCCGGAGCATGCAGAACTACGCCCTGCTCCGGTCTGCTGGACAGTGCGGAAAGCCCGTCCTCCTGAAGCGCGGGATGTCGGCCACGATCAAGGAGCTCCTGCTTTCGGCCGAGTACCTCCTCGCCGAGGGGAACGGAGAGGTGATCCTCTGCGAACGCGGGGTCCGGAGCTTCGACACCCACACCCGGAACCTGCTCGACCTCACCGCGATCCCGGTGGTCAAGTCCCTTTCGCACCTTCCCATCATCGCCGACCCCAGCCACGGGACGGGGATCCGGGCCAAGGTGACGCCCATGGCCAGGGCTGCCGTGGCCGCCGGCGCCGACGGGCTCATGATCGAGGTGCATCCGCGCCCCGAAGAAGCCCTTTCGGACGGGGCGCAGTCCCTGTATCCGGAACAGTTCGCCGACCTCATGGGACAGATCCGTGTCATTGCCCGGGCCATTGACCGGGACTTTGTCCCGTCCCTCCATGGGGTCGCCCCGGCCGTCACCGCATCCTGAAGGTGACGATGGGCGGGTGAGGGAGGACTCGACGGGAGCGGCCCATGCTGCGGTCGCACCGTGGCGCGTGACCGTGCTCCCTGCCTGGGGCCGAAGGGCTCCGGCAGGTGCCCGTGAGCGGCGCCCGTGGCGGGTCCGGGGAGGCCTGCCCCGGGGGGACTGGATGGGGCGGAGGATGCGGACCGGACGCCTTGGCGAGGAACTCGCTGCCAGGGCGATGGAGCGGAACGGGTGGGAGATCCTGGCGCGGTGCTGGAGGGATGGCCCCCGGGAAATCGACCTGGTGGTGGCGCGGGGGGGGACGCTGGCCTTCGTCGAGGTGAAGACCCGGCGAACCGCCTCCCTGGGCGAAACGCTGGCCGCCGTCTCGCCGGCGAAGCGCCGGGACGTGGAGCGCGCGGCTGCGGCCTGGCTCCGGACGGAGTTCCCCGCCCGGAGTGCCGCCTCCCGATTCTCGAGGATTCGCTTCGATGTCGTCGCGGTGCTCCTTCCGCCCGGAGAGATGCCGCGAATCGAACGGGTGGAGGGGGCGTGGGTGCGGGGGGATGCCCCGGGGCGTCGAGGGTTCTGACCCCTTCCGCACGCTGGATCCCGCCAGGCGCCGGCGCGAGAAATGTTGACGCTTCCGGCCCCTTCCGGTAGTTTCAGGTGTGCCCCAGGTTCGCAGATCGAAAGCCCACGAATCCCGTCAGGACCTCGCCGGTA